>NZ_JALEGG010000306.1 GCF_022763525.1 Acidovorax sp.
CCGCGCAGTAGCACACCAGGCCGGGCGCTCCCCCTGCGAGCACCTGCGTGGCGGCGGCCAGCACTTGCTCGGGCTCGGCCGTGTCAAAGGCCAGGGCCATGCTGCCTGGGTGCTGGGCCACAAATGCATCCAGCGCATCGCCGCTGCGGGCTGACACGATGACCTGCGCACCCCGCGCATGCAGCGCCGCCGCCGTGGCCCGGCCAATGCCACTGCTGGCGCCGATGAGCCAGGCCCGGCGGCCCTGCCAGTCGCGCAAGGGGGGGTTGAGGCTCATGGTACGCGTTTGGTGAAGGACAGGGTGATCTCGCCCAGACGCACGCCGAACTTGCTCATGGTCGCGCGGTTGAGCATCACGCGGTCGTCGATGAGGTACATCCAGTCGTCCAGGTCCACGTGGTAGACCTTGCCGTCCACGGGCAGGGCCAGCGTGTAGTTCCAGCGGAAGGCGTTGCCGCGCGTCTGGCCATTGGCCGTGCCCACCACATCGTCGGCGGTGCCGGTGTAGCGGCCGTCGGCGTGTTTGGTCAGGCGCCAGATGCGGCGTTGTGTGGTGCCGTCGGAATAGGTGAAGGCTTCGTCCAGCACGCCCTCGTTGCCCTTCCAGCTGCAGTCCATCACCACGGTGAAGCGCTTGACGATCTGGCCGCTGCGGTCCTGGAAGATGCCGTAGGCGTCGATCTTGCCGTTGAAATACTGGGCCAGGTCCAGCACTGGTTTTTCGCTGGCGTAGCCGTCAATGCTCTGGCTGGCGCAGCCAGACAGAGCCACGGGTGTGGCCACGGCGGCGGAGAGAAGAAGGCGTCTTTGCATGTGGGGCATCCCTTGAAAAATCAGGCGCTGGCCAGGCCGCGTGCAGGCCGGAGCACCAGCCCATACAGCGCCCCTGCTGCCAGCAGCTTGAGCACGCAGGGCAGCACGGCATAGGCCCAGCCCAGGGTCTGCAGGCCTTCTTCGCTGCGCGTGCCGGGGGTGTAGCCCCACCAGCCCAGCAGGGGCAGAGCGAGGCCAGCGGCCAAAGCCAGGTTGAGCTTGGTGGCAAAGTTCCACCAGCCAAAGTAGGCGCCTTCGTGCTGGCCGCTGTCGCCCTCGGCAGCGATCACGCCCGCCAGCAGGGCGCTGGGCAGGGCCAGGTCGGTGCCCAGGGCCACGCCCGACAGCGCGCAGACGACAAGGAACGGCACCACATCACCCGCGCCCAGAAACGCGGTCCACACAAACACGGCAATCGCCAGCAGCATGCCCGCCAGCCAGGTGCGTGCCAGGCCCCAGCGCGCCACGGCGCGCAGCCACAGCGGAATGGACAGCGCAGCGCACACAAAGTAGGCCGCGAGGAACATCGGCTCCTGCGCGGGCGGAGCCTGCAGGCGGTCCTGGATGAAGAACAGCACCAGCGTGGCCGGGATGGCGCTGGCAATGCCGTTGAGCACGAACACGGCCAGCAGGCGGCGAAACGCCGGCCGTCCCCAGGGCCGCCACAGACTGGTGTGCTGCGGCGGCCGGTACACACCGGCGTCCTGCCGCACCGGACGCGGCGCACGCGTCCAGCACCACCAGCCCAGCAGCAGGGCGGTGGCAAACACACTGAGCATCACCGGCAGGCCCAGCAGCGCAGGCAGCACCGAGGCCAGCACCACGCCGACCAGCGCAGCACCCTCGCGCCAGGCCACGATGCGGCCGCGCTGCACTTCGTCGCCCCCCAGCCGAGCGCCCCAGGACTGGTGCGCAATGCTGAGCTGGCTGTAGGCGGTGTAGGTGATGAGCAGCGCCACCAGCGCCCAGGCGACGAGCGCATCGGCCCCGCGCACCAGGGGAAAAAACAGGCTGGTCAACCCCAGTGCCAGCACCGCTGCCGACACCGCGCCCACCCCCAGCACGGCGCGCACCGAGCGGCCGAAGAGGTAGTCGGAAAGGCGGCCCAGCAGCGGGTCGGTGAACGCGTCAAACAGCCGCGCCGCCAGCAGCACCGAGCCCAGCGTGGCGAGGGGCATGCCGAACTCGCGCGCATAGTGGTTGGGCAGCAGCACATACAGCGGCAACGCCACAAACGCCAGGGGCAGACCCAGCAGCCCATAGGCCAGACCTGCGCTGGCGCGGATGGGCTGCGTGGAGGTCATGGTTGGCCTGCCGTGCGGGTAGCGGCCAGCAGCTCCTGGCGCAGCCCGGGTTCGGAGGTCTGCGGCGAAAGCCAGATGCCAAAGAACAGACGCGAGAACTCGGCGTCCGGCACCTCACCGACGACACGCCCCGCCATCTTGAACACCGCACCCACGCCCGGCTGGTGAATGCCCAGCAGGCGGTCGCCGGACTTCACATCCGGCAATGCGGCTTGCAGCGCCTGCTGCCAGCGCGTGGCCTGTTGGGGCGTGAAGCTGCCCACGCGCCGCATTTCCTCGATGGAGCGTTTGGCGATGGCCTCGGCCGTAAAGTCTCGGTGGTAGGTCAGCTCCAGCGCCAGTGGCCGGGCGGCATAGTGGTCAGCATCGAAGCCTGGCTGCACCCAGAGGCGGGCCCGGTAGATCTCGAAACCCAGGAACCGTAGCACGCCCTGGCCAGCCAGGCGCACGCCCGACAGGGGCGTGGCGCTGGCCGGCTCGGCCGCCTGCACCACGGACACGAGTCGCGCTGCGGCAGGGGTTGAATAAAAACAGGCCCCTGCGCTGATACACAAAGCGGTAGCAGCTATAAATTTCATAGCTTTTCCTGTGGTTCCCTGTCAATTCCTGGTCAGCGTGTACTGCACCAGGTCGATGTTTCGCATCGCAAACGCCGCCTCGCAATACGCCAGGTAGAACTCCCAGATGTGCAGGAAGCGCTCATCGAACCCCAGTTGCAGGATCTGCGGGCGCTGGGCCAGGAACCGGTCGCGCCAGCGCCGGAGGGTCTCGGCGTAGTCCTGCCCGAACGCGAACTCGTCCACCACGCGCAGGCCCGCGGCTTCGGCCTCGCGGCGGAACTCGCGTGGACAGGGCAGACAGCCCCCTGGGAAGATGTACTGCTGGATGAAATCCGTGGAGCTGATGTAGCGGTCGAAGAGGCTGTCATCGATCACGATGCTCTGGATGCAGGCCCTGCCGCCGGGCTTGAGCAGGCGGTGCACCGACTGGAAGTAGGTGGGCCAGTACTCGCGGCCCACGGCCTCGACCATCTCGATGGAGCAGATGGCGTCGTACGGGCCGTCCTGGATGTCGCGGTAGTCCTGCAGGCGCAGGTCAGCACGCTCAGCCACCCCCTGCTGGGCCATGCGCGTTTGCGCAAACGCGAGTTGCTCGGTGGAGAGCGTCACCCCCGTCAGATTCGCGCCAAATTCGACCGTCGCCATCTCGGCCAGCGCGCCCCAGCCGCAGCCGATCTCCAGAACCCGCGAGCCTGGTTCCACCCCCGCCATGCGCAGCGCGCGGCGCACCTTGGCGTGCTGGGCCTTGCGCATGTCGCCGCCCGCATCGCCCTCGAACCAGGCGGACGAGTAGTTCATCGTGTCGTCCAGCCAGAGTTCGTAGAACGCGTTGCCCAGGTCGTAGTGGGCGTGGATGTTCTTCTGGCTGTTGGCGCGGGTGTTGCGGTTGAGCAAGTGCTTGATGCGGTACAGCAGACGCCCGGCCCAGGTGCCGTAGATCACGCCTTCCACCTGCTGGCGGTTGGCGATGAAGAGCTTGAGCAGGTCGGTCAGGTGCGGCGTGGTCCAGTCGCCCGCGATGTAGCTCTCAGCAAAGCCGATGTCGCCGGACTTGAGCGCGGCGCTGCACACGTTCCAGTTTCTAAGCGTGATCGCGGCCGAGGGGCCGTTGCCATGCCCGAAATGCTGCAAGGTGCCGTCGGGCAGCTGCACCGTGAGGTGGCCGTGCTGCAGGCGCTGCAGCAGCTTGAGCGCCGTGCGGGCGGCAGCCGGTGTGCCTGCAGGCAAGGCCAGAGCGGTGCGGGGGGCGGTGGTGGAGTTCATGGCGGCGTTCTCGTTCGTCATGGAATTCAGCGGGTCACGATGGATGCAGGCGCCTCGGGCTTGCGGTGGAAACGCACGCGCTTGAGCCACAGCTGCAGCGCGTGCCAGTGAATGCGGGCAATGATGGCGAGCGTCATCGCGGGGTAGCCCCAGAGTGCCTGGCGCAGGGTCTGTGCGGTGATGGCCTGCAGGGTGCCGCTCACGCTCGTCTGGATGAGCGGGCCTGTGTCGTCGTCGTGGTCGATGCGCACCACGGTGCGGCCTGCGTCCTGTGCCCCCGCCTCGGTGCGCATGAAGCGGAACCGGTAGCCCCCGTTCACCTCGCAGAACGGCGACACATGGAACACCTTGCGCGCCTGCTGTTCCACGCCGTACTGCGGCGCATCCAGCAGGTAGCAATGGCGCTCGCCAAAGGTGTTGTTGACCTCCACCACGATGGCGCGCAGGGGGCCGTCCGCGCGGTGGCAATACCAGAAGCTCACGGGCTTGAAGGTGTAGCCCAGCACACGCGGGTAGCAGTGCAGCCAGACCTCGCCCGTGGCGTCGGTGATGCCTTCGGTGTGCAGAAGCTCGTCCAGCCAGGCCAGCGCACCGCCCTGCGCGGCGCTGCGGCCGTCGCCATGATCGACGTCATGGAAGCTGATGGCGCCGCGCCGGTTCACGGCCAGCGGCGTTGGCATGCCCGGCAGGCTGCGCATTGGCAGCATCAGGAAGAACGTGGGGTAGGCAAACGCATGCCGCCGGGGCCGCAGCCGCGTGTGGCGCACCTGGCCGAAGCCGATGAGGGGCGCTGCGGATGGGGCCGGGGCGTGGCTCACGCGGCCTCCGCCAGGGGGGCGGGCAGGGCTGCCCGCAATTGCTCGGCCACGGCCAAGCCGGATTTGAGGCCATCTTCGTGGAAGCCGTAGCCCGTCCAGGCGCCGCAGAACCAGGTGTGCTGCTGCCCCTGCAGCTTGCCCACCTGCTGCTGCGCGCGGATGGCGGCCATGTCGAACACCGGGTGGGCGTATTCGTAGCTGCCGATCACGTGCTCGGGCGCAATGTCGCGCACCGGGTTGAGCGACACGACCACGGGTTGCGCAAAGGGCACGGGCTGCAGCTGGTTGATGAGGTAGTGCAGGCACACGCGGGCCGACTCGCGGCTGCGCTGCTGGGCGCGCTCGTAGTTCCAGGCGGCCCAGGCGGCGCGGCGTTCGGGCAGCACCGAGATATCGGTGTGCAGCACGGCGCGGTTGGCCTGGTAGCGAATGGAACCCAGCACCGCGCGCTCGTGCGTCGTCGGCTGGGCCAGCAGCGCGAGGGACTGGTCGGAGTGCGTGGCCAGCACCACCTTGTCGAAGTGTTCTGTGCGGTCTGCAGTCACCACGCGCACCCCGGCGGCGTCGCGCTCGATGCGGCGCACGGGGGTGTTCAGGCGCTTGTCGGCAATGCCCGCCACGATCTTGTCCACGTAGCGGCGCGCACCGCCGGACACCGTCCACCACTGCGGGCGGTTGCTCACCTGGATCAGGCCGTGGTTGTGGCAGAAGCGGATCATGGTGGCCACGGGGAACTTCAGCATCTGGTCGGTGGGGCAGCTCCAGATGCAGCCCAGCATGGGCAGGAAGTACCAGTCGCGGAACGCATCGCCAAAGCGGTGCTCGCGCAAAAAGTCGCCCAGCGGCTGCATCAGCGCGGCCTCGGCCTGCTTTTCGGCAATGCGCGTGCAAAGCTTGTTGAAACGCAGCAGGTCGCGCAGCATGCCCAGAAAGCGCGGGTTGACCAGGTTGGAGCGCTGGGCAAACACGGTGCTGAGGTTGGTGCCACTCCACTCCAGCGCGCGGCCACCGCCGAGGGCTGCGGGCACCTGCACCGAGAACGACATGTCGGATTTGGCCGTCTCCACGCCCAGCTCGGCCAGCAGGCGGATGAGATGAGGGTAGGTGCGCTCGTTGAACACAAGAAACCCGGTGTCCACGCCGTGGGTGACGGGGGTGCCCGAGGCATCCGGCAGCGTTACATCCACCGTGTGGGTGTGGCCGCCGAAGTAGTCGCCCGCCTCGAAGAGTGTGATGTCCGCCTGGCCGCGCAACTGGTGCGCGACGGAGAGCCCGGAGATGCCGGAGCCGATGATGGCGATTTTCATGGCCGGCCCCCTCTGGCCGGCTCACGGAATAAAAAGGTTGCGAAGCGTCCCGAAACGAATAAGAGAGGGAGGGAGGAGAAGCGCTCCAGGAGGTCAGTCGGAACCCAGGGGCCCGAAAGGCTTCGCAACGTTAAAACTGTACGGTGCGCAATTGCGTTGCGCAGGGGATAGAGTAGGGTCACTTCAGCGAAGTTCCAGAGCCCGCGCCGATTTATTTGCAAAAAAATTAAAGAAAACATTGCAATCACCGTGTGGGCGCAACAGCAAGTTGCTGTTCGATAGCGCGGACAAGGGTTTTGCTGTCCGGCGCGGTGAGGCTGGAATATTGGTCCACCAACTTGCCGTCGCGGCCGAGCAGGTATTTGTGGAAGTTCCAACGCGGGGCGGTGCCGGACTGCTGCGCCAGTTCGCGGAACAGCGGCGAGGCTTCAGGCCCCTTCACGCTGCTTTTGGCAAACATCGGAAATTTCACGCCGAAGGTGTTTTCACAGAACTCGGCAATCTGGGCATTGCTGCCTGTTTCCTGCGAGAAGTCGTTGGACGGGAATCCCAACACCACCAGGCCCTTGTCCTTGTAGCGCGCATACAGCTCCTCGAGTCCTTTGTATTGCCCGGTAAAGCCGCAAAAGCTGGCGGTGTTGACGACCAGCACCACCTTGCCCGCGTATTGGCACAGCGACTGCGGCTTTTCATCCTGCAGCCGGGCAAACGTGTGCTGCAGCAGGGCCGGGCAACCGACCGCGGCCTGCGCATGGGCCGGGACGGCAGAGCCCAGCGCCGCCACCGCGACGAGGCCGGCCTCCAGAAGGGATCTCAACGAAGTTTTCATGGGACAGCCTGCGCAGAAATGTGGATGGATGGACGCAATTTAACCAATCCATTATTTTTTGTCCACATGAGTTTTTATTTGGACTGATTGGTATACGAGGCGCATGCTGGCGCCCAGCCTTGATGCGGAGCAGCGAAATGCCCGGCAGGCGCGCAATGAAGGGGAAGGAGAAATGCCCCCGCAGCGCAGGGGGATACGGGCGCCGAGAACGCCCGGAGAGAGCGGCTTACGCCAGAGTCAGGAGGCGGCCCAGCGAAAGCTTGACACGCACGTCCTTGAAAGCCACCACCCCGGTGATCTTCCAGGGCGGCATGCCGGTATCCCGCGGAATCGGCTCGCCCGTGGGCAGGCCTTCGCGGTTCGTGACCACTGCCACACGCGGCGTGGTGGCGGTGGTGCCCCGGCGGATGACCACGCCCACTTCCTGGCTGGCCAGACGCACGAAGGCCCCTGGCGGGTACACGCCCAGCGTCTTGACGAGGGCGGCGCCGGCTTCATCCACCTGGTGCTCCTCGTCGTAGTAGCTCGCCTGCATGGCTGCCGTGACCGGCATCGGCAGCCGGGCGGCGCGGGGCGCCATGCGCGCGCCAAAGATATCGGCGCGCTGCAACAGTCGCGCCATTTGCTGGGCCAAGGTCTTCTTGGCCAGCGGCCCGGGCGTGCGGTGGTGGTGGCATCGCACGGCCTCCAGCCAGTCGTGGTCGGCCACGCCCAGGGTGCGCAGCAGCGCTTCGGAGCGCTCGGCGTGGTTCTCCACCGCTGCGATCTGCTGGGCCGTGAGCGGATGGGTCTGCTGGGCCAGCTGGTCCTGCAGCTCGGTCATGGCAATGTTCATGGAGAGGGCCGCATGGCCGAGCTGCTGGATGTGCGCCTCGGGCCAGCGCAGCATCTCGCGCGCCACAACCATGCACACGCAGCTCACCAGCATGGCGTGCGTGGCGCTGTACATGCGGGTTTCTTGCGCCGACAGATAGATCAGCGCGAGCAGCGTGGCGTCGGGCGTCTGTTCGACATGGCGGGCGAGCTCATCGTGCAGCGCCTGAAACCGTGCGCCGAAGTCCCCGGGTAGCGGTGTGCGCAGCAACTGCGTGGCGCGCAGTTGCAACTCGGGCCAGTCGGGCAAGGTCTTGGCAGCCCGGTCCCGCGCCGCCTTGTCGTCAGCGGCCGCCATTTTCATGGCCGCGATTTCGCCCAAGTTGGTGTCGGCGATCAGCATGCGCTGCAGCTGCGCCAGGTAAGCCCGATGGCTTTCTCCCGACTCGTCCGTGTCCACGCACAGCTGCCGGCCTCGCGCCACCATCCGCGCCAGCTCTTCGCGGTTGCGGATGACGTACCCTTTTTGCGCCAGCAGCACCCCATCGGAGCCGCGCAGCACAAAAGGCAGCGGGTGCCCCAGCTGGATCGTTTCGATGTTGAGGCTGACGAGGTTCATGCTCGTTACATTATCTAACGCCCGCCTCTGGCGCAATACGCTTTCGTGCCGGGTAATTTCCCGGCTTTTCCGCCGACAGCCGGGGCGTGGCACGAGAGCCTGTGAACGATTGCTCCCGTGCCGTCGCCCCGCCTTTTACGGCGCCGTGCGCGGCGAGGGCGTTGCGGCCGGCGAAGTCTCGGCGTCCCGCCCTCGCACCCGCCGCAGCATGCGGCCGAACCATTGCCCCACATCGTCCACACCGGTGAACACCGCGGGGATGACCAGCAGGCTCAGCAGCGTGGAAGTGATCAACCCCCCGATCACCGCCACCGCCATCGGCGAGCGGAAGCTGGCGTCGGCCGCGCCGATTCCGATGGCGATGGGCAGCATCCCGGCGCCCATGGCCAGCGTGGTCATGATGATGGGCCGCGCGCGCTTGTGGCAGGCATCGATCAGCGCCTCGAAGCGCGTCATGCCGTGCTCGCGCCGCGCCAGGATCGCGTACTCCACCAGCAGGATCGAATTCTTGGTTGCGATGCCCATCAGCATGATCAGCCCGATGAGCGAAGGCATGGAGAAGCTCTTCTGCGCGATCAGGAGGCCCACGAAGGCGCCGCCCAGCGACAGCGGCAGCGCCGCCAGGATGGTCACCGGGTGCAGGAAATCCTTGAACAGCAGCACCAGCACGATGTAGATGCACAGCACGCCGGTGAGCATGGCCAGGCCGAAGCTGGCGAACAGCTCGCCCATCATCTCGGCGTCGCCGATGGTGATCTGGCGCACGCCCGGGGGCAGGTTCTTGATGGACGGCAGTGCCTCCACGGCTTTGGTCACGTCGCCCAGCGGCTGGCCTGAGAGCTCGATCTCGAAGTTGACGTTGCGCGCGCGGTCGTAGCGGTCCACCACGGCCGGGCCGCCGCTGAACTCCAGCGTGGCGACCTGGCCGAGCATCACCGGCCCCTTGCTGCCCGGTACGGCGAGGCGCTCCAGCAGCGACAGGTCCTGGCGGGCGTCGTCCTGCAGCTTCACCACGATGGGCACCTGGCGCGAGGCCAGGTTGAGCTTGGGCAAGGACACGTCGTAATCGCCCACGGTGGCGATGCGCAGCGTTTCGGCGATGGCGCTGCTGGTCACGCCCAGGTCGGCAGCGCGCGCAAAATCTGGGCGCACCGCGATCTCCGAGCGCACCAGGCTGGCCGTGGACGAGATGCTGCCCAGGCCGGGGATGGTGCGCAGGTCTTTCTCGACGGCCAGCGCCGCCGTGGTCAGCGCCTGCGGGTCGTCGCCCGAAAGCACCAGCACGTACTTCTCGCCCGACCCACCCAGGCCCACCTTGCTGCGCACGCCGGGCAGCGGTTCCAGCGCCGCGCGGATCTTGTTCTCGATACCCTGCTTGCGCGGCCGGTCGCCGCGCTCGGCCAGCAGGATCGTGAGCGTGGCCTTGCGTGTCTCGGTCCCGGCGCCGCCCATGAAGGGGTCGGCCCCCGCCGAGCCCCCGCCGATGGTGGTGTACACGCTCTGCACATGCTCCACCTTGGCGATGCGCTCGCGCGCGTCTTCGGCCACGGCGCGGGTCTGCGCCAGCGTGGCACCGGGCGGCAGCTCCAGGTACACCTGGGTTTGCGAGTTGTCGTCCGGCGGGATGAAGCCTGTGGGCAGCAGCGGGATCAGCGCCAGCGAGCCGATGAAGAACGCCGCCGTCGCGATGAAGGTGATCCACCGGTGCTTGATGCACCAGGCCGCCCAGCGCAGGTAGGTCGTCATCCAGCGCGGGTCCTTGTGGTTGTCCACGATGGGCTTGAGGATGTAGGCTGCCATCATGGGCGTAAGCACGCGGGCCACCACCAGGCTGGCGAACACCGCCAGCGACGCCGTCCACCCGAATTGCTTGAAGAACTTGCCGGCGATGCCGCTCATGAACGCCGTGGGCAGGAACACCGCGATCAGCGTGAACGTGGTGGCGATCACGGCCAGGCCGATCTCGTCCGCCGCTTCCATCGCGGCCTGGTAGGGTGTCTTGCCCATGCGCAGGTGGCGCACGATGTTCTCCACCTCCACGATGGCGTCGTCCACCAGGATGCCCACCACCAGCGACATCGCCAGCAGCGTGATCACGTTGATCGAAAAGCCCAGCAGGTGCATGCCGATGAACGCCGGAATGATCGACAGCGGCAGTGCCACGGCCGAGACAAATGTGGCGCGCCAGTCGCGCAGGAAAAGCCACACCACCAGCACGGCCAGCAGCGCGCCTTCGTACAGCAGGTGCATGGAGCCGTCGTATTCCTCCTGCACGGGCTGCACGAAGTTGAAGGCCTCGGTGATCTCCAGGTCCGTGTGCTGCTCGCGCAGTTCCTTGAGCGCGGCCTGCACCGCACGGCCCACCTCGACCTCGCTCGCGCCCTTGCTGCGAGAGACTTCAAAGCCCACGACGGGCTTGCCGTTGAGCATGGCCAGCGCACGCGGCTCGGCGATGGTGTCGGACACGGTCGCCACCTGATCCAGCCGCACATGGCGGCCATCGGACAGCGCGAGCGTGAGGCCTGCGAGTTCCTGCGCCGACTGCACCGTGGCCAGCGTGCGCACGGGCTGCTCGCTGCCGCCGAGGTCGGTGCGGCCGCCGGCGCTTTCGGTCTGCACCAGGCGCAACTGGCGCGACACGTCGGCCGCGGAGGCATTGAGCGCCTGCAGCTTCACCGGGTCGAGTTCCACATGAATCTGGCGCGCGACCCCGCCCACGCGGTTGACCGCACCCACCCCGCGCACGGCCAGCAGCTTCTTGGCCACGGTGTCGTCCACAAACCACGACAGCGCCTCGTCGTCCATGCGGCTCGACGCGATGGTGAAGGCCAGCACGGGCTGAGCGGCCAGATCCATCTTGGTCACGATGGGATCGCGCACGTCGCCTGGCAGATCGCCGCGCACGCGGGCCACGGCGGAGCGCACGTCGTCCAGCGCTTCCTGCGTGGGTTTCTCCAGCCGAAACTCGGCGGTGATGGTGGCGCCGCCGTCCTGCACCTTGGTGTAGATGTGCTTCAGGTCCTGCAGCGTGGCGATGCTGTTCTCGATCTTGCGCGCCACATCGTTCTCGAGCTGCGCGGGCGATGCGCCCGGCAGCGCCACCGTCACGGAAATGGTGGGCAGGTCGATGTCCGGGAAGTTCTGCACCTTCATGGCGTTGAAGGCCAGCAGCCCGCCGAAGGTCAGCAGCACGAACAGCATCAGTGCCGGTATCGGGTTCTTGATGGACCAGGTGGATACATTCATGAAGAACGCTCCTTAATTGATAGCTGCTTGCGCTTGATTGGCAAGCGCTAGAGTCATTTTTTGCTTAAGTCCGGGGGCTTGCGACGTGGTTTGCGCGGGGGCCGCGGCAGGGGCGGGCGCAGCCACCCGCACCAGATCGCCATCGTTGAGGAACCCGGCGCCCCGCACCACGACCTGGGCATTGGCGTCCAGCCCCGTGAGCAGCTCCACGCGGTCGGCCACGCGGCGGCCGGTCTGCACCTTGCGCTGCTGCACGCGCTGCTCGGCGCCCACCACGAAGATGTAAGAGAAACCGTCGCGCACAACCAGCGCCTCTTGCGGCACGGTGAGGGCGTCGCTCTGTCCCAGCGCGAATTCGCCGCGCGCGAACATGCCGGCGCGGAAGTCGTTGCCGGCGGGCAAGTCCACGTACACCAGCGCGTTGCGCGTCTGCGGGTCCACGGTAGGCGCCACCATGCGCACCGTGCCCTCCGCGGTGGCGCCGCTGGCCGCCGTCACGCTGGCCTTCACGCCGGGCTGGATGCGGCGCAGCTCGGTGGACGTGACCTCGGCGCGCCACTCCAGACGCCCCTTGCGCACCATGCGGAACAGCTCGTTCCCCGAACCCACCACGGCGCCCACGGTGGCCGTGCGGGCGGAGATCACACCGCTGTCCGGCGCCACCACTTGCGTGTACTTCAGGCGCAGCTGCTGGGCGTTGAGCGTGGCCTGGGCCGCCTCCACGCGAGCCTGCGCGGTCTTTTCGGCCGTGGTGTATTGCTGGATCTGTTGCTGGCTCAGAGCGCCCGTGGCCTGCAGCGATCGGGCCCGTTCCGCGTTGGCCGCGGCCTCTGCGGCGTTGGCCTGGGCTTCGAGCAGGCTGGCGCGCGCTTGCGCCACATCGGCCTGGATCGTCTCGGCAGAGAACGTTGCCAGCACCTGCCCGGCCTTCACCGTGTCGCCGACGTTCACGCGCACGTCGGTCAAACGCAGGCCATTGCTCTCGGCGCCAATGCTGGCCTCCTGCCAAGCCGCCACGTTGCCGTTGGCGGCCAGGCGCAGGGGCACGGATGTGCGCTGCGGCGCGGCGGTGCTCACGGTGAGCGCGGGGCGGGGCTGCGCAGCAGCCTTGGGCTCATCGGCTGCGCGCGAAGCGGCAGAGAAAAGCAGGGCGCCGCCCGTGGCCAGCACGCAGGCCGCGATCACGGCGAAGGCGGTAGGAGAAAACTTGAAGGGAAAAGAGGAATGTTGCATTTGCATCCGTCCTAAGAATTCATATCAGCGATCCGTGGGCTACGCACGGTCGGCAGCCGTTGAAACTGGCGCGGCCCAAACCACGGCAGCCGAGCAAGGGATGCCCTGCAGCGAGTGCTGCGTCCACCTCCCGAGCGAAGCGAGAGAGAAGGGGGGAAGCTGCGAAGCAGCTCAAGGGGGGCCTCACAGCTTCCACCCACCGCCTGCAGCGCGGTACAGCGCAATCCAGGCCACCTGGCGCTCGTGCCGAAGCGCCACCAGTGCGTTCTCGGCCGCCAGCGCGGTGCGCCGGGCATCTTCCAGCTCCACCAGGCTTGCCAGCCCGCCGCGCCAGCGGGCCTCCGTGGCATCGAACGACGCCCGGTAGCCCTCGGCCGCTGTCCGCGCGCTGTCGCTGCGCTCGGCCGTGCTCTGCAGGCGTACCAGCGCTTGCTCCACCTCGCTCACGGCCTGGCGAACCTTGGCGCGGTACAGCGCTGCGGCCTCATCGTAGCGGGCCTGTGCCGCCTCCACCTGTGCGCCGCGGCGCCCCCCGTCGAACAGCGGCACGCTCAGCGCCAGCGGGCCGATGGTCCAGGTGTTCAAGTCGGTGGTCACGCCGCCGGTACGCACCCAGGCCGTCCCCACCGAGCCGCTCAGCCCCAGGCGCGGGTAGCGCTGTGCCTGGGCGCTGCCGACGTCGGCACTGGCGGCAGCCACCTCGCGCTCGGCGCTGTACACGTCCGGCCGCTGCGCCAGCACCTGCGCTGGCAGCGCTGCGATGGTGAACAGGGTGTCGGGCGCGGCCGGGCCGGGTGTGGACAGGCGCGTGCGCAAGGCGGGCTCTTCCCATCCGGTGAGCGCCACCAGGGCCTTGATTTCCACGTCGCACTGCATGCGCTGCTGCGAGGCGCGGGCCTGTGCCTCGGCGGCGCTCGCGCGGGCCAGCGCCGCCGTGGCGGGAGCCGTGAATCCGGCCCGCTCGCTCAAGCCCGAAAGGCGCGAGGTCTCCCCGCGAGACTGCGCATCGCGCTCGGCGACGCGCAATTGCTCGAGGCAGGTGCGCACGCTGCTGGTCTGCTGCGCCACCTCGGCTGCCACGCTCACGCGGGCCTCGTGCCAGGCGGCCTGCGCGCCGGCCAGTCGCTCGCCAGCGGCCGTGTGCGCGGCCCGGTTGGCGCCGAAGAGGTCGATCTCCCAGCTGGCCTGCAGCCCCGCCTGCGCCGTGGTGGCGATGCCGGCCAGCTGTTCGTTGAAGCCCCGGCTGGCGCTGGCCTGGCCGTCAAGG
>NZ_JALEGG010000307.1 GCF_022763525.1 Acidovorax sp.
ATGACCTGTTCCTTATCGTGGTGGGCCCGGTGGTGCTGGGCCTTCTGTGGCTGCTCCTCACCCGCACGCGCTGGGGCACGCTGGTGCGCGCCGCCACGCAAGACCGGGAGATGGTCAGCGCGCTGGGCGTGAACCAGGCCTGGCTGTTCACGGCAGTATTTGCCCTGGGTGCGATGCTGGCAGGCCTGGGGGGCGCGCTGCAGCTGCCGCGCGAGCCGGCCACGCTCGAGATGGACCTCAACACCATCGGCGCTGCTTTCGTGGTGGTGGTGGTGGGCGGCATGGGCTCCATCCCCGGCGCCTATGTGGCGGCGCTGCTGATTGCAGAGATCAAGGCCATCTGCATCTGGCTGGGCGTGGTCGAAATTTTTGGCATCAGCGTGTCGTTCTCCAAGCTCACGCTGGTGGTGGAGTTCCTGGTGATGGCCGTGGTGCTGGTCTGGCGCCCCTGGGGTCTCCTGGGCAAGCCGCAGGGCGTGAGCCGCAACACCGGTCTGCCCGAGGCGCCGCTGCGCCAGCCCGAACGCTGGTTCAAGCTGGGTGGCGCCGCACTGGTGGCGGTGCTGGTGCTGCTGCCGTTGTTCACCGCAGGCTTGCCGTACCTCACGGTGCTGCTGATCGATCTGCTGATCGCAGCCCTGTTTGCTGCCAGCCTGCACTTCATCATGGGACCGGCGGGCATGCACTCATTCGGCCACGCGGCCTACTTTGGCCTTGGGGCCTACGCCGCCGCCCTGCTGGTGCGCGCGGCAGGCGTTCCGATGGAGCTGGCCCTGGTGCTGGCTCCGCTGGTGGCGGCGGCGGGCGCACTGCTGTATGGCTGGTTCTGCGTGAGACTGTCTGGCGTGTACCTGGCCATGCTCACGCTGGCCTTTGCGCAGATCACCTGGGCCATCTGCTACCAGTGGGATGGCTTCACTGGCGGCAGCAACGGCCTGACCGGTGTGTGGCCGGCCGAGTGGCTTTCGGACAAGCGCAACTACTACTACCTCACCCTCGCGCTGGTGGTGGCAGGGGTGCTCGTGCTGCGCCGCGTGCTGTTCTCTCCGTTTGGCTACGCGCTGCGCGCAGGGCGGGACTCGGTGCTGCGTGCCGATGCCATCGGCATCGACGTCAAGCGCATGCAGTGGACAGCCTTCGTGATTGCGGGCCTGTTCGCGGGCCTGGGCGGTGCGCTGTTTGCGTTTTCCAAGGGCAGCATCTCGCCCGAAACGCTGCATGTGAGCCGCTCGGTGGACGGTCTGGTCATGGTGCTGCTGGGCGGCATCCAGACGCTGGCCGGGCCCGTGGTGGGCGCGGTCACCTTCACCTGGCTGCACGACACCGTGGCGCGCAACACCGACTACTGGCGGGCCATGCTGGGGGCCATCATCCTCATCCTGGTGCTGCTCTTCCCGCAGGGCATCGCGGGCGCCATCAAACAAGTCTTCGACAACCGGCGCGAAGCCAAGAACATGAAGGAGGGCCTGGCATGAGCCTGCTCAAAGTCTCGGGCCTGGGCAAGTCCTTCGGCGGCGTGAAGGCGGTGGACGGCATCCACTTCGAGCTGGCTGCCGGTGAACTGCTGGCGCTCATCGGCCCCAACGGTGCCGGCAAGTCCACCACCTTCAACATGGTCAACGGCCAGCTGCCCGCCGACGCGGGATCGATACAGCTGGACGGCCAGGAGCTGGTGGGCCGCAAGCCCCGCGATATCTGGCGCATGGGCGTGGGCCGCACCTTCCAGATCGCCGAGACCTTCGCTTCGCTCACCGTGGTGGAGAACGTGCAGATGGCCCTGATCTCGCACGACCACAAGCTGTTCTCGATGTGGCGCAAGGCCGCCGACCACCAGCGCGACAAGGCCCTGGCACTGCTGGACCAGGTGGGCATGAAGTCGCAGGCCGACCGACCCTGCAGCGTGCTTGCCTACGGCGACGTCAAGCGCGTGGAGCTGGCCATTGCCATGGCCAACAGCCCGAAACTGCTGCTCATGGACGAGCCCACGGCCGGCATGGCACCCAAGGAGCGCAACGCCCTCATGGCGCTTACCAAGCAGCTGGTGATCGACCGCAACATGGCGGTGCTCTTCACCGAGCACAGCATGGACGTGGTGTTCGCCTACGCCGACCGCATGATCGTGCTGGCGCGCGGCCGGCTCATTGCCGAAGGCAAGCCGCTGGAGCTGCGCGACCACCCCAAGGTGCAGGAGGTCTACTTCGGCACCGGCAAGACCTTTGAAAAGAAGACCGCAGCCGCCGCGGAGAGCACGGCATGACAACGATGACGACGATCAGCGAAACCCCTGAAGTGCTGCTGCGGGCTCAGGGCCTGCAAGCCTGGTATGGCGCGGCGCAGATCCTGTACGACGTGGATCTGGACGTGCGCCGCGGCGAGGTTGTGGCCCTGATGGGGCGCAACGGCGCGGGCAAGTCCACCACGCTCAAGACGCTGATGGGCATGCTCGCCAAGCGCAAGGGGCAGATCCAGTTCATGGGCCGGGACATTTCCAAGAGCGATCCGCACGATGCCGCGTGCCTGGGCCTGGGCTTCGTGCCCGAGGACCGCCGCGTGTTCACCGACCTGACGGTGATGGAGAACCTGGAGGTCGGGCGCCAGCCGCCACGTGCCTGGCCCGACGGCGCGTCCGCTCCGGTGTGGACGCCCGAGCGGTTGTTCAAGCTCTTCCCGAACCTGGGCGAGATGCCTCAGCGTCCGGGCGGCCGCATGAGCGGCGGCGAGCAGCAGATGCTGACCGTGGCGCGCACGCTCATGGGCAATCCCTACCTGGTGCTGCTGGACGAGCCTTCCGAAGGCGTGGCCCCGGTGATCGTGGAGCAGATGGCGCACATGATCCTGGAGCTCAAGGAGCAGGGCGTGAGCATCCTGCTGTCCGAGCAGAACATGCACTTCGCCGAACTGGTTTCCGACCGCGCCTATGTGCTGGAGAGGGGCCAGATCCGCTACCAGGCCAGCATGGCCGAGCTGGCCGCCAACGACGAGGTGCGCCGCGCCTACCTGAGCGTCTGACGTGCTTCCGCCAGCGCGTGTGGCGTGTTGCCCACGTGTGCCGTTGGTTACAAAAAACACCTCTCCCAACACTTGCACGATGGCAGCGCCAGCGCTGAAACTTTCATCTTTGATGTAAGGAGCACTACATGAAGTGTCGAGGGATGGAGGATGGATGCATCGACCGCCGGACTGCCATGGTGGGCCTGGCGGCGGCAGGAATGGCATGGGCGGGCCCGGCAGCTGCCGAGACGGGGGTGACGGACACCCGCATCAAAGTCGGCCAGTCGGCCGTGTTCACGGGGCCGGCCAAGGATTTCGGGGTGGACTACAAGGCCGGCATCGCGCTGGTCTTCGACAAGGTGAACAAGACCGGGGGCGTGCAAGGCCGCACGCTGGAGCTGGTGTCCTACGACGACGCCTACGAGCCCAAGAAGACGGCCGAGAACACGGCCAAGCTCATCGACGACGACAAGGTGTTTGCGCTGATCGGGTATGTGGCCACGGGCAACCTGATCGCCGCCATGCCCCTGGCCGAGAAGGCCGGCGTGCCCATGTTTGCGCCCCTGGTGGGCACCACATCGTTCCGCACCAATCACAACCGCTACCTGTTCCACGTGCGCGCCAGCTACGAGACCGAGCTGCGCAAGATCGTGGGCCATCTGGCCACGCTGGGCATCAACAACATTGCCGTCGTCTACCAGAACAGCGCATTCGGCAAATCCAACCTCGACACCTGCCTGCAGATCGCCCAGGGCCTGAAGGTGAAAGTGGTGGACACCGTGCCCCTCGAGATTGCCGCCACCGACGCCAAGGCCCAGGTGGCCCAGCTCACCAAGGCCCAGCCGGGCGCGGTGGTGATGATCATGGCGGGCAAGATGGTGGAGGTGTTCCTGCGCGACTACCGAGGGGCTGGTGCCGCGTCGCCGCTCTACACCATCTCGGTGGGCATCACCGATGCGCCGGGCTCCGCGCAGCGCCTGAACGGCGGCATCGAAGGCCTGGTCACGGCCAGCATCGTGCC
>NZ_JALEGG010000040.1 GCF_022763525.1 Acidovorax sp.
GTGCCAGCTGAGCAGCGATTTCGGCAAGCGAGGAGGGCACCCCTTGTGCTGGGCCGGCGCGTTCGCGGCCCCATGAGTCAGTGGCAGGCTTGCTGGCTGTTCACGATGCGCTTGAGGGCATCCGTGTCCAAGATCCGGACGTGGCGCTGCTTGACCTCGACAATGCCCTCTTCGACAAACTTGGAGAAAGTGCGGCTCACCGTCTCGAGCTTGAGTCCCAGGTAGCTGCCGATTTCCTCGCGGGTCATGCGCAGCACCAGCTCCGATTGCGAGAAGCCCCGCGCATGCAGGCGCTGCACTAGGTTGAGCAGGAAGGCCGCCAAACGTTCCTCTGCCCGCATGCTGCCCAGCAGCAGCATGACGCCATGTTCCCGGACGATCTCCCGGCTCATGATCTTGTGCACGTGGTGCTGAAGTGCGGTGACCTCGCGCGAGAGTTCCTCAATGCGGTCAAAAGGCATGACACAGACTTCGGCATCTTCCAGCGCCACGGCGTCGCAGGTATGGTGGTCGTTCACGATGCCATCCAGCCCGATGATCTCGCCTGCCATCTGAAAGCCCGTCACCTGGTCACGCCCGTCTTCGGTGGCCACGCAGGTCTTGAAAAAACCTGTGCGAATCGCATAGAGGGAGGTGAAGGATTCGCCATTGCGGAACAACGTCGCCCCACGCTTGACCTTGCGGCGAACGGCAACGACATCGTCGATACGCTGGAGTTGTTCATCGCTCAATCCAACAGGCATGCACAGCTCGCGCAGGTTGCAGTTGGAGCAGGCGACTTTGATGGTGAGCGGGTTCATAGACACGTGTGCAGGTAAGTTTTTGAGCATATCGCCCCCGGTGCGATGAGACGAACCGGTGAGCGGGAAGCCGGCTGACATGCATCAAATTGTCGCCGTTCGGTCCATGGCATTAATTGACTCACGTCAAGGACTTACGATGCAGCTTACGGCACAGTCAAAGGGTACGCAAGGAATTTGCCCATGACTGCTGTCTCTTCTGAACTTCTGCGCCGCTTTGACGTGCCAGGACCCCGCTACACGTCTTATCCGACAGCTGATCGCTTTGTCGAAGCCTTTGGGCAGGACGACTATGCACTGGCGCTGGAGCAGCGTAGGTTGGGCTCGATGACAAAGGCCCTGCCGCTGTCCTTGTACGTTCACATCCCGTTCTGTGAATCGTTATGCTACTACTGCGCGTGCAACAAGATCATTACCAAACACCATGATCGGGCAGAGGTTTATCTACGCTACCTGAGCCGGGAAATCGACCTCCATACTGCGCACTGCGGCACGGGACAGGTGGTAAGCCAGTTGCACTTGGGCGGTGGCACGCCAACCTTTCTTTCAGACGACGGGTTGCGTGAACTCATGGCCATGCTGCAGCGCAGCTTCTCCCTCGCGCCCGGCGGTGAGTATTCCATTGAAGTGGACCCACGAACCGTCAATGCCGATCGCCTGGCCGTGCTGGCGGAGCTCGGATTCAATCGGTTGAGCTTCGGTGTGCAGGACTTTGACCCGGAGGTTCAGAAAGCCGTCCACCGCGTGCAGCCCGCAGAGCAGGTGTTCTCGCTAGTGGAGTCCGCCCGCGCGCTGGGCTTCGAGTCCATCAATGTCGACCTGATCTACGGCTTGCCGCGTCAGACGCCCGAATCGTTCGACCGTACGCTGGCGCAGGTGGTGCAGTTGCGGCCTGACCGTATCGCCCTCTATGCCTATGCTCACTTGCCTGAGCGCTTCAAGCCCCAGCGGCGCATCATCTCTGCCGAGCTGCCGTCGGCCGCCGGCAAGGTGTCGATGCTCTCGCGCTCTCTGGATGCCTTTCTGGAGGCAGGCTACGTCTATGTGGGCATGGACCATTTTGCGTTGCCCGAGGACGCGTTGGCCGTGGCCAAGCGCCAAGGCCGCCTGCATCGCAACTTTCAGGGATACAGCACCCAGCCGGACTGCGATCTGATTGGGCTGGGTGTGTCCGCTATTGGCAGGGTCGGGGCCACCTATAGCCAGAACGCCAAAACGCTGGATGATTACTACGACCTGCTCAACCAGGGGCGCCTGCCCGTGGTGCGTGGCTTGGCCCTGACGCGCGACGATCTCGTGCGGCGCGCCGTCATCATGGCGCTGATGTGCCAGGGCGAGCTGCTTTTTGAGCCGATGGAACAGGCATGGCTGATCGATTTCCGGAAGTATTTCGCCGCGGAGCTGGAGCAGCTGGAAGACATGGCCGAGCAGGGGTTGGTCACGATCTCCGAAGACGGCGTGGTGGTGACTGCGATGGGGTGGTTCTTCGTGCGAGGCATTGCGATGGTCTTTGACCGCTATCTGCAGGCGGATCGCAATCGTGCCCGTTTTTCGCGCATCATCTGATCCCATGCTTGCCGCGGTTGCCTCGACTGCCTTGCTGATGGGACTCGTGGGAGGGTCCCACTGCCTGGCCATGTGCTCAGCACCGTGCGGGGCGCTGGTGGGCCAGCCGGGCAAGGAAGAGCAGGGCGGCGGCTCGCGCGCCGATGGCAGCGTGCATGCGGTCCGGTGGATGCCCCGTGGTGGCGCAATCCGGCGTGGGCTGGCGTTTCACCTGGGGCGCTTGGCTGGGTACTCGGCGGCGGGCGCATTGGCTGCATTTGCCATGGACAGCCTCGCATGGCTGACACAACAGACCGTGGCTCTGCGGCCCGCTTGGACCCTGACGCATGTCGCCGTAATGGCATGGGGGCTGATGATGATGGTCCAGGCACGGCAACCGCAATGGGTCGAATCGGCGGGCCGCTCGATATGGGGGCGGGTGCAGCCTCTCGTGCGCGCACCGGGCGGGGTCCTGGCCGCAGGGTTTCTTTGGGCGCTCATGCCCTGCGGATTGCTGTATTCCGCTTTGCTGGTGGCGGCGTTGAGCGGCGGACCCTTCGAGGGTGCCGTGTCGATGGGGTTGTTTGGTCTGGGAAGCGGTGTCTGGTTGGTGGGCGGACCTTGGATCTGGGGGCGTCTGAAAGCGCGGCTCAATGCCTCGAAAACGGATTGGGGAACTCGTGTCTCCGGGGCCCTGCTATGTGCGATTGGTGGCTGGGCGCTTTGGATGGATTTGATCTACAAACCCTCCTTGTGGTGCCGATAGAACGTTATAGCGTCGTTCGGTAGAGAAGCTGCTTTTCGCCAAGGCCGGGCGGCCTGTCCGGGCGCGGAATTGCAGTGACGCGCGTCACTGCGATTGTTGCAAAGGGCCCCTGAAGACAGCAGTGTCTCCGCACCACCGTTGCATTACTTGCATTGCAACGCGCGATAATGCGTGTAACCATTGGTGGCTTGAGCGTCGCCATGTTTCAAGCGCCGTGACGTGAACTCATCCCTCCTTATCAACATCAGCCAACTGCGCGTGGGCATGTACATCCAGCTGGACATTGGCTGGATGCACCATCCGTTTCCGGTCAGCAGTTTCCGGATCGCTTCAGCGGAGCAGATCGAGACGTTGCGCGGCTTGGGGTTGGCCGAAGTAAGGTACTTTCCCAAGAAAAGCGACCCCGAGTTTCAGGAGCCGTCGGCGGATGTCCCCGCGGCAACGGTCGAAACGGAGCCTGCTCCATCGGAACCGGCGGCTGCGGCGAGCGTCGATGCCGAGACGCTTCGCAGGCGTGAGTTGCTGGAAGCTCAGAATCTTGCTCTGGCGGCGTGCGACCAGCGGTTTAGCGCTGCTACCAGAAAATACCAAACCCTGGAACGGCAGGTGTCTGACCAACCGGATGAGGCTCGGATCTGCGGGGAGGCGCTTGTTGCTGGGTGTGTGTCAGAACTCCTGGAAAACGGCGATTCCGTCATCCGCCTGCTGTCCGAAGGGGTAGGGGAGCGCAACGGCTTGCATCCGGTCAACGTGCTGGTCATCTCGTTGCTGCTGGGGCGCGCCTTGGGGATGACGAGCGACGAATTGCACGAGGTCGGGATTGCGGCGCTGCTCCACGATCTGGGCAAGCTCAAGCTGCCTCCCAACCTGCGCCAGCCCACAGCCTCCATGATCCCGATGGAGCGAACGCGATACGAGTCCCACGTAGGCGAGTCGGTAACGCTGGCGAAGCGCATGGGCCTGGCAGAACCTGTGCTCAAGGCCATTGCCCAGCACCATGAGATGTGCGATGGCAGTGGCTTTCCGCTGCGCCTGAGCGGTGGCGAACTGTCCCGCGCAAGTCAGGTGCTTGCCCTGGTCAACCGTTACGACCGCATGTGCAATCCCGCCAACGGCGTGGATGCACTCACCCCCCACGAGGCTTTGTCTGTCCTGTTCGCGCAACTCAAGTCGCGGTTTGACTCCGTGGTGCTGGGCGCTTTCATTCGCATGATGGGGGTGTATCCCCCCGGATCCATCGTCCAGCTGGTGAATGACCGCTATGCCATCGTCGCCTCGGTCAACTCTTCGCGCCCGTTGCGGCCCAAGGTCATCGTGCACGACTCCCGGGTCCCGAAAGAAGAGGCACCCATCCTGGATCTGGAAACGGTGCCAGAGCTGGGCATTCGGCGAAGCCTCAAGCCCTCCCAATTGCCTCGGGATGCCCTCGACTATCTTTCCCCGCGCCAGCGCATCTGCTATTTCTTCGAGCGCGCGGTCAGCGGCGGGCACGACGAGGGCGACTTGTGACCGTTGCACAGCCCCACGGCTGGTTGGACGGTTTGCAGGAAGCCGTCTGGCTGGTCGATGAGGCTAGCTTAACCATCCTTCACGCCAACGCCGCAGCCGAGCGGCTGTCGGGGTTTCCGCTGGCTGCGATGGTGGGCAACTCCGTGCTCAGCCTGGCTGCGACACCACAAGACCAGGCTTTCTGGGCCGAACCGGCCGACGTGATTGCCAACGGCATTCATTCCCACACCCGCTTGCTGCGGGCGGATGGGGCCTTGCTCGCAGTCGACCGGAAGGTGACGCGGGTGCGACAGGAGGGGGCAGCCGCCACAGCCAGCGAGACCGCATTCATGGTCACCATGCTGGACTGCAGTGCCCAAGAGGCTACGGAACGCGAGCTGGAAAAGCTGCTGTCCGAGTTGCGGGCCACCCTGGATTCGGTCGCGGACGGGATGCTGGTGTGCGATCTCGATGGCCACGTTCGGGCCTTCAACCAGCGGCTGGCGCAGCTATGGAACATGCCGCGTGATCTGTTGGTGCAACGCGACGACGCAGCGGTGTATGCGCACATGGCCGCGCAGGTGGAGGACGCCCGCGCATTTTCAGAGCGCCTCGCGGCCATCGCACAGGAGCCGGCCCAGGAAAGCGCAGACATCGTGGTTTTGCGCAACGGCACCGTGTTGGAATTGCGGACCGTGCCGCAGTTCAGCCGGGGATATCCCGTCGGGCGGGTGTATTCCTATCGGGATATCACCCGGCAGACGGAGATACAGGCGAGCCTGCGCTTGGCAGCCAGGGTTTTCGAATCGAGCCTGGACGCCATTTTCATTGCCGACAGCCAACATCGCATTCTGCGAATGAATCCCGGTTGCGAGCGCCTGGTGGGGCCATCTGCACATTCCTTTGAGGGGCGGGCTGCCGCCTCGTTGTTTGGCGGCACCTCGGATGTGAGCTTCATGGACCAGGTGCTCAAGGGCTGGGCGGGTGACGGTTTCTGGGAGGGCGAGCTGTGGCTACCCCGGGACAGTGGCGCCTACTGCGCCGTGCAGCTGTCCTGGGTGGCACTGCGGGACGATGAAGGCCGGCTTGTGCAGAGCATCGGATTCATGCGCGACCTCACGCTGCAGCATGCAGCCCAGAAGCGCATTGAGGAGCTCGCCTACAGCGACGTGCTGACCGGTCTGCCGAATCGCCTTCTGCTGACCCAGCGCGTGGAGACAGCTATCCAGGGCGCTCGACAGAGCGATACCGGCTTCGCGGTCCTGTTTCTGGATCTCGACCGCTTCAAGATCATCAACGATTCACTGGGCCATCCGTTTGGCGATCGCGTCCTGCAGTTGGTGGCCGAACGCTTGCAGACCTGCCTGCGCCAGACGGACATGCTGTGCAGGCTGGGTGGAGATGAGTTCGTGATTTACCTGCATGGCGGGGATGCCACGGTGGCTGAAAGCGTGGCGCGCCGCATTCTGGATGACATGCTCAAGCCCTTCATGCTGGACGACATGGGTTTTTCGATCCAGTGCAGTATCGGCATGGCGCTGTACCCGCAAGACGGGGCCACCCTGGATGATCTGATCAAGCAGGCAGACACCGCCATGTACCGGGTCAAGGAACGGGGGCGGGGCAGTTACGGCTTTTATCAGCCGCAGATGAACGCCAACCTTTTGTCCCGCATGCAGATGGAGCATGCCATGCGGCAGGCACTCGGGAAGGGGTGCATGGCGGTGCACTACCAGCCTCAGGTCAACATGGTCACGGGCCGCGTTGCGGGGGCCGAGGCTTTGATACGCTGGACCGATCCTGAACTGGGCGCGGTGTCGCCTGGGCAGTTCATTCCGTTGGCAGAAGAGTCGGGCTACATCGTGACGCTGGGAGCCTGGGTGATGGAGCAGGCGGTGCGCGAGGCTGCCGGCTGGATGCATGGCGGCACGCCATTGGTGATTTCCGTCAACGTCTCAGCGCTGGAGTTTCGCCAGCCCGATTTTGTGGACAGGATAACCCGCTTGCTCGCGGTGCATCAGTTGCCGCCCACGCTGCTGGAGCTTGAACTGACCGAGAGTATCCTGCTGCAGGATGCGCAAGAGATGGAGCAGCGTCTGCGCGTGCTCGCGGGGCTGGGAATCAGCCTGGCGATCGATGATTTCGGGACGGGGTATTCCAGCCTGGCCTACCTCAAGAAGCTACCGATCCACAAGCTCAAGATCGATCAGTCGTTCGTGCGCGGCCTGCCCGACGATGATGGCGACCGAGCCATCGTGAGCGCCATTGTGAGCATGGGCCGTGCGCTGCGCATCGAAGTCGTGGCGGAAGGGGTGGAAACGGAAACCCAGCAGGCGGTACTGCAGCAGCTGGAGTGCGACCACTACCAGGGTTTCCTTTGCGCGCCGGGGCTTCCGGCCGAGGGATTCCGCGCGTTCCTGTCCAAGCCGCTGCCGCTCAAGGCACAAGGCCGGCGCGACCCCATCCGGGGGTGATGCAGCTGCGTGAGTGCAATGCAGCCCCCGCTCGCGAGGCTGGGTTCAGAACGCGGCGATTCCCTTCCACAGCATGTAGGCGGCCAGCCCGAACAGGAGGGACGCGAACACCCGCTTGAGCTGTTTGACTGGCAGGCTGTGGGCCGCCTTGGCGCCCAGTGGAGCCGTGAGCACGCTGCAGGTGGCAATCACCGCCAATGCTGGCAGCCACACGTAGCCCAGCGAGGCGGAGGGTAGCCCGACAACGCCCTGGCCGCCGATCACATAGCCCACCACGTTGGCCAAGGCGATCGGAAAACCCAGTGCGGCGCTGGTTGCCACGGCGTTGTGGATCGGCACATTGCACCAGGTCATGAACGGCACGCTCACAAAGCCGCCGCCCGCGCCCACCAGGCCCGACAGGAAACCGATCACTCCCCCAGCGGCCACCTGCCCAGTGCCGCCAGGCATTTGCCTTGACGGCACGGGCTTCTTGTCCAGGAACATCTGGGTGGCCGAGAAGCTCACGAACAGCGCGAAGAAGATGGCCAGAAACGAGCCTTTCAGGAGCGCAAACACCCCCAGGCTGGCGGTGAATCCACCCAGCACGATTCCCAGAGCAAGCCGTTTCACGATCTCCCACCGGACCGCGCCCCGCTGATGGTGCGCGCGTACGCTGGAGATCGATGTGAACATGATGGTGGCCATCGACGTGGCGATCGCCATTTTCACGGCCAGGTCGGGGGGCACTTGGCGGGCACCCAGGATGTAGGTCATGAACGGCACCAGCAGCATGCCGCCGCCAATGCCCAGCAGGCCTGCCAGGAAGCCCGTGGCCAGGCCGAGTACACCAAGTTCAATGATCAGAATCGGGTCGAGCATGCGTCAGAAGAGGTGCAGCGCCGGGCCACGATGCACGGCTGCCATTCGATGGCTGGGGGAGTTTGCCCGCCGCCCGGCACAGGGTGGGGGCGGGTAGAAGAAGGTGTCTGCGAATGCCACTGAACCGTCATCCTGAACCGGGGGTTCAGGTGGGCGAGGGCAGCCTGGCGTTGGGTTCATCTGACGCGAGATGATCACGCTCACCGGACGATGTACCAAGCCCGAGCTCATTGAGCATTGGTTCAAGGAAATATAAAGCCCAGCAGCTTCGCAGACCCATTCATTGTAGGCGCTGGCGACGGGCGTTGCAGCGCCACTGCCGTGTAAAGCCGCGTAAGTGAATACGGCAATTCAAGAGAGCCGTGGGAGCGGCTTGGCCGTAGCCCCGCGGTCGCGGCGCCGGTCGGGTCGAGGTGCTCCAGGATCAGAGCAGGCGGCCGTCGTCGCCCAGCGCTTGATCCAGGCGCTGCACCAGCTGGCGAAGCCGTTGTTGGTCATCGTCTGGCAAAAGGGATTCCTGCCGGGCTGCGGGAGCAGCCGCAGCGGGGGCCGGGGCCGCGAGCGCAGCGGCTTCGCGGTCGGCGATTTCAAACGCCAGGTTCAAGGCGGCCAGAACGGCGATGCGCTCGCGCGCACGGACCTTGCCCGCATCGCGAATGCGGGTCATGGCGGTGTCCACCCGCTCCACGGCTTCCAGCAGCCTGCTTTCATGGCCTTCGGGGCAGGACAGCAAATAGCTTTGCTGCAGGATGTGCACCTCGATTTGCTTCATTCGGCGTCTTTCGTGGCGGCCGGGGCGGCGGCGGGCAGGCGTTCGAGCAGGGCATCGACGCGCGCGCGCGCTGCGCTCAGGCGTGATTTGAGGGAATCACGTTCCTGCGTCAGGGCGGCCACTTGATCGGCCAGCAGCGCATTGGTCCGTTGCAACTCCGCATGGCGCAGCAGCAGGCGCTCCACGCGTTCGGCGATCTGGTCGGTGGTGGACAGTGTGGCCATACAGCCAGCGATTGTAGGGTTGCGGGGTGTAAACAGCCGTAAAATCCCGCCGTTGGTGCTCGCGGTGTGGTTCGCATGCCGCAGTTCAACGGGAAGCAGGGAGGTGCAGCCAAGCATGGCGCATCCAGCCTGCGCTGCCCCCGCAACGGTCAGCGGACGAGTTCTTCGACTCTCTCTCCATCCACACGCCACTGAGCGCCTTGAACAAGCGCCTGGGAAGGCATTGGGGGGTGTTCCGCCAGCCCGGATACCGGCCAATACGGTGGCTGCGTGCGCCCGCTCAGGTACCACGCAGCCGTTTCACCCACATGCTGGCGGGAGGCCGGCTCGGGTTGTTTGTTGACCTTGATTTCCATGAAAATTCGTACCCTTCATGCGTGCCTCGCGGCAGCGCCGCGCGTGTCTGCCCATCGCATGGCGCTGGTGACCCTGGCTGTTGGCAGTGCTTGCGGCGCCCTGGCCCAGGGCGCCCCCGCCACTGGCGAGCTGCTGGCGCAGAACCTGCGCGCGCCCTCGCTCGCGGAAACGGTGGTGGCCGCCACGCGCACGCCACAGCCCCTGGCCGATCTGGTGGCCGATGTCTCGATCGTGGACCGCGAGACCATTGAAAACAGTGGCGCCACCGGCCTGGCGGATTTGCTGGTACGCCTGCCGGGCGTGGAGTTCTCGCGCAATGGCGGGCCGGGCACCACCACCGGGGTGTTCCTGCGGGGCGCGGAGTCCCGCTTCACGGCGGTGTACATCGACGGGGTGCGCATCGATTCACAATCCACCGGCGGCGCGCCGTGGGAGAGCATTCCCCTGGGTCTCATCGACCGCATCGAAGTGCTGCGCGGCCCGGCCGGTGCCGTGTACGGCTCGGATGCCATGGGCGGCGTGGTGCAGATTTTCACCAAGCGCGGCGAGAACGGCGTGGCGCCCTATGTGGGCGTGGGAATCGGCAACCATGACACCACCAAGGTGGAGGCCGGCATCAGCGGTGCCACTGCCACCGTGGACTACGCGCTGGGCCTGGTGCGCGACGACAGCAAAGGCTTCAATGCCCGCACGCTGCCCACCCAGAACCCCGACCGCGACGGCTACCGCAACACGGCGGGGCATGCCCGCGTTGGCCTGCAGGTCGATGCGGCGCACCGGCTGGAAGGCACGCTGATGGTCAATCATTCCAACAGCGGCTATGACAGCGGGCTGGGCAAGGACGACCGCAATCTGCACACCATGCATGCCCTGGGCTTCAACTGGATCGCCCAGTGGAGCAGCGCCTACAAGACGCGCCTGTCGATCACCGACTCCCGCGATGAATACGAAACCCGCCCCTCGCCCTACCTGAGCGACACGCGCCTGCGCGGCTACTACTTCCACAACGAATGGCGCCAGGGCGCGCACCTGGTCACCGCCGCGCTGGAGCGCCGCGAAGACCGTCTCGAAAACGCTCCCATCGATGCCAAGCGTTCGCAAGACGCGCTGGCCCTGGGCTACGGCTACAACGCTGCGGGCCACACCGTGCAGCTCAACCTGCGCCACGACTCGGACAGCGAGTTTGGCGGCAAGGGCACCGGCAGCGTGGCCTACGGCTACGCCATCACACCGCAGTGGCGCGCCACGGCCTCGGTGGGCACGGCCTTCCGCGCGCCCACGCTGTACCACCGTTTTAGCGAATACGGCGTGGCCACCCTGCGTCCCGAAAGCAGTCGCAATGCCGAAGTGGCGCTGCGCTATGCCCAAGGCGGCAGCACCTTCTCGGCCACGCTGTTCCGCAACCGCGTGAGCAACCTGATCTCGTTCTCCGGCCCGGGCACCTGCCTGTCGGACTTTGGCTGCTACGCCAACACGGCCCGCGCTGAATACAAGGGTGTGACCTTTGCGGGCTCGCACCGCATGGGCGATGTGCAGTTGCATGGCTCCATCGACCTGCAGCGGCCACGTGACCTGGACACCGGCAAGCAGCTCGCGCGCCGCGCCAAGCAGCACGCCACCTTCGGCGCCGACACGCGCCTGGCAGGCTGGACCGTGGGCGCCGAAGTGCAGGCATCCGGCCGCCGCTTCGACACCGTGGCCAACACCAATGTGCTGGGCGGCTATGCGCTGGTCAACCTGTATGCCAGCACCCGCATTGCGCGCGACTACACGCTGCTGGCCCGCGTCGACAACCTGGCCGACAAGGACTACCAACTGGCCCGCACCTACGCCACCGCAGGCCGCACGGTGTACGTCGGCGTGAAGTGGGCGCCGCAGTGAGTCCACAGCACGCCAGGCTGGCAGACAGGGGAAGAGGAGAAGCGAAATGGTGCAGCCTGCCCGTAGCCCGGCGATCCTGATCGCCGCCCCGGCTTCGGGCCAGGGCAAGACCACCGTCACCGCCGCCCTGGCGCGCTTGCATGCGCGCCAGGGGCGGCGCGTGCGGGTCTTCAAGTGCGGGCCGGACTTTCTGGACCCGCACTGGCACCAGCTCGCCAGCGGTGCGCCCGTGCACCAGCTCGACCTGTGGATGAACGGCGAGACCGACTGCGCACAGCGCCTGCATGACGCTGCACGCGAGTCGGACCTGATCCTCATCGAAGGCGTGATGGGCCTGTTTGACGGCAGTCCCAGCGCGGCCGACTTGGCCCGGCACTTTGGGGTGCCGGTGCTGGCGGTGGTCGATGCCTCGGCCATGGCGGGAACGTTTGGCGCGCTGGCCTATGGCCTGCGCCACTACCGGCCGGGCCTGCCCTGGGCGGGGGTGCTGGCCAACCGCGTAGGCAGCGCGCGCCATGCCGACATGTTGCGTGACGGCTTGCACGATGCCGACGACTGGATGGGCGCACTGATGCGGGTGCAGGCCACAGGCAAGGCGCCCACTGCAGCCAAAGCCGCTGCCGCACTGCTGCCGGAGCGTCACCTGGGCCTGGTGGCCGCCCACGAGCTGGACGACAGCCTGCAGCGGCTGGATGCTGCCGCCGACGCACTGGCGGCCACGCCGCTCGGCCAGATGACCCTGAACGACCTGCAGTGCTGGGCCGTGGACTTCCCGGCGCTCTCCTCGGCTCCTTCCGTACCGCCGCTGTTGGCAGGCCGCACGGTGGCCGTGGGGCGGGATCCAGCGTTCTGCTTTGTCTATGCTGCCAACCTGCAATGTTTGGAACAGATGGGCGCGCGCCTGGTGTTCTTCTCGCCCCTGCACGATGCTGCATTGCCCAGTTGCGACGCAGTCTGGCTGCCCGGAGGCTACCCCGAGCTGCACACCACGCAGATCGCCGCCAACACCGGCATGCAGACCAGCCTGCGCGCCCATGTGGATGCAGGCCGACCCTTGTGGGCCGAGTGCGGCGGCATGATGGCGCTGTTCGAGTCCATCACCCTGGCCGACGGCAGCACGGCTCCGCTGTGGGGGCTGCTGCCCGGCCGCGTGACGATGCAAAAGCGCCTGGCGGCGCTGGGCCCGCAGCAACTGGCCGTGGCCGGGCACACCCTGCGCGGCCACACCTTCCACTATTCGACCAGCGACAGCAGCGCCTCTGTGGTGGCCCGCACGGCGCGCCCGAACGAGGCGGTTGCGCCGGATGCGGGCGAGGCGCTGTACCGGCAGGGCAGCATCCATGCCAGCTACTTCCATGCGTGGTTCCCGTCCAGTCCAGAGGCCGTAGCCCACTTGCTGGGTAGCAAAAACGCATGACGCCCGATTTGCATTCCATCACCACCGAACTCATCCTGGGCGGCCAGAAAAGCGGCAAGTCGCGCCGCGCCGAACTATTGGCGTGCGACTGGCTGGCGCAAGCAGCCGACCATCGCGCGGTGCTCATCGCCACGGGCCAAGCCTGGGACGATGAGATGCGCGAACGCATTGCGCGCCACCAGCGCGACCGCGCCGAACGTGTGCCTGGCCTGCAGACCGTGGAGGAGCCGCGCGACGTGGCCGCTGTCGTGGCGTTGCACAGCACCCCACAAACCCTGCTGGTGGTGGACTGCCTCACCCTGTGGCTCACGCACTGGACCATGCCCGTGGGCGTGGAAGCCATGAGTTTTGAACAAAAACAGGCTCTAGCGCTTGATTGGCAAGCGCAGGCAGCTATGTTTTTGGAAGCAGTTCGGAAGTCCCCCGGCCCCGTTGTTCTGGTGGGCAACGAAATTGGCCTGGGGGTCATCCCGATGGGGCGTGAAGTGCGCGCCTTTGTGGATGCGCTGGGCACTCTCAACCAGCAGGTGGCCCAGGTGTGCCCCCGCGTGACGCTCATGGCGGCTGGGCTGCCGCTTACCTTGAAAGATCCTCGCTGATGAAACCCACCCCAGTGCGCCGCATCCTTTGGGTGATCGCGATCGTGATTGCGCTGGGCCTGCTCATGGCCGGCTTGGCGCGTGCGCAGCCCGTGCACATCAAGGACGACAAGGGCCGCGAGATCTCGTTGCCACGCCCGCCGCAGCGCATCGTGAGCCTGCTGCCCTCGTTGACCGAAAGCGTGTGCGAGCTGGAGCAATGCCACCGGCTCGTGGGGGTGGACCGCTATTCCAACTGGCCGGAAGCCGTGGTCGGCAGACTGCCCAAGGTGGGCGGCGGGCTGGATCCGAGCATCGAGGCCATCGTGGCGCTCAAGCCCGAGGTGGTGCTCATGTCCGTTAGCTCCCGCGCCAGCGACCGGCTGGAGGCGCTGGGCCTCACGGTGGTGCAACTGGAGCCCAAGACGCATGCCGATGTGCGCCGCGTGCTGGGCACCGTGAGCGACCTGTTGGGCGTGCCTCGTGCGCAGGGGGCCGACCGCCTCTGGCGCGTGATCGACGCCGGCGTGCTCGCGGCGGCCCAGTCCCTGCCGCCCAAGGCCAAGAATGCACGCGTGTACTTCGAGGTGAGCCGGGGGCCCTATGCGGCGGGCGAGGCCTCGTTCATTGGCGAATCGCTCACCCGCCTGGGCGTGCGCAACGTGGTGCCCGCATCGCTGGGCCCGTTTCCGCGCCTGAACCCCGAGTTCGTGGTGCGCGCCAACCCCGACATCATCATGATCGGCAACCGCAGCATGCAGGCCATGGTGCCGTACCCCGGCTGGGCGACCATGCGCGCAATCCGCGAGAACCGGCTGTGCGTGTTCGGTCCGGGTGATTCGGATGTGGTGGTGCGGCCTGGCCCCCGCATGGCCGAGGCGGCCCGCATCATGGCGCGCTGCCTGGTGGACAAGGCCCCATGACCCACGTTCCCATGGACTTGCCCACCGGTTCTGCCAGCCGCCGCGCTGTGTGGTGTGCCGCCTGGCTGCTGCTGGCCAGCGCCGTGCTGACCCTGTGTGGCGCCAGCGTGGGCAGCACGGGTTTTGACAGCGTGCTGCGCATGCACGGCGACCCCGTGGCCTGGCAGATCGTGTGGGACATCCGCTTGCCGCGCACGCTGGGCGCCTGGCTGGCGGGTGCGTTGCTGGGCCTGTCGGGCGCGGTGGCGCAGGGGCTGTTCCGCAACCCGCTGGCCGACCCGTACCTGCTGGGAAGCGCCTCGGGCGCGGCACTGGGCGGGGCGGTGGCGATGGCGCTGTTCGGCGTGTCGCCGGTGGCAGCGCAGTGGATGGCCCGCATCGGCATCACGGGCATGGCATTTCTGGGGGCGGCGGGGGCGGTGGTGCTCACGCTGATCCTTGCGCGCGGCGTGCAGCACACGCTGCGCCTGCTGCTGGCGGGCGTGATCGTCGGCGTGGTGCTGGGCGCTATGCGCGACCTGGTGGAACTGGCCTCGCCCGACATCCTGCAGGCCATGCAGGCCTTCATTCTGGGCAGCACGGCTTTTGTGGGGTGGATGGCCTGCGTGCTGATGGCGGTGGCCTGGGGGCTGTGCTCGGTGGTGGCCTGGATGCTGGCGCGTGCTCTGGATGGACTCACGCTGGGCGAGGCCACGGCCGCCAGCCTGGGCCTGCCGCTGTTGCCCATGCGCGCCGGTCTGGTGGCCGCCATGGCGTTGGCCACGGGGGCGGCGGTGGCGCAGACGGGGCTCATCGCCTTTGTGGGGCTGGCGGCGCCGCACCTGGTGCGCTCCATCGTGCGCGTGACACACGAGCGGCACATCGTGCTGTCCAGCCTCATGGGCGCCGTGCTGCTGATGGCGGCCGACATCCTGGCGCGCTGGCTGCTGGCGCCGCAGGAGTTGCCTGTGGGGGTGCTCACGGCGGCGCTGGGCGGCACCTACCTGCTGTGGCTCATGCATCGGCGCACGGCGCAAGGCAGTTCGCTATGAATTCGATAGCTATAAAGGCATGCCAGATAGGCGCAAGCATCGGAAATCGCTTGATATTGCAGGGCATCGACCTGCAATTGCCCGCCGGGCGCTGGACCAGCATCGTCGGCCCCAACGGTGCGGGCAAGTCCACCTTGCTCAAGGTGCTGGCGGGCCTGCTGCCGCACGCAGCCGTGCAGGGCGAAGTGCAATTGCTGGGCCGCCCGCTGGCGCAGATCCCCGCGCGCGAACGCGCCCGCCAGTTGGCCTGGCTGGGACAGAACGAAGGCTCGGCCGACGACCTCACCAGCTATGACGTGGCCATGCTGGGCCGTCTGCCGCACCAGCCCTGGCTGGCCCCGCCAAGTGCTGCCGACCATGCCGCCGTGGAGCAGGCGCTGCGCACCACGCAGGCCTGGGACTGGCGCCACCGCCCGCTGTCGCAACTGTCGGGTGGCGAGCGCCAGCGCGTGCTGCTGGCCCGCGCCCTGGCCGTGCAGGCCCAGGTGCTGCTGATGGACGAGCCCCTGGCCAACCTCGACCCGCCGCACCAGACCGACTGGCTGCACACCATGCGCGCGCTGGTCGATGCGGGCGGCACGGTGGTCAGCGTGCTGCACGAGGTGTCGCTTGCGCTACAGGCCGACGACATGGTGGTGATGGCGGCTGGGCGTGTGCTGCATCAAGGCGCGTGCGATGCACCCGCCACGCACGCGGCGCTGGAGAGTGTGTTTGACCACCGCATCCACGTGCGGCATCTGGATGGCATGTGGATGGCGTTGCCATCGCTGCAGCGCCGGAACAGACCATGAACCAGCCAATGAAACAACACATGGATTGAGGGAGTTGAAACATGAACATTGAATCGGGTTTTGCGCAGGTCGCGCAGTCGCTGCTGTGGCCGGTGCTGGTGTTGGTGGGGCTTGCGTTTGTCTACGCGCTGTGGACAGGCGGCGCCACGCTGATGGAAGCCTGGCAGCGCTGGCGCCAGCCCCAGTACCGCTCGCTGCGCGTGGCGCCGGGCCTGTCGATGGAAGAGCTGGAGCTGCAGCTGGTGCGCCAGGTGGAGCCTGTTCGCCTGCTCAGCCGCCTGTCGCCCATGCTGGGGCTGATCGCCACGATGATCCCGCTCGGCCCTGCGCTGCAGAGCGTGGCGGCGGGTAACGGCCAACAGGCGCTGGCGGTGTTCAGCGGCGCCTTTGCGGGCGTGGTGCTGGCGCTGGCGGCTGCGTCGGTGGGCCTGGTGGTGTACTCGGTGCGCCGCCGCTGGCTGCTGGCCGAACTGCTGGTGGTGCGCAAGGAGCGCGGGGTGGCGCAATGACGCTGAAGCACCTGAGCGTCCTGGCTGAGGACGACGACGATCCGATGCTGTCTGCCGTGAACCTGGTGGACGTGTTCCTGGTGCTGGTGGTGGCACTGCTCACGGCCGTGGCCGTGCAAAGCCAGACGAGTGCCAATGAAAGCGTGACCATCATCCGCAATGCGGGCCAGCCCGACATGGAAGTGGTGGTGCGCGAGCAGGGCAAGGAAGTGCGCTTCAAGGGCGCGGGCAGCGCAGCGCAAGGGCAGGGCGTGCGCGCAGGCGTGGCCTACAAGCTGGAAGACGGCAATATCGTCTACATCCCTGAAACGGGCGCTGCACCCGCCAATGCCTCGGCCGGTGGCGCGGGTGGCGCTGCAGCCACGCCAGCACCCGCCAAGCCATGAAGACGCTGATCCTGCGCGCGGCACTGTGGTGCCTGCTGCTGGCTGCGCCGCTGGTGCATGCCGTCCAGGCTGAGAAAGCCTTGACAGCGGGCGGCGCCGATAAAACAGCGCCGGTGCTGCTCTGGCTCACGTCCGACATCACCACCGCCCCACGCACGGCCATGGTGCAGCGTCTGGCCTCCGAGGCGGGTCTGGGCTTTGTGCACATCGACTACCCGTTGGGTGGCCCAGCGGTGCTGGACGCGGCACAGGCCCAGAAGCTGGAGCGCGCGCTGGCGGGCGCTGCGCTGGTGTGGGTGGATGCGCCACATGCCAGCGTGGAGGCACGCTTGCGCCGCATGGCGGGGGCGCAGCTCGATGCGCGTGCGGTGCGCACCCCTGGCCGCGTGGTCTGGGTGCCTGCGGGCACCCCCGCCGCTGACCTGACCGCGCTCGATGCGTCCGGCCACATGGTGGCCTACCTGCAGGCCGGCGGCCCGCGCAACCTGAAGAACGCCATCGCCCTGGCGCGCGCCACGGTGGCGGGTGTTGCGATGCCGACTTTGCCCGCGCCCGACATCCTGCCCCCCCGGGGCATCTACCACCCCGACGCGCCCCGCCTGCTGCCCAACGCCGCCGCGCTGGAGGCCTGGCGCCAGGGCCAGCCCGCGCTGCGCAGCCTGCCCGCCGTGGCCGTGCTGGTGCACCGCCACCACTTCATCGACGGCAGCACGGAGTGGCTCGATGCCTGGCTGCGCACCTTCCGCCAGCAGGGTCTGTTCGCTTATGCGGCCTTTGGTCAGCAGGTCACGGCGCAGACCCTGGCCGAGGTGCTGGAGCTGCCCCCCGAAAGCGGCGCCAGCCCGGGCCGCCTGCATGCCTCTGCCCTGGTGCTGCACCAGCTCGTGCCTCAGGCCGCCGCGCTGCAGCCCTTGCTGGCCCGCTGGGGCGTGCCCCTGCTGGGCACGCAGCCTTACCGCGCGGGCGATGCCTCCGCGTGGGAGGCCAGCGACACGGGCCTGTCGCTGTCCGATGTGCCGTTCTACCTGGCGCAGCCCGAAGCGGCCGGTGCCATCGACCCCATCCTGGTGGCAGCCCACGGCGCCGAGGGCCGGGACTTCCGCCTCATCGAACGACA
>NZ_JALEGG010000003.1 GCF_022763525.1 Acidovorax sp.
GCGACCTGGCCCGCGCCATGGACCGCATGCGCGCCCGGCTGGAGGGGCGCGACTACATCGAGGGCTATGTGCGCGCCCTCACGCACGAACTGAAAAGCCCGGTGGCGGCCATCCGCGGCGCGGGCGAGCTGCTGCAGGACGACCTGCCCGCTGCCGACCGTGCCGAGTTCGCCACCCAGGTGGTGCAGCAAAGCGAGCGCCTGCAGCGCATCATCGACCGGCTGCTGGAGCTGTCCAAGCTGGAGCAGCGCCACCATGCCGAAGGCCGCGCACCGGTAGCGCTGCACGACTGCGCCGAGGCCGCCATCGGCCAGACCCGCGCCCGCGCGGCGCAGCGCGGCATCACCCTGGCGCTGCACGGCACCGGCGCCAGCGGCCCCTGGGAGGCCGAATTGGTGACCCTGGCGCTGACGAACCTGCTGGACAACGCAATCGACTTTGCACCGCCGGCCAGCACGGTGCAGGTCGAACTGGTTGGCAGCACCGTGGCCGTGCAGGACGCGGGCCCCGGTGTGCCGGACTATGCCTTGCCGCGCCTGGGCGAGCGCTTTTTCACCACCGCGCGGCCGGGCGGCGAGCGCAGCGGATCAGGCCTGGGGCTGGCCATCGTCAAGCGGGTGATGGCGCTGCACGGGGGGCAGATGGTGGTGCGCAACACGGCGCCCGGGCTGCGCGTGCAGCTGGAGTTTCCCACCGGTCATTGAGCCGGCAAGAGCCCGCCAGCGCCGTTCGCGCCGAGTCACCGTCGGCCCGCTCAGAACAGGCTTGTCGACGGGTCGCGCGGGGCCTTCTGGGCAGGCTCGGCCCGAACGGTGGCACCCGGTTCAGGCATGCCGCCTCCCGATGGGGCACCCCGCAGGTGCACTCCCAACGCGACCACCAGCAAGCCCAGCGCCGCCACGTCCACCCACACGACCCGCAGAAGCGCTGCGCTCAGCGCGCCGTCCCGCTGCAGCCATGCCAGCAGCAAGAACGACGTGACGCTCGCCAGCCCCGCCACCAGGGCCAGCCGGTGCAGATCGGGGCGCAGCGCGGCCCAACCCAGAAAGCCGGCCAGCAGCCCGAAAAGCACCGCGCGGTGCCGCAGCAGCAGCTCCAGGCCCGCGTCCTGAACCGGGGAGCCGTACAGCTGCACCAGTTTGCCAGCGCCCAGCACGCCCACCACGGGCAGCGCGTGGATGACCGCGACCACCACCAGAAAACCCGGAACCATCCAGCGCATACCGACCCCTCCATGTACCTGTGCCGTTTGTACGGCGCTGGAGCGCGCGCGTCGATGACCTGGGAGGTCATGGCGGACGGCCGGGCGCTACCGGCCTTCCCGCGTGCCACTGACTTCACCTTCGCCTCACAAACTTCATCACCTCCTCACAGCGCCGCAAAACACTCGCCTCCACATTCACATTCCCATCACTTGCGGAGGATCTCCTTGAAACATCCCTTGTTCACCAAGCTGGCCGCGCTGGCAGCCATCGGCCTGTTGCTGCTGTTCGGCCTTTCCATGATCGACAACGTGGTGCGCGACCGGGTGCGCTACCGCAGCCTCACCGCCCAAAGCGTGGCCGAGAGTCTGGCCGGGCCGCAAACGCTGATGGGCCCGCTGATCCACAGCGCCTGCGTGGAGAGCTGGGACGTGGAGACCGGCAAGGGCGACGAGCGCCGCATGGTCGAGCAGCGGCGCGAGTTCCGCCTCACGGCCATGCCCGAGCAGCTCAAGCTCACCACCGGCGCAGCGATGGAAGAACGCGCGCGCGGCCTGCACAAGGTGAACACATACAACCTCAAGGCCCAGATCACGGCGCAGTGGGGGTCGCTGGCCGCTCTGGTGCCGCAAAGCACCATCAAAGACTCGCGCATGCACTGCGGCGCGCCCATCGTGATGATGGCGGTGGGCGATGCGCGCGGCATCCGCACGGCGCAGTTCACGCTGGGCTCGCAGGCCCTGGCACTCAAGCCGGGCACCTTCCACCCCGCGTACAGCCGCGGCCTGCACGCCGCGCTGCCCGAATCGGTGCGCGGCAAGGCGGACGGCCTGACCGCCACGCTGGACCTCGAACTGGTGGGCACGGAGCGCCTGTCCATCGTGCCGCTGGGTGGCAACACCGAGGTGCTGATGACCAGCAGCTGGCCGCACCCATCGTTCGCGGGGCGCTTCCTGCCCTCCGAGCGGGAGATCACCAAGGCCGGCTTTTCGGCCCAGTGGCGCTTGTCGTCGCTGGCCACCACGGCGCAGGCCGACATCGCCGAAGGCAAGCCCGTGTGCGTGGGCGGCGACAGCGGCAGCGCCTACGCCAGCACGCGTGACAGCGACTACAGCGCCGCGGCCGCACCCGCGCAGGGCCCATGCGCCGACAGCTTCAGCATCGCCTTTGTCGAGCCTGTCAACCCGTATTCGCTGAGCGACCGCGCCATCAAGTACGGCGTGCTGTTCATCGCCCTTACGTTTGTGGCAGTGGGCCTGTTCGAGGTGATGAAGAAGCTGCGCGTGCACCCGGTGCAATACCTGCTGGTGGGCAGCGCGCTGTGCAGCTTTTTCCTGCTGCTGGTGAGCCTGTCGGAGCACCTGCCGTTCGGCGTGTCGTACGCCGTGGCGGCGAGCGCCTGCGTGCTGCTGCTGGGCTACTACGCCAGCCACATCCTGGGCGGCCTGGCGCGCGGCATTCCGCTGGCGGGCGGCATCGGCGTGCTGTACGGGCTGCTGTATGTGCTGCTGCAGCTGGAGCAGACTGCGCTGGTGGTCGGTGCCGTGGCGCTCTTCCTGGTGCTGGCCGCGGTGATGGTGCTCACGCGCGAGGTGAACTGGTACGGGCTGGCCCAGGGCGGCACAACGCCCCCGCGCGCCACGCCGCCCGCCGCTCGCCAGCCCACGCCGCGCACGGAGGCCGCATGATCGCGCACAACACCCCACCGCAGGCTTGGGCCCAGCACCTGGCAGGGCCGCCGGCCGGCGCCCGGCCATCGTCCGGCACCCCACTGACGATGGCCGAGGCCGCTCGCGTGCAGCGCTACCGCGACCAGCTCATGGCCGCCCTCCGCGCGCAGGACCGGCCCGCGTTGCGCAACGCCAAGCAACAGGTGCTGGAGGCCGCCTTCGGCCCCGGCGGCCCCTGCCCCGCCGAGCCCTCGGCCGAGTCGCCTGCATTGCGCCGGGCGCTGCGCGACCTGTCGTGGCGCATGGCCGCCGTGCTGCTGGTACGGGGCGCGCACCGGTGAACGGGCGCGCCCATCACATCAAGGAAATGAAAGAAATTGGCAGCCAGCGCTTACCCAACCATCGCACGCAGCTATCGATTTAGTAGCAAACCACCCGGACGGACTGACGCCCATGGGCACCCGCACTCAGGCGGTGGCAGCCGCCTGCGGTGCCGACGCCTCGTCGGAGCAAGTGGCCCCACCGCAGCCATGGATCAGCTCGGAAGGCAGCGCTTGCGGCGCATGCACCACGCCCGAGGCCGGGTCGAACCCGACGCGGCGCAGGTGCAGGGCCAGGGCGGCATCCATGCTTTGGGCATGCTGCGGAAACCACAGTGCCAGTTCGCTGGCCATCACGCGCAGCACCTTCAGGTCGCCCTGCTCTGCGCGCTGGGTGCCTTCGCGCATGACTTGCAGGACCACCTTGTGCTGCATGCTGTGGCAGTTGCCCGAGGCAAAGCGGGTGGATGCCATCCAGTCGTCTTCCTGCGCGAAGTGGTGGTCGGTGTGCTCCACCAGGGCCTTCCAGGTGGTCAGCACGCTGGCGTCGTCGGCCTGCTCCACCGCAGCAAGCAGGTCGACGAACTCGCGGTGGGTGTGGTCCATCAGAGGCAGGTCCAGGGCCAGCGCGTCCGACCATTCGAGTTGAGCCATGGGGTTCCCTTTGCAGCAGCAGCTAGAAAAACAGCCCGTGAGCTTAGGGCGGCTGCCACCAGCGTGTATTGACGCAGGTCAGTTCTGAGAACCTGTTCAAGAATTTTGGGGGCGCACAAATACCTTGCCGGGAGGGGATGCCAGGCGCGTTGCAGACCGCCCGGCAAGGCACTTGCCCGACGAGCTGGAGTGAAATTGGGCGATTGGACACCCCGCCTGCCTGCTCGAGCCCATGCGGCGCATCCGAAGCATCCACTTCATCACATTGGCACGCCAATGCGATCCCCGAAAGCTCTTGAACAGGCTCCGAAACCCTCGGGGCAGTCCCGCGCCCAAAAAAAAAGCCCCGCTCGCGGGCGGGGCCTTGGTCTTCACCAAAAAAACGCGGGGCGATCAGCTCTTGCCGTACATGCGCTTCATGTCGTCCACGCACTTGGACTTGGCATCGCCCGACATGGCGTCGCATCGTTCCTTGGCGGCCTTGTAGGCAGCGTCGTTCTTCTCGGCGTTGGCATCCTTCTTGGCGTCTGCCACGTTGGCGCCCTTCTCGGCGGCGCTGTCGGCAGGCTTGGCCTGGGCTTCGGCGACCTTGGCGTCTTCCTTGGCCTTCACGCGGGCTGCCTTGGCGTCCTTTTCGCAGACGTCCTTCTCATTGCCCTTCAGGTCATCGCACTTTTCCTTGGCCACGTCGTACGCCGCGTCAGCGCGAGCGTCTGCGACCTTACGGGTGGCCTTGGGGCTGGGCTTGTGCTGGGCGTCGAGTTCAGCCTTGGCGACGTTTTCAGCGCCCTTGGCCTCCTTTTCGCAAATGTCCTTGGCGTTGTCCTTCAGGGCATCGCACTTTTGCTTGGCGGCCTTGTAGTCGGCGGAAATGCGGTCCTTGCCCGCCTTGTAGTCCGCGTCGGTCAAGGCGAAAGCGGACGTTGCCATCAGGCCAGCGGCCACCGAAGCCAGCAGGGTACGGGTGAATTTCATGGGGTTCTCCTCTGTGGAATTTGAATCGTGATCAGAAAGCGCTTTGCCGTTCAGCGGCGAAGGCCGGGGCCCTCAGTCGTTGAAGCGGAAATCGGGGTGGCGAGCCTGCCAATCGCTCAGCTGCTTTTCAGCCACATCGCGGGCAATGCCCTGGCGCTCTTGCAGCTTGCCCAGGAACTGTTCGCGCTTGCCGTCGATGACGTCGAAGTCATCGTTGGTCAGCTTGCCCCACTGCTCGATCATCTTTCCCTTGAACTGCTTCCAGTTGCCTTTGACGGTGTCTTCATTCATGGTGTGAGTCCTCCAAAGATTTCGCCTCCGCCCTCCACCCGAAGTGCGTGGAACTGGTGCGTGAAACGATGGGGACGACTCTAGAAATGATTCACCGCAGGCCCCGTAGGCGACGCCGTGCAGCCCGCGTCAGCACAGGCCTACGGCCCTTGCAGGACACGCGGAGGGCGAAGCGACAATGGCTGTGGCAGTGACCTGCCACAAAGTGTTGCAATTTGCCATCACCACCCCACTGTTACACGCAGCCCCTTCCCAGCAGCCTGTTTCGTTTGGTAACGGTTGTGTTTCCGTGGGGGATTTTGGTGTGGTGAAGTTGCACTTGCGCGCTTCCGACATGGCGCTTTCATCCCCACGAGTTATGCAAACCATTCACGAGGAGCCCGTCGCGGTGCAGACCCCGACCGAGGCCCAAACCCGTCCGCAGCGTGTTGCGGCAACCCCTGAATCTGCGATGAACCCCCTGCCCCTCGCGGCCGGTCTGGCCGCGGCTGCCGCGTTGGCCGCATGCGGTGGAGGTGGTAGCGGTGATGGCACGGGGGTCGGCGTGGGTTCCGACGGTGCCGGCGCCGGCGCGCCCAACAGCAGCTACCCCGCCCCCCAAAGCGACCAGGAGGCCGCCCGCTTCCTCCTGCAGGCGCAGTTCTCCGCCTCCCCCGGCGAGATCGCTGCGCTGCGTGCAACCACCTACGCCAACTGGCTCGAAGCCCAGTTCAATGCGCCCCCATCGGTGGGCGGCTTTGATTGGCTCAACCAGCGCGGCTACGCCGACGTCAACAAGGACACCGGGTTCTACGACAACAGCTACCCCGGCGACTACATGATCTGGCACCAGCTGCTGCAGTCGCCCGACGGCGTGCGCAAGCGCGTGGCACTGGCGCTGTCGGAGATCCTGGTGGTGTCGCTCACCGGGCTGGACTTCAGCTGGCGCAGCCACGCCATTGCCTGGTATTGGGACCAGCTCGTGGCCAATGCTTTCGGCAACTACCGCAACCTGCTGCAAGACGTCACGCTCAACCCGGCCATGGGGTACTACCTCAACACCCGTGGCAACCAGAAGGAAAACCCGGCCACCGGCCGCCAGCCCGACGAGAACTACGCGCGTGAGGTCATGCAGCTCATGTCCATCGGGCTGGTGCAGCTCAACGCCGACGGCACGCCCCAGCGCGACGGCGCGGGCAAGCCCATCGACAGCTACACGCAAAGCGACGTGACCAACCTGGCGCGGGTATTCACCGGCTACGACTACGACCAGTCGCAGAACACGC
>NZ_JALEGG010000041.1 GCF_022763525.1 Acidovorax sp.
GTTGCATTGCGCAGGAATCCCGCTGGCATATGCAATGCCGAGGTACTGCCAAACTGCTTGTGCGCTGCCAGCAACTCGACCAGGCGCGGATCGCGAAACATGACCTGCTGGCCATCCGCGTCGGCAACGGCCACGACCGGGGACCCCGTCGAGCTGGGAGACGGTTCCGCAGACAAGGCCAATTGCGCGGCCCCACCGGTCGCGCCACCACTGCCCTGGAGTGCGCCCAATGACGTCCATCCGATGGCCGCCACCGCAGCCAGCGAAGCCACGCCGGCCACCATCTTCCAGCGGAAGACCGACGCATTGGCGGAATCCGCCATGGGGGCGGCCACGACTTCGTTCATCTGCGTACGGAAATCCGGCCGTGCAGCGGGAGTCTCCTTGGCGAGTTCCACGCGCAGACGCGCGAGAAAGTCCGGGGCGGCGGGCTTGGCCAGATCGGGCGAGCGCAACACATCGCCAACCAGATGGTAGAGCTGCCACGTGGACTCGCCGTCCGCTTGCGCCGCGTATTGCAGAGCCTGGACCAGTTCCTCGCCGGCCAACTCACCATCGGCCAACGCAGACAATTGCTCGCGCCGTGCCAGCGCGCCCGGCGCGGCGGCGCCCATCAAATCACCACTTCTTGCTGTGTTGTTCATCTCATCACCTCACCACCGTTTGCCCGACTGGTTTTCCAGCAGGGGGCGCACTTTGGCCGAAATGGCTTCGCGCGCCCGGAAAATCCGGGACCGCACCGTACCAATGGGGCAATCCATGGCGGTTGCGATCTCTTCGTAACTCATTCCCTCGATTTCCCGCAAAGTCACTGCCTGGCGCAAATCTTCGGGCAACGCCTCCATGGCCGCATTGACGGCTTGCGCGATTTCTCGGGCCGCGAGGACGGTTTCGGGGGTTTCTTCGCTGGTTAGTTCATGACCGAGGCGGGAAGTTTCATCCTCCTCGTCATTCCCCCGAAGCGCATTCTCCGAAATCACGGGGTTTCGCTTCATGTCCATCAACGCCTTCTTGGCGGTGTTGACGGCAATGCGGTACAGCCAGGTATAGAACTGCGCTTCCCCCCGGAACTGATGCAGGGCCCGGTAGGCGCGGATGAATGTTTCCTGCGCGATGTCCTGGATGAGATCGGTGTCACGCACCATGCGACCTATGAGGCGCTCAATCCGGCGCTGGTATTTGATGACCAGCAGCTCATAGGCGCGCTGATCGCCCGCAACCGTGCGCTCCACCAACTGGAGGTCGCTATCTTCGGACGGGGAAGGCGGAATGGCAGTCATGGATACTCAGGATTCGCGCCCATGCCTGCTGGCACTGGCCGGCGCGGTTTTGTCAGCGTTGTCAGCGCCCGGTCTGGCGCGGGAATATACCGCACGCCGCAAGTCCACCCAACGCTCGGGCTGGAGGGATCGGTCAAGCCACAGCCAGGCGCTTCCGCCCTCCGAAAAACGCGCATGAACCCACAACCGCGACTGCAGGTCTACAAGGACTTGCGGAGAGCCGGATAACGCAAGGATGGCAGCACCTGGCCGCCCCGGCTCAAGCACCCACGATTGCCCATCCCAATGCAGCGCGCCAGAAGTCTGGCGCCACCAGAAATGCAGCGCACTGAACGCCGCCAAAAGCCACAACGCGAACGCCACCGCTGCGGTAGCCTGAGAGGTCCCGCCGGCCGCGCCGTGGAGAACCCACCCCAGCAGCCCGGCAGCCCCTACGAGCAACAGCATCGCCAGCGCCGAGCCCAACACGCCGCTGCGGCGCAAGGGATAGAGAACGGCAGGAGACCGTTTGGAAGCCGAAGCCATCAAACACTCCCGCCGGGAAGTCCGCAGCACAAAGCAGCGGGCACCCAGAGTCGCAATGGCAAGCGAGGCACTCCTAGGGGTAACAAGATACGACCCCTCGTCAGCCCAATCGGCGGCAAGTTTCTGCGCAGAAAATCAGACGCGCTTGAACACCAGCGTTCCGTTGGTCCCGCCAAATCCAAAGTTGTTCTTGACGGCCACGTCGATCTTCATGTCGCGCGCAGTGTTGGCGCAGTAGTCCAGATCGCACTCCGGATCTTGATTGAACAGATTGATCGTGGGCGGAACCTTCTGTTCATGCAAGGCCAGCACGGTGAAAATGCTCTCGATGCCGCCCGCACCACCGAGCAAATGGCCGGTCATGGATTTGGTGGAGCTAACCACGGTTTTGTAGGCATGGTCGCCCAAGGCTGCCTTGATGGCATTGGTTTCGTTCAGATCCCCCAGCGGAGTCGACGTACCATGGGCATTGAGGTAGTCCACCTGATCGGCATTCACCCCCGCATTGCGCAATGCGCTCAGCATGGCACGGCGCGGGCCGTCCATGTTGGGCGCCGTCATGTGGCCAGCATCGGCACTCATGCCAAAGCCGCCCAGTTCTGCATAGATCTTGGCACCCCGCGCCTTGGCGTGCTCGTACTCTTCCAGCACCATCACGCCCGCGCCCTCACCCAGTACGAAACCATCGCGGTCTCTGTCCCAGGGGCGGGAAGCGGTCGCGGGGTCGTCGTTGCGTGTAGACAGGGCGCGCATGGCGGCAAAGCCACCGATGCCCAGCGGAGACACCGTGGATTCGGTACCACCCGCCACGACAACGTCTGCATCGCCGTATTCAATCATGCGCCCGGCTTCGCCGATGCAATGCAGGCCGGTGGTGCAAGCTGTCACGACAGCAAGGTTCGGCCCCTTGAATCCGAAACGCATGGAGACATGCCCTGCCACCATGTTGATGATGGATGCCGGCACAAAGAACGGCGTGATGCGCCGAGGGCCGCGGTTGGTCAACTCTGCATGGGTGTCTTCAATCAGCGGCAGGCCACCAATGCCGGAGCCAATCACACAGGCAATGCGGGTGGCCAGTTCTTCACTCAGCGCTTCACCCGTGGGCAACCCGGCATCCTGCACCGCTTGCGCAGCAGCGGCAATGCCGAAATGGATAAAGCTGTCCATCGCGCGCGCGTCCTTGGCGCTGATGTACGACTCCAGGTCTAGACCTTTGACCTCTCCCGCAATCTTGCAGGCGAAGTTCGATGCATCGAACTTGGTAATGAGATCAATGCCGGATTTTCCAGCGAGGAGATTGGCCCAGGATTCGGCCACCGTGTTGCCCACGGGGCTCACGCATCCCAGGCCGGTCACGACAACGCGACGACGGCTCATGCGTAAAAAACCTTCTTCTGATCGCTTGAGTCAGGCGCAGTGCGCCGCTCAGGCCTTCTGGTGGGTGTTGGCGTAGTCGATGGCGTTTTGCACCGTCGTGATCTTCTCAGCGTCTTCGTCTGGGATCTCGATGCCGAATTCGTCTTCCAGCGCCATCACCAGTTCCACCGTGTCAAGCGAGTCGGCACCGAGATCGGCCACGAAGGCCTTTTCGTTGGTGACTTGGGACTCTTCCACGCCGAGTTGTTCGGCAATGATTTTTTTGACGCGTGCTTCGATATCGCTCATGGTTTCCCTCTGGGGGTTGTGAATGAATCCGCGATTCTAGCTGCTTAAGGGAAAGCCCCTCAGCAGCCCGCCGTCGGGATGAATCGGCGTTAACTTTCAACAATTACATGTACATGCCGCCATTGACATGCAACTCCTGCCCCGTCACGTAACCTGCCTCTTGCGAGGCCAGGTACGCGACAGCGTGCGCGATGTCCTCTGGCTTACCCATGTGGCCCAGTGGAATTTGGGCATTGAGGGCTTTTTGCTGTTCTTCCGGCAGTGCCGAAGTCATGTCGGTGGCGATAAAGCCGGGAGCCACGCAGTTCACAGTGATGCCGCGGCTGCCCAGTTCGCGCGCCAGGGCGCGCGTCATGCCGGCAACGCCGGCCTTGGCCGCAGCGTAGTTGGCCTGGCCCGGATTGCCAGAAGCGCCCACCACGCTGGTGATGTTGATGATGCGCCCGAAGCGCTGCTTCATCATGGGCCGAATCGCTGCCCGGCTGACGCGGAAAACCGCCTTGAGATTCGTATCCATCACGGCATCCCAGTCCTCATCCTTCATCCGCATCGCCAGGGTGTCGCGCGTGATACCGGCGTTGTTCACCAGCACCTGCAAGCCCCCCTGCTGCTTGACGATGGCATCCAGCAGTGCCTCGACAGACGCGGCGTCGTTCACATTCAGATTGACACCCCGGCAGCCCGCGTGCGCCGACAGCGCCTGGCTGATGCGCGTGGCACCCTCGTCGGTTGTGGCAGTCCCCACCACCTGGTAGCCCCGCACTGCGAGCTCCAATGCGATGGCAGCGCCAATGCCGCGCGATGCACCCGTGACCAGCGCGACTTGCGCCGAAGATGTAGTTTGCGCCGTCATGCCAGCAACTCCCGCGTTTCGGCCAGCGTGGCCGGATCAAACAATGCAGCGCCGACCAGTTCAGGGTCGATGCGCTTCGTCAGGCCGGCAAGCACCTTGCCCGGCCCACACTCCACCAGATGTGTGATGCCGCGTGCCTTGAGCGCCTGCACGCACTCGACCCAGCGCACGGGGCCAAACGCCTGCCGGTAAAGCGCATCGCGAATCGCGTCCGCATCCTGCTCGACGGCGACGTCCACATTGTTCACCACGGGAATTTGCGGCGCAGCCAGCACCACGCTCGCCAAGGCCTCGCGCAACTTGTCGGCGGCCGGCTTCATGAGGCTGGAATGGAACGGCGCGGACACCGGCAGCGGCAGCGCACGCTTGGCCCCTGCCGCCTTCAACACTTCGCAGGCCTTGTCGACCCCCGCCTTGGTGCCGGCAATGACCGTCTGAATGGGATCGTTGAAATTGACGGCCTCGACCACTTCCGTAGTACCCGGGCCGAACGAGGCAGCAGCCTCCGCGCACCCCGCGATGACCTTGGAGGCTTCCATGCCCAGAATGGCGGCCATGGCTCCGGCGCCGACCGGCACGGCCTCTTGCATGGCGGCAGCGCGCAGACGCACCAGAGGGGCCGCCTTGGCCAACGTCAACACGCCGGCCGCCACCAGTGCCGAGTATTCGCCCAACGAATGGCCGGCCACCGCGGCGGGCACGGCACCGCCTTCGGACCGCCACACGCGCCAGGCCGCAACACCAGCCACCAGCATCACGGGTTGGGTGTTGGTGGTGAGGGCCAATGCCTCCTTCGGGCCCTGGCTGATCAACTGGCCGATGTCTTCACCCAGCGCCTCGGAGGCTTCCTGCAGGGTCTGGACCACCGCAGGGTGCCCGCCCCATCCATCGAGCATGCCCACAGACTGCGAGCCTTGCCCCGGAAAGACAAATGCAAAAGATTTCATGCAAAAACCTGAAATAGGATTGAAATTGGCATCTAGCGCTCGCGTAACAAGCGCCAGAAGCTATAACTTCAGGAGCACAGCACCCCAGGTAAAGCCGCCGCCCACTCCTTCGAGCAACAAGGTTTCACCCTTCTGGACCTGCCCCGAGCGCACCGCATGGTCGAGCGCCAGGGGAATGGACGCCGCCGACGTATTGCCATGCTGGTCGACCGTGACCACCACCTTCTCCATGGGCAGCTTGAGCTTGCGGGCCGTGCCCTGCATGATGCGGATGTTGGCCTGGTGAGGGATCAGCCAGTCGACGTCCGCTTCCGTCAGCTCCGCCTTGGCGAGCACGGCATGTGCCGCCTTCTCCAACACACCCACGGCAAGTTTGAAGACGGCCTGTCCATCCATCTTGAGCAAAGGATCGCCCAGCACCTGCCCCCCAGACACGTTACCGGGGACGCAGAGAATATCGACGTGCTTGCCATCAGCATGCAGGTCGCTGGACAGGATGCCCGGAGTTTCCGAGGCCTCGAGCACCACGGCGCCCGCCCCGTCACCGAACAGCACGCAGGTAGTGCGGTCGTTGAAATCCAGGATGCGGCTGAACACCTCCGCGCCCACAACCAGCGCCCGCCGGGCCGCCCCGCTCTGGATCATGGCGTCGGCCACCGTCAACGCGTAGATGAAGCCGCTGCAGACGGCCTGGACATCAAACGCAGGACATCCGTTCGCACCCAGCTTGTTCTGCAAGATGCAGGCCGCTGACGGAAACACCATGTCCGGCGTGGATGTCGCGACGATGATCAAGTCGATGTCGGCGGGCGCAAGGCTTGCCGCCTGCAGGGCATTGCGCGCCGCCTCCACTCCCAGGTCGCTGCTGGTCACGTCCGGCGCCGCAAAGTGGCGCGCACGGATGCCGGTGCGCTCCACAATCCACTCGTCCGAGGTTTCAATACCGCGCTGGCCCAGTTCAGCTACCAGATCAGCGTTGGTCAGCCGGCGAGGAGGCAGGTAGCTGCCAGTGCCGGTAATGCGGGAATAGCGTCTCATCAATGTGTGATTGTCGCCGCACCGCCAAGCTGGGGCTGGGCATTGGCAGGCGCCAGGAGCGGCGCTGCATGCGCAATCCGGCTCCGGACGCGGTCGAGCAAGTTGTTGCGGGCTGCATCATACGCCCGGTTCAAGGCCTGCTCGAAAGCCATCGCGTCGGCAGATCCATGGCTTTTGAAGACCAGCCCGCGCAGCCCCAACAGTGCTGCGCCGTTGTATCGCCGGTAGTCCATGCGCTTCATAAGCGCCTTCAATACAGGATAGGCGACGATGGCCGCCACTTTGGTGAAGATGCTGCGAGAAAACTCTGTTTTGAGCGCACCAATGATCATCGACGCCACGCCTTCGCTGGCTTTGAGCGCGACATTGCCGACAAATCCGTCGCAAACAACGATGTCCACCGTACCTTTGAAAATGTCGTTCCCTTCGACATTGCCAAAGAAATTCAAATCGCCAGCATTGCCCGCAGATCGCAACAATTCGCCGGCTTTTTTAATCACCTCGCTGCCCTTGATGACTTCTTCTCCGATATTGAGAAGTCCCACAGTCGGGTCGCCGCCTTCTTGCAAGGCCGACACCAGCGCGGAGCCCATCACCGCAAACTGCAACAAATGTTCCGCAGAGCAATCCACGTTCGCACCCAGATCCAGCACCGTGGTGGCACCTCCTGCCGCGTTGGGCATCTGCGTGGCGATGGCGGGCCGATCAATGCCGTCCAGCGTCTTGAGGAGGTACCGGGCAATGGCCATCAGTGCACCAGTGTTGCCCGCAGACACCGCCGCTGAGGCAGTTCCATCCTTGACTTGCTGGATGGCTACGCGCATCGACGAATCCTTTTTCTTGCGCAGAGCCACCTCGACCGCGTCATCCATGGCAACCACTTCGGAGGCGGCCACTACCGTGGCCCGCTCGTGCGAGAAAGCCGCCAGGCTCTCCGGCAGGCCGACCAACAGCAAACGGGCATCTGGGTGGTTATCGAGGAATTGGCGGCACGCCGCGAGGGTGACGCGGGGGCCATGGTCGCCCCCCATGCAGTCAACAGCCAGTGTGATCATGGGCGACTTATCCAACCGGCGGCAGGGGCCGGAAGTTGAAATGCAGGGATCAAAACAAAGGCCCGCGCTACGGTTTCAGTAGCAACGGGCCTTGGATTGGAGCGAAGATCAGGCTTCAGACTTGTTCTTCAGCACCTGACGGCCACGGTAGAAACCGTTGGGGCTGATGTGGTGGCGCAGGTGGGTTTCACCGGTGGTGGGTTCCACGGCAATGCCCGGCACGGTCAGGGCATTGTGCGAGCGGTGCATGCCGCGCTTGGAAGGGGACTTTTTGTTTTGCTGAACGGCCATGATGGCTCCTGGTCTTGAATAGGGTTGGTAAAAACGCGATCAGCCCATTAAAGACACGAGGGGATTCGCGCGAAGCCCTCGATTATAGCCTAATTGGTTTGAAGGCCCTTTCAGGGGCCTTTGCCATCTTTTCGCAGAGCCGCCAGGGCCGCGAAGGGGTTGGGCTTTTCTGCGCTGGCTTCTTCGAAATCATCATCCGACGAGGCCAGGGGCACCGCCGTAGGGCACTCGTCGTGCCGGGGAACGACGGGCAAGGCCATCAGCAGCTCGTCTTCAATGAGCTCGCGCAGATCGAACTCGCGGCTGATGGCAAGCAGGTCTTCCTCGCTGTCATCGTCCAACGCCTCGGCCGTGGCTTCATCAGCGACGAAACGGAACGCCCGATCGACCTCAAGCGGAACATCCACCGGTGTCAGGCAACGCTGGCACTCCATCGGAAAACTGGCCTGCACTTTCAGGTGCAGCCACACCTGGGCCATGCCGCCCAAAGCGGTGCGCACCTCTCCCGTGGCTTCCCAATCCACCATCAGGTCGGGGTGCAGGCCCTTGGCCTCCTGGGCCAGCCGCTCAAACTTCAGCAGCGACTCATGGCCCGCCAGCCGGCCGCCGGCCTGGGCAAAGGCTTTCACGTCCAGACGGTGTGCGGAGAATTCCTTGGTCATGGCGGCAGTGTAAGAGAATCGGCGCATGCATCAATCCCCTTCCCTGCAACGCCCGTTGGTATTGGGCTCCACCTCGCGCTACCGGCGTGAATTGCTGGCGCGGTTGAACGTGGCCTTCGACGTTGCAGCCCCCGATGTCGACGAAACCCCCCAGCCTTCTGAAGCCCCCCGTGCCCTCGCACTGCGGCTGGCCCTGGCCAAGGCGCGGGCGGTCGCCCAACAGCATCCCGCAGCGTTGGTGATCGGCTCTGATCAGGTGGCCGACCTGGCCGGACAACCTCTTGGCAAGCCTGGCAGCCACGAGCGCGCGGTGCAGCAGTTGCGCCAGATGCGCGGCCAGACGGTGATCTTCCAGACCGCCGTGGCGGTCGTCTGCGCAGCGACCGGGTTCGAGCAGGTCGACCTGGCGCCCGTGGAGGTGAAATTCCGCCCTCTCTCCGACGACGAGATCGAACGCTACCTGCAGGCGGAGCAGCCGTATGACTGCGCCGGCAGCGCCAAGAGCGAAGGCCTGGGCATTGCGCTGCTGGACGCGATCCACAGCGACGATCCCACGGCCCTCATCGGCCTGCCGCTGATCCGCACCTGCCGCATGCTGCGCGCTGCGGGCCTGGTGCTGCCATGACGGGAAACCTCTCGGCCACCGCGCGAGGGACGGGCGCGGTGGGCACCCTGTTCCTCGTGCCGGCCCCGCTCGACTTCGGCTGCGACACCACAGCCCCGCTGCAGGACGCCCTGCCTGCGGCCACCTTGCAGACCGCAGCGCGGCTGACCCACTGGGTGTGCGAGAACGCCAAGAGTACACGCGCCTACCTCAAGCGCATCGACGCCCTGCACCCCCTGGCGGCGCCGTTGCAGCAGCAGCAAATCACCGAGCTGCCGCGCGAGGTGCACAAGAAGGGCGACCACGGCACCAAGGGCTCGGCACCCTTCGATGCCCGCCCGCTGCTGGCGGCGGCGCTGTCCGGGCACGACATGGGTCTGCTCAGCGAGGCCGGCATGCCCGCCGTGGCCGACCCCGGGTCGTCCGTGGTGCGCGCCGCGCACGACCTTTCCATCCCCGTCGTGCCGCTGGTCGGGCCGGTGTCGCTGTTGCTGGCGCTGGCCGCCAGCGGGCTCAACGGGCAGAACTTCGCCTTCGTGGGCTACCTGCCCCAGGATGTGCAGGAGCGAGCCCAGCGCATCAAGGAACTTGAAGCCCTGGCGCATCGCACTGAGCAAACCCAGCTTTTCATCGAGACCCCCTACCGGAATGCAGCCCTGTGGCAATCGCTGCTGCAGGTACTACAGCCCCACACCCGCCTGGCGCTGGCCAGCGGCCTGACCCTGCCCGAGGCGCGCGTGCAGAGCTTGCCGGTGCGGCAGTGGCGCCAGCAGCCCGCACCGCCCGACAACCGTACCCCCGTCGTCTTTGCTCTGGGACGGTGACGCAGGAAGACTGCCGCAAGAAGCAGCGCCCACGGGCCCTGGAGGACTGACCTGATGAAATACGCGATCGCTACCATTTTCATAGCATCCAGCGCTTGCAGCATGAGCGCCAGTGCCATCATTCGCTGCGAAATCGACGGCAGGCCGATCAACACCTCCAACGGCGCCGAGCTGGCGGGAAAGTCCGGCCTGGTGCGCTGCCTCGAGGAAGATACCGGCCACCTGCAGCGGGAGCAGGAGCTGCGCGATGGCCGCTTCATCGGCCTGGAGCGCATGTTCGACCGCCAAGGCCGCCTGTTGCGCGAGCGCACGGTGAACGAGCGCGGCAACAGCCAGGGCCGGGTGGCGGAGTTCTGGCCCAACGGCCAGGTGCGTCGCGAGGAAACCGCCGACAACGGCCGCACCCAGGGCGCCGTGCGCCGCTTCGACGCCACGGGCCGGCTGGAGCGCGTTTCTTTCCACGGCGAGGGCCAGGAGCTCTTCTACGTGGAATACAACAGCAAGGGCCAGCCCATGCGACTCCTGTGCCCGCGCGCCAGCGTGCTGCCGGAAGACCGCAAGCTCTGCGGGTTCGATGGCGCTGCCGACACCGAGTTGTTTGCCGAGAGTGGCGCGCGGTCTGCGCAGCTGCGCTATGACCAGGGCCGCCTGCTGAGCGCCACCGAGTGGTCCAGCGATGGCGTCGTCGCCGCGCAGCAATCGGTGGTGGACGGCCGCCACGTGCACCAGAGTTTCTACACCGAGGGCGGCAAGAGCGTGCTGCGCGAGGAGCGCGTGTTCGCACCGGACGAGCGCACGCTGCGAGACGCGCGGGGACAGTTGCTGAGCGCTCGCCGCTTTGGCGCGTCGGGCCAGCTCATCGAGCAGCGCAGCTTTGGGACGGATGGCCGCGAGGCGCAGGTGGAGCGCTGGTACCTCAACGGATCCGTGCGCGAACGCAGCATCTGGAGTGGCAACGGCAAGGACGCCCGTCTGGTGCGCGAGATGTACCGCGACGATGGCAAGCTCGCTCGGCGCGAGCAGTTCGATGCCGATCAACGGCCGGTGGGCACGCAGCAGGCCTTCCACGACAACGGCCGCCTGGCCGTGGAAGAACAGTACGCGGACCCGGACGCCAGGGGGCGCAGCCGCATCACTGCGCGCAAGCAGTGGGACGACGCCGGCAAGCTGCTGGCCGACGACATCATCCTGGAAGATGGCTCACGGAAGCGGGCTTCCCCCTAAACGTCTTCGGTAGCCGCCAGCACCCGCCGGGCCTTTGGCCTGGGGAACGCGGGAAGGATGAGGATGCTTCGCGCCGACAGCCCTGCGGCCGGCAGTCACGCCCCAAAAAATGAACCCCGCACAACGGCACCGTTGCACAGGATGATCGGGTTGTTGGCTTCGCCGGACTTTGGCTGACGGAACGGCGTCCGATCAGCGTGAGCGTGCGCACCAGCCTTTTCGCCCGGCGCCCGCCAGGCGTTACGCCCTTGCTCAGCGCAGCTGGGGGCCCGCCCAGGCAATCGACTTGACCGCCCCCGCGCCGATGGCCGCGCCAAAGCGCTTGACCAGGCGTTCCGCCACATTGTCGCGGCGGGTGTAATCGATGATGTCCTCCGCCTTGACGATTTCGCGGGCCACGAAGTCCAGGTTGCCCAGCTTGTCGGCCAGGCCCATCTCCACCGCCTGCTGGCCGGTCCAGAACAGGCCGCTGAAAGTGTCGGGCGTGGTCTTGAGGCGGTCACCCCGCCCGGCTTTCACCACGGCGATGAACTGCTGGTGGATCTGGTCGAGCATGGTCTGGGCATAGGCGCGCTGCTTTTCCGTCTGCGGGCTGAACGGATCCAGGAAGCCCTTGTTCTCGCCCGCAGTGAGCAGACGGCGCTCCACGCCGAGCTTTTCCATGGTGCCGGTGAAGCCAAAGCCGTCCATCAGCACGCCGATGCTGCCCACGATGCTGGCCTTGTCCACAAAGATGTCGTCTGCCGCCGCGGCGATGTAGTACGCGGCCGACGCGCAGGTTTCTTCGACCACTGCGTAGATCGGCTTGCCGTGCTTGGCCTTCAGGCGCACGATCTCGTCGTTGATGATGCCGGCCTGCACCGGGCTGCCGCCCGGGGAGTTGATGAGCAGCACCAGGGCTTGCGAGCCTTCGTCCTCCAGGGCGCTGCGCATGGCCGCCACGACGAATTCGGCACTGGCTTCGGCGCCACTGGCGATCTCTCCCTTGATGTCCACCACCGCGGTGTGCGGCGCGCTCTTGCTCGTGCTGGGCGCGGCTTGGCGCAGGGCAACGAATGCGACGACGGCGATCAGCAGCAGCCAGGCCAGGCGAAAGAAGATCTTCCAGCGGCGCGCACTGCGTTGCTCGTTCAACGTGGCCAACGCCAGCTTCTCCAGCGTGGCTCGCTCCCAGCCGGGTTCGCGCAATGAATCACTCACAGGTGCTCCTGAATTAGTAGCTGCTTGCGCCCACAGATCGGGCGCTGGATTGGTTTTTGGTTCAAGCCCCGATGGACCGGGCTGCTGAGGGTCTGTCATGTCGTGCATCCTGGCGCAGGGCTGCCGCAGGCGCCAGCGCATAAGGGTAAGCCATCTGGATTTTCTAGAACTCTACGGGTTGCAGGTGGGGTGCAGTATGCCAGTGCACCATGCCATCAGCTTCGGACAAGGCAATTTTCACCAGCCCGCCGCGGCAGGGACCGCCCGCGCACTGGCCGGTGCTGGGCAGGTAAGCGGCGCCGTGCGTGGCGCACAGCAGCCACTGGCCGGTATCGTCAAAGAAGCGGCCAGGCTGGTAGTCCATCTCCATGGGCACATGGGTGCAGCGGTTGAGGTACGCGTGTGGAGCACCTTGGTAGCGGATGGCGAAGGCGCGGCAGGCCTGGCCCGCATAGACCACGTCGAACGCCACGGCCAGACCGGCGTCCACCAGCTCGTCGCTGCGGCACAGCGGGAGGGCTTGCACGGAGAACGTGTTCATGGGTGCGCTTGCTTCCACAGCCCCTCAGGCATGCTGCAGCAGCCAATCGTGCAGCTCGCGCACCGAGTGCACGATCGACAGCGGACGCAGTTCATGGAACACCTCGGGCTCGTGCGCGCCATAGCTCACGCCCACGCTGGCGCAGCCCGCGTTCAGGGCCATCTGCAGATCGTGCGTGGTGTCGCCAATCATCAAAAGGCGCTCGGGCGGCACATCGAATTCGGCCATCAGTTCCTGCAGCATCAGCGGGTGCGGCTTGCCTGCGGTCTGGTCGGCCGTGCGGGAACCGTCGAACACGCCTTTGAGTTGCACCGAGTGCAGCGCCTCGTCCAGCCCCCGTCGGCTCTTGCCTGTGGCCACGGCCAGCAGGTGCCCGCGCTCGCGCAAGTCGTTCAGCAGCGGCAACACGCCCTCGAACAGGCTCAGGTCGTCCTGGTGCTGGATGTAATGAAAACGATAGCGGTTGGCCAGCTCCGTGTATTTGGCGGGCGGGATATCTGGCGCTGCGTGGGCCAGCGCCTGCGTCAGGGCCATGCCGATCACGTACGACGCCTCCTTGTCGGTGGGCACCGTGCCGCCTACGTCGCGCACTGCAGCCTGAATACAGCGCACGATGATGGCGGTGGAATCGAAGAGCGTGCCGTCCCAATCAAAGGCGATGAGATCGAAACGGCGGGGGCGGAAGCTGGAGGCGGGCATGGAGGATGTCACGCCGTTGCGGGCGGTGGTGTCACAAAATCTGCCAATTCGGGCGGGAGTTCGGCGAGCAGCTCGATACGCTCGCCCGAAGCGGGATGATTGAACTGTAACCGCCAGGCGTGAAGGAACATGCGCTTCATCGCGAGCTTCTGCAGGCGCTTGTTGAGATCGAAGTCGCCGTACTTGTCGTCGCCCACGATGGGGTGCCCCTGGCTCGCCAGGTGCACGCGGATCTGGTGGGTGCGCCCGGTCTTGATGGTCACCTCCAGCAGCGACATGGCGGGCAGCCCTTGCGCAGGGCGCGCGGCGGCCGTGCTGCGCACCTTGACCAGCGTGACGGAGCGCATGCCGTCCGGGTCGTCGGCGGTGGTCACGCGCACCCGGCGTTCACCGTCTGCCTGCAGGTACTTGTGCAGCGGCAGATCGATGACCTTTTTGTTGGCCGGCCAGATTCCGGTCACCAGCGCCAAATAGGTCTTGCCCGTCTCACGCTCGCGGAACTGGTCCTGCAGGTGCGTGAGCGCACTGCGCTTCTTGGCCACGAGCAAGATGCCCGAGGTCTCCCGGTCCAGCCGGTGCACCAGCTCCAGAAACTTGGCTTGGGGCCGCGCCTGGCGCAGTTGCTCGATCACACCAAAACTCACGCCGCTGCCGCCATGCACGGCAACGCCCGCGGGCTTGTCGATAGCAATCAGGTGTTCGTCTTCGAGCAGAACCGGAAATTCTCGCGCTGGCGCGGGCCGCTCGGCCTTCTCGGCCACCTTCTCCGACAGGCGCACAGGGGGCACGCGCACCACGTCGCCCGCCTCCACCCGCGTGTCGGCGCTCGCACGCCCCTTGTTGATGCGCACCTCGCCGCTGCGGATGATGCGATAAACGTGCGTCTTGGGCACCCCCTTCAGATGGCGTATCAAAAAGTTATCGAGCCGTTGGCCTGCGGAGTCTGCGTCGACTTCTACCAGGCGGGCTGCGGGAGGGCTTGCCGCAGCGGCGCGGCCAGACGGCGGTTTGGCCCCTATAATGTGTTTCACCTGCGCGTTGTCATGTAAGTGGTTGATTTGTCTGGAGTTTAGTCCACACAGCCCGTTGCCTGGCGCAGGCAGGTCGATGCCAGCGGGCGTCGTGCGCGCAGATCGCAGGCCAGATGCCTGTGATGGCCTGCATGCCGTGCAGCGGGCTGACAGATTGAAACACTGATACGGAATCCTCCAAGCTGGCAGAGGCACCCTACCCGGGCGCGGCCTGTCAGCGGATCAAAGCGAGCATGTGGTTGTTGATGAGCTGGATAGAGATCCTGTGGCGGAGGCTGCTGCCCCCGGCTGCACGCTCCTATTCGGCCCCAGCGCCCAGCCAGCAAGCGCAACCAGCTACTCTTTTGCTAGCAAAACTGCGCTCCTACCACTCGCCCCCATCCACGCGCCCCTGCCTTCCATTGCTGCACTAGAGCGCAGCAAAACCTTGGCATCCCCGGCAATTCCCTTCGTTTCGATGCGTCAGTCCAGGCATTCACAGCTCCTGTAGAGCTTGTTGTATTGGTTTGGAAACTGTGGGCGGCAGCCCGCACAGCCCTCCGCTTGTGGGATGGTTTGCTGCACCGCTGCTGCCTGCAAAACACTGATTGAAGGAATCGCATCATGAAGCGGATGCTCATCAACGCCACGCAGGCCGAAGAACGGCGCCTGGCCATCGTCGACGGACAAAAGCTCCTCGACTACGAAATCGAGATCGAGGGCCGCGAGCAGCGCAAGGGCAACATCTACAAGGCCGTCGTCACGCGCGTCGAGCCCTCGCTGGAAGCCTGCTTCGTCGACTACGGTGAAGACCGCCACGGCTTCCTGCCGTTCAAGGAAATCTCGCGCCAGTACTTCGCCCCCGGCGTCTCGCCCAGCCAGGCGCGCATCAACGAAGTCATCAAGGAAGGCCAGGAGCTGCTGGTCCAGGTCGAGAAGGAAGAGCGCGGCAACAAGGGCGCCGCCCTGACCACCTTCATTTCGCTGGCAGGCCGTTACGTCGTTCTGATGCCCAACAACCCCCGTGGCGGTGGCGTGTCGCGCCGCATCGAGGGCGAGGACCGCGCCGAGCTCAAGGAGGCGATGGATCAGCTGGAGTACCCCAATGGCATGTCCATCATCGCCCGCACGGCCGGCATCGGCCGCTCGGCGCCCGAGCTGCAGTGGGACCTGAACTACCTGCTCAAGCTCTGGAACGCCATCGACGGCGCCGCCAAGGGCGGCAAGGGCGCCTTCCTGATCTACCAGGAATCGAGCCTCGTCATCCGCGCGATCCGCGACTATTTCAACAACGACATCGGTGACATCCTCATCGATACCGACGACATCTACGAGCAGGCGCACCAGTTCATGGCGCACGTCATGCCCGAGCATGCCGCCCGCGTGAAGCGTTACCGCGACGACGCCGCCCTGTTCAGCCGCTTCCAGATCGAGCACCAGATCGAGTCGGCCTATGCCCGCACCGTGAGCCTGCCCTCGGGCGGCGCCATCGTGATCGACCATACCGAAGCGCTGGTGTCCGTGGACGTGAACTCGGCCCGCGCCATCAAGGGCGGTGACATCGAGGAAACCGCCACCCGCACCAATCTGGAAGCCGCCGATGAAGTGGCCCGCCAGATGCGCCTGCGCGACCTGGGCGGCCTGATCGTGATCGACTTCATCGACATGGAAGAGTCGAAGAACCGCCGTGAAGTGGAAAACCGCCTGCGCGACGCGCTGCGCCAGGACCGCGCCCGCGTGCAGTTCGGCACCATCAGCAAGTTCGGCCTGATGGAAATGAGCCGCCAGCGCCTGAAGCCCGCGCTGTCCGAAGGCTCGTCCATCCCCTGCCCCCGCTGCGGCGGCTCGGGCCACATCCGCGACACTGAATCGTCGGCGCTGCAGATCCTGCGCATCATTCAAGAAGAATCGATGAAGGACAACACGGCCGCCGTGCACTGCCAGGTGCCGGTGGAAGTGGCCTCGTTCCTGCTCAACGAAAAGCGCACCGAGATCGCCAAGATCGAACTCAAGCAGCGCGTGGCCGTGCTGATGGTGCCCAACAAGACGCTGGAAACCCCCAACTACCGCCTGGAGCGCCTCAAGCACGACGACCCGCGCCTGGACCACATCGAAGCCAGCTACAAGCTTGCCGAGGAAGTGGAAGACCCCACGGCCGTGACGCGCCGCTCGCAAGAGCCCACCAACAAGCAGACTCCGGTGATCAAGGGCGTGCTGCCCGACGCCCCCGCCCCGGTGGCCGAACCGCGCGAACCCCGCCCCGAAGGCGCGGCCCGCCCTGCCCGCGCAGGCCAGCGCCCGGCGCAAGCCGCACCTGCTGCGGCAGCCACGCCTGCGCCCGCCCCCGTGGCAGCCGCCCCGCAGGAGCAAGGCTTCTTTGGCTGGCTCAAGAGCCTTTTCGGGTTTGGCCCGGCGCCTGCGGCCCCCGCTCCGGTGGCTGCCCCCGCGGCAACGGCTCCCGCCGAAACCGCTGGCCGGGGCGAACCCCGCCGTGACGGCCGCAATGGCGAAGGCCGCGGCCGTCGTGGTGGCCGTGACGGCAACCGTGAAGGCCAGCGCGAAGGGGCTCCCCGCGAGGGCACCCGAGAAAACAATGGCGAGGGCCGCGGCCGCCGTGGCGAGCGTTCGGCCGAGGGCCGCGCACCCCGCGACGCTGAGCGCCGCCCAGAAGGCGAAGGCCGCGAACCGCGCGAAGGTCGCGAAAGCCGTGAGGGCCGCAATGGCCGCGAAGGCGGTCGTGGCCGCCGGGATGCGGAGTCACGCCCTCAGAACATGGGGGTGAATGGTGACCAGCCGTCCGCCACTGCGGCACCGGCCAGCGGCCAGACCGGCCATAGCAACGGAGCAGAGGGTGCACCGGCACCACAAGCCCGTGGCGAGCGCGGCCCGCGCCGTGAACGCGGCGAACGTGGCAGCAGCCGAGGCGAGCGCGCACCCCGCCCCGCGGAAGGCCAGGAGGCGGCTGCTGCGCCAGCCACCGGGGATTTCGCTGATACCGCACCGTTGGCCTCGCTGCCCGACCTGGACCTGACGGGCAGCAACGACGCACCCGCCAGCAGCAACGGCAATGGCAATAGCAACGGCCCCGCAACCGACGAGCAGCGCCGCGAGCGCCGTTCGCGCGACCGCTACGGCCGCGACCGCCGTGAACGCGGCGAGCGCGGATCCCGCGAAGGCGCCGGCGCAGAAAGCCAGGCCCCCGCAGCACCGGCCCTGGTGGATTTCGATCTGACGCAAGCGCCCCCAGCGCCCGCGCCAGCGGATGAAGCGCCACGCCGCAGCTATTTCAGCACCCCGGCCGCAGAACAGCCCGAGAGCGCTCCGGCCGTGGCAATAGCCGCGCCAGCCGCCCCCGCGTCCACGGCCCCCACTGCCACCACGGCGGCTGTAGAAGAGGCAGCAGCAGCGCCTGTGGCTCCAGCAGCATCTGCGGCGCCCGCCACCGCGGCCCCCGAGGCCAAAGGCATGCCGCGCGTGCAGCCCTTCACGCTGCCCGTGGACCTGCTGCAGCAAGTCGCTTCGGCATCGGGACTGCAATGGGTGAACTCCGACGCGGACAAGGTGGCTGCCGTCCAGGCCGCAATTGCGGCGGAACCCCAGCCCGTGCGCGTGCCCCGCGAGCGCCCGCCCGCGGTGGTCCTGGACGAAGGCCCGCTCGTGCTGGTGGAAACCCGCCGCGACCTGGCGGCGATGAAACTGCCGTTTGAAGGCACATCCTCCTGAGCGCCGAGCGCCGTCCCCTTCTCCCGCACTGCTACGCAATGCGGCAAGGGGGACGATGCCCTCGCTGCAGGCGGCCCTTGCTGAGCATCCATCACCCGGGTCGCGCCAGTTTCCTGCGCAGCGAGTCAGCGTCACCCACGGAAGAAAGAGCGGCCCCGGCCGCTTTTTTTCTTTACGCTATCACCCACCATGCTGTACCTGCTGTCCCCCGCCAAGTCGCTTGACTACGACACCCCCCTGCCCGACGGCCTGCCTCACACCACACCCCAGTTTGTGCGCGAGTCCACCGACCTCATCGAGGTGCTGCGCACGCATTCGCCGCAGAGCATCGCCTCGCTGATGGCGCTGAGCGACAAGCTCGCCGCGCTCAACGTGGCGCGCTACCAGGCATGGCGTCCGCGCTTCACGGCCGCCAATTCGCGCCAGGCCGTGCTGGCCTTCAATGGCGATGTGTACGACGGCCTGCAGGCGCGCTCGCTCTCCGCCAAGGACTTCGCCTGGGCCCAGGACCATGTGGCCATCCTGAGCGGCCTGTACGGCGTGCTGCGGCCGCTGGACCGCATGCAGCCCTATCGGCTGGAGATGGGCACGCGCCTGGCCACGGGCGCTGGCAGCAACCTGTACGACTACTGGGGCAGCCAGATCGCCGAGCACCTCAACACCCGCCTGCGCGCCGACAAGACCCCCGTGGTGGTCAACCTTGCCTCGCAGGAGTACTTCAAGGCCGTGGACCGCAAGGCGCTGAAGGCGCGTGTCATCGAATGCGTGTTCGAGGACTGGAAGGGCGGCGCGTACAAAGTCATCAGCTTCTACGCCAAGCGCGCGCGGGGGCTGATGGCGCGCTACGCTATCACCCACCGCGTCGCCACACCCCACCAGCTGGAAGGGTTTGACCTGGACGGCTACGCTTTCGCCCCTGCATCATCCCAACCCGAGCGCTTGGTATTCAGGCGCAAAGTGGTGCCGTCGGCATAGGAGGCTGCCGGACTGGGAGCGTCGAAAGCGAGAATGCGCTCCAGCGAGGACAGTTTTTGCCGAATTTGCAGCCTCATGGCCGAGCTATGAGGCAAAAAGTCGGAAAAAAATGGACCGCTGCGGCCCATTTGCAGCCGACGATTTCCAAGGCCGAGAGGCTCCTACGCCCATTGCACCGTTTAGCTCGAAAGGAACGCCATGGCATCTAGTTCTGCATCCAGTTCTGACTCGCGCCCGGACGACACCCTTGCCACCGCCCAGCGCAGCAGCGCAGCGCGGCAGGCCATCACGCCCGAGTTGCGCCGCTGGATCATCGAACAAGCACAAGCCGGCTACGCCGCACCCGTCGTGCTGCAATCCATGCGCGATGCCGGGTGGGACGAGGACGTGGCCGCCGAGGCGATGGAAGTCACCCTGCAGGACCACCTCAATGCGCTGGCGATGCAGCAGGGCCAGCCCCCGGCCGTGCCCGTGCCCGAGCCACAACTCAACGACTCGCCCGCCCAGGTGGATTGCGGCGACCGCACGGTGAACGTCTTGCTGGCCATGGCGCAGCCGCGCATCGTGGTGTTCTCCAACCTGCTTTCGCCCGAGGAGTGCGACGCGCTCATCGCCGCTGCCGGCCCCCGGATGGCGCGCTCGCTCACCGTGGCCACCAAGACGGGGGGCGAGGAGATCAACGACGACCGCACCAGTGACGGCATGTTCTTCCAGCGCGGCGAGAGCCCGCTGATCCAGCGCATCGAAGAGCGCATTGCCCGGCTGCTGCAATGGCCCATCGAGAACGGCGAAGGCCTGCAAGTGCTGCACTACCGTCCGGGCGCTGAGTACAAGCCCCACTACGACTATTTCGACCCCGGCGAGCCAGGCACACCCA
>NZ_JALEGG010000042.1 GCF_022763525.1 Acidovorax sp.
ACTTTGTGCACAGCTTCTATGCGCTGCCGCAGAACCCGGCCCACTGTGCGGGCGAGGCCGACTACGGCGGTGTTTTCGCCGCGGCGATTGCACGCGATAATATTTTTGCCACTCAGTTCCACCCCGAGAAAAGTGCGGAGCATGGCCTGGCGCTGTACCGCAATTTCCTGCACTGGAATCCCTGAAACCCTTTACAACCCTGTTCGGGCCGAGCCCGGCCTCGCCCTTTTCCACCCGAACCCACCATGCTGCTCATCCCCGCCATCGACCTCAAGGACGGCCACTGCGTACGCCTCAAGCAAGGCGATATGGACCAATCCACCACCTTTGGTGAAGACCCGGCCGCCATGGCGCGCAAGTGGGTGGATGCGGGCGCCCGGCGCCTGCACCTGGTGGACCTGAATGGCGCGTTTGCGGGCACGCCCAAGAACTACAGCGCCATCAAGGCCATCCTCAAGGAAGTGGGCGACGACATCCCCGTGCAGCTGGGCGGCGGTATCCGCGACCTGGACACCATCGAGAAGTACATCGACGGCGGCCTGCGCTACGTGATCATCGGCACGGCGGCCGTGAAGAACCCCGGTTTCCTGAAGGATGCCTGCAGCGCCTTCGGCGGCCACATCATCGTGGGCCTGGACGCCAAGGAAGGCAAGGTCGCCACCGATGGCTGGAGCAAGCTCACCGGCCACGAAGTGGTGGACCTGGCCAAGAAGTTCGAGGACTGGGGCGTCGAATCCATCATCTACACCGACATCGGCCGCGACGGCATGCTCTCGGGCATCAACATCGACGCCACGGTCAAGCTCGCACAATCGCTCACCATCCCGGTGATCGCTTCGGGCGGGCTGTCCAACATGGCCGACATCGAGCAGCTGTGCGCGGTGGAGGACGAAGGCGTGGAAGGCGTGATCTGCGGCCGGGCCATCTACAGCGGCGACCTGGATTTTGCGGCTGCGCAGGCGCGCGCCGACGCGCTGGGCAATGCTGCCTGAGCTGGCGGCTTCCGCAGCCACCGTTGAAACGGTGCGAGGGCAGCCCTGTATCCGTCTGACCCTTCCAAGTGGCGACAGCGCACTCGTAGCTTTGCATGGAGCCCAGGTGCTGTCCTGGGTGACCTCTGGGCGCGAGCGCCTGTACCTAAGCCCGCGCGCGGCGTGGGATGGGCACTCCGCGATCCGCGGCGGCATCCCGGTGTGCTGGCCCCAGTTCAACCAGCGTGGCCCGCTGCCCAAGCATGGCTTTGTGCGCAATCTGCCCTGGCAGCCTGTGCCGCAGGATGGCAAAGGCGATGGCGGCGCATCGCAGGCGTCTGTCTGCCTGTCATTGGCCGACAGCGAAGCCACGCGCGCCTGGTGGCCCGAGCATTTTTCCGCGCAACTCGCCGTCACCCTGAGTGCGGGTGCGCTGCGAACAGAACTGCAGGTGCGCAACACGGGCGAGCCCGTCGGTGACGGCGCCCGGCCATGGGACTTCACCACCGCGCTGCACACCTACCTGCGCGTGGACGATGTTGAGCACGTACGCCTGAGCGGCCTGGATGGCTGCGCCCGGTGGGATGCCGTGGCCGATGTGCACGGGCAGCAGCACGGCGATGTGACGTTTGCGGGCGAGTACGACCGGGTCTTTGGGGCGGCTGCCGCACCGCTGCACCTGTGCGACGGCGCGCACACCCTGCAGATCACCCAAAGCGCCAGCCTCTCCAACACCGTGGTCTGGAACCCCGGCAGCGCCCTGTGCGCGCGGCTGGCCGACATGCCGCCCGAAGGCTGGCGCGCCATGCTGTGCGTGGAAGCTGCCCAGATCGATCAGCCTGTCGCCCTGGCGCCTGGAGCGCATTGGCAGGGCTGGCAGGAGTTGCGGGTGCTGACGCAAGTGAGCTGACCACCGGTGCACTTCTTTCTTTCTATGTTCAGGGGCGTGCCGTCGGCATTTGCGGCTACAGTGGCGTCCCGCGAGCCGCATGTTCCGTGGACCGCCGCAGGCGGTGCTGGTCATCGGTTTCGCCCCCTACCACCACAAGGACCCAACCCGTGATATTGGTCACCGGCGGGGCCGGATTCATCGGCTCCCATACCTGCGTGGCGCTGGCCCAGGCAGGCATTCCGTTCCTCATCCTCGACAACTTCAGCAACAGCCGGCGCTCTGTGCTGGAGCGGCTGGGTCGCATCACGGGCGCCGCCGTGACATGCGTAGAAGGCGACGTGCGCGATGAAGCCCTCCTCGCGCGCGTGCTGGCGGAGCACTCCATTACTGGCGTGATTCACTTCGCGGCCTTTAAGGCCGTGGGCGAATCGGTGCGCGAGCCGCTTCGCTACTACGACAACAACGTTGCCGGCACCCTGACGCTGTTGCGCGCCATGCAGGCGGCGGGGGTGCGCAGCATCGTGTTCTCATCTTCGGCCACTGTGTACGGCGATCCGGCCACGCTGCCGGTGCGCGAGGACTTCCCGCTGTCGGCTACGAACCCTTACGGCCAGTCCAAGCTGATGATGGAGCAGATGCTGGCCGACGTGGATGGAGCCGAGCCCGGCCTCTGGCGCATTGCCCGGCTGCGCTACTTCAACCCGGTGGGCGCGCACGAAAGCGGCCTGATCGGCGAAGACCCTCAGGACGTGCCCAACAACCTTGCGCCCTACGTGGCCCAGGTGGCGGCAGGCTGGCGCGAGGCGCTGTCGGTGTACGGCAACGACTACCCTACGCCCGACGGCACCGGCGTGCGCGACTACATCCACGTCTGCGACCTGGCCGAGGGCCACGTGGCGGCGCTACGCTACCTGCGCGAGCACTCTGGCCTGCTCACGGTGAATCTGGGCACGGGGCGGCCCGTGTCGGTGCTGGAGATGGTGCGCGGCTTCGAGCGCGCCAGCGGCCGGCCCGTGCCTCTTCGCATCGTGCCGCGCCGCGCGGGCGACGTGGCCTCGTGCTGGGCCGACCCCTCGCTGGCCGAGCGTCTGCTGGGCTGGCGCGCGGAGCGCGGGCTGGACGCTATTTGCGCCGACGCTTGGCGCTGGCAGGATGGCGTGGCGCGCAGCCTGCGCACATAGAATTCTGGTCACCCCACTCGCCCCTTCTCTTTTCCCATGCTTGCCAAACGCATCATTCCCTGCCTTGACGTGACCGGCGGCCGCGTGGTCAAGGGCGTCAACTTCGTCGAGCTGCGCGATGCGGGCGATCCGGTCGAGATCGCCGCGCGCTACAACGCGCAGGGTGCCGACGAACTCACGTTCCTGGACATCACTGCCACCAGCGATGGCCGCGACCTGATCCTCCACATCATCGAGGCCGTGGCCAGCCAGGTCTTCATTCCGCTCACCGTGGGTGGCGGCGTGCGCACGGTGGAAGACGTGCGCAGGCTGCTCAACGCGGGCGCCGACAAGACCAGCTTCAACTCGGCGGCCATCGCCAACCCCGATGTGATCGATGCCGTTTCTGCCAAGTACGGCGCGCAGTGCATCGTGGTAGCCATCGATGCCAAGCGCCGCACGGCCGAAGAAGCCCAGCGCCTGGGCGCCAACGGCCAGCCCCTGGGTGCCGGCTGGGACGTGTACAGCCACGGCGGGCGCAAGAACACCGGGCTGGATGCCGTGGCCTGGGCTACCGAAATGGCGCGCCGCGGGGCGGGCGAAATCCTGTTGACCAGCATGGACCGCGACGGCACCAAGGCCGGTTTTGACCTGGAGCTCACGCGCGCCGTGAGCGACGCCGTGAGCGTGCCAGTGATCGCATCTGGCGGAGTGGGCAACCTCGATCACCTGGCCGACGGCGTGCAGCAAGGCGGCGCCGACGCCGTGCTGGCCGCCAGCATCTTCCACTACGGCGAATACACCGTGGGCCAGGCCAAGCAGCGCATGGCCGAGCGCGGTATTCCGGTGCGGCTGTGATGGTGCGAAGGGTGGGCGCGCCGTGGGCGGCGGCGCTGGCCCTGGCCTGCGCTGCCACCGCGCTGCCTGCTGCGGCCCAGGTGCCGCCGCCATCCTACGCAAGCTTTTTTGATCGCCTGCCTTGTGTGCAACGCATTGGCCGCTGCTTTGATGCCACCATCGGCGGCGCGCCGGTGGAGGTGATTGCCGATCAGGCCGAATTCGAAAAGCTCAAAACCCTGTTGCAGACGCTGAATCGCAACGTGCGCGACGTGCACTGGATCGTGCGGCAGCCCGTGGCGGGTTCGCTGGCACTGGAGGTGGAAACGCGCGCCAACGCCTTTGGCCTGCCCCACGTTGGCGATGAGAAGGAAGAGCCCGATGTGACCGTCTATGCCCTGGACGGTCAGGACCTGGAGAGCAAGCCGGAACTGGTGGCGGACCAAAGCGTGCGCGTCAATGGCCAGGCCGTGGTGACCCAGCAGGAGACGCTCACGCAGGATTTCCTGCCCCCGGGGCGATACGCCTTCGCCATCAAATTCCTGGGTCAGAAGAATTGGGATCGCAAGTGGGTGTTCCTGACGGTGGCGAAGTAGGCCGCTGCTTCACGGATGCTTCGATATTCACTCATGTTTTTATAGCTTATTGCGCTTGATGGACAAGCGCTGGCGGCCAAAATGGTTCGAATTGCGGCGTTCAGCAGCCGGGCCTGTCATGCAAATCACCGACAATCCCGCCCATGAACTGGCTCAACGAAGTGAAATGGGATGCGCAAGGCCTGGTGCCCGTGATTGCGCAGGAGCAGGGCACGGGCGACGTGCTGATGTTTGCGTGGATGAACCGCGAGGCCCTCGCCAAGACGGCGGAACTTGGCCGCGCCGTGTATTTCAGCCGCTCGCGCAAGAAGCTGTGGTTCAAGGGTGAGGAATCGGGCCACGTGCAGACCGTGCATGAGATCCGCCTGGACTGCGACAACGACGTCGTGCTGCTTAAGGTGACTCAGCTAGGCCACGAACCCGGCATCGCCTGCCACACCGGCCGCCACAGCTGCTTCTTCAGCGTGCTCAAGGATGGCGCCTGGCACCCGGTTGACCCGGTCTTGAAAGACCCCGAATCCATCTACAAGTAAGACCATGCCCTCCAACGATTCCCTTGCCCGCCTTGCCGAAGTGATTGAAAGCCGCAAGCCGGCCAACGGCGGCGATCCCGAAAAGAGCTATGTCTCGCGCCTGCTGCACAAGGGGCCGGACGCCTTTTTGAAAAAAATCGGCGAAGAGGCCACCGAGGTGGTGATGGCGGCCAAGGACGTTCAGCATGGCGCCGACAAATCCAAGCTGGTGTACGAGGTAGCCGATCTGTGGTTTCACACCATGGTGGCATTGGCCCACTATGGCCTCACGCCCGCCGACGTTGTGGCCGAGCTGGAGCGCCGCGAGGGCACCAGCGGCATCGAGGAAAAAGCCCTGCGCAAGGCGGTTGCGCGCACTGCAGAGGAAGGAGCCCCATGAGCGACATCATCGATGTGCAGAGCAACGATCAAAAGGCCGAGAGCCTCAAAAACATCGGCTGGGTCAGCTATGTGCTGCACCTCATCGTGGCCGTGGGTGCCGTGCTGCCGGGCACGCAGGCCAGTGCGCTGCTGCTGGTCATCGCCCTGGTGATCGATCTGATCAAGCGCAGCGACGCGGAGGGCACCTGGCAGGCCAACCATTTTTCCTGGCGCATCCGATCCGTGATCTGGGCGGGCGTGCTGTACGTGGTGACCGCGCCGCTGTGGCTGCTGCTGATCGCGCCGGGCTGGATCGCGTGGGGTTTGATCTCCTTGTGGTTCCTGTACCGCATCGTGCGCGGCATGCTGGCCATGAGCCGCAACCAAGCGGTGGATGCCTGAGCGGGCGGGGTGGCGCCCCCACCGGCCGAACCGCCAGGCCAGACATCCCTCACAATGAGCGCCTTCGCCCGCCCAAGGTCCTTGGCAGCCCGCTGGTGCTGCACGGATGCTGACTGAGCGGCGCACCTCCTGTTTTTCATTGAATTCCATGCACGATCCGAACTGCCTCTTCTGCAAGATCATCGCGGGCCAGATTCCGTCGAAAAAGGTATATGAAGACGAAGAGGTCTTCGCCTTCCATGACATCCACCCGGGGGCACCCGTGCACTTCCTGATGGTGCCCAAGCTGCATATCCCTTCCATGGCCCAGGTCACCGCTGAACACGCGCCCCTGCTTGGGCGCATGATGGCGCTGGCGCCCAAGCTGGCGCTGGAGCAGGGCTGCAACCCGTACCCGCAAGGAGGTTTCCGCATCGTGGTAAACACGGGGCTGGAAGGCGGACAGGAAATCCACCACCTGCACCTGCATGTGATGGGCGGCCCGCGCCCGTGGCTCAAAGGCTGAACCAGGCTGACGGGGCGTGCGGGGACATTCCCGCAAAACGGCACGGCGGGTGAACTCCTGCCATGCCCCCCGTCTAAAATGATTGCAATTCGTTAGGAGATATTCCATGGGCTCTTTTTCCATCTGGCACTGGCTGATCGTGCTGCTGATCGTCGTCATGGTGTTCGGCACCAAGAAGCTCAAGAACATGGGCTCCGATCTCGGGGGCGCCGTCAAGGGCTTCAAGGACGGCATGAAGGACGGCGCTGCCGATACCCCCGCCACGCCGCCTGCCAGCCAGGTCGCGAACAACCCGGCTGCCGACAAGACCACCATCGATGTCGAAGCCAAGCAGAAAAGCTGAGCGGGCCACGTTCATTCATCGGCACCTTCACGCTTTGCGTCTGACGCATGATTGATATTGGCCTGTCCAAGATGGCGCTGATCGGCGCCGTCGCGCTGATTGTCATCGGTCCCGAAAAGCTGCCGCGCGTCGCCCGCACCGTGGGCACGCTGCTGGGCAAGGCCCAGCGCTACGTGTCCGACGTCAAGGCCGAGGTCAACCGGTCGATGGAGCTCGACGAGCTCAAGAAGATGAAGGACACGGTGGAGAACGCTGCACGCGATGTGCAAAACTCCATCCAGACCAGTGCCAGCGAATTCGAAAAGGACTGGGCTGAAGCCATCGATACCGCCAGCACCCCGCTGCAGGACCAGGCGGCTGTCGTACCTGCCTACAAGCATCCCGGCAAGAACTGGCGCCTCAAGCGCGGCGCCGTGCCCCAGTGGTACAAGGCCAAGAGCGGTGTGCGCACGAAGGCGCAGTCCGGCGCTGCCCGGGTGGCGCGGTTCCGTCCCCGTAAATTCCACTGATGCCGCGGCTGCAGCCACCAGCGCCCCGCGCGCTGCCCGGGCGGCCCTGACGCCCACAAAGATCCACCATGTCCGAAATCCCCTCCAAAGAAGACGAGCTGGCCGGCACTGAGCAGCCGTTTGTGCAGCACCTGATGGAGCTGCGCGACCGGCTGGTCAAGGCCATCATCGCCATCGCGATCGCAGCGGCCTTCCTTTTCTTCTTCCCTGGCCCTGGCGCGCTGTACGACTTCCTGGCCGCGCCGCTGGTCGCGCACCTGCCCAAGGGCGCCACGCTGATCGCCACTTCGGTGATCTCGCCGTTCATGGTGCCGCTCAAGATTCTGCTGATGTCGGCTTTTTTGCTGGCCTTGCCCTTTGTGCTGTACCAAGTGTGGGCCTTTGTGGCGCCTGGCCTGTATTCGCACGAGAAGAAGCTGGTGCTGCCGCTGGTGATCTCCAGCACGCTGCTGTTCTTCATTGGAGTGGCGTTTTGCTACTACTTGGTGTTTGGCCAAGTGTTCGCCTTCATCCAGAGCTTTGCACCCAAGAGCATCACGGCCGCGCCCGATATCGAGGCCTACCTGAGCTTCGTGCTGTCGATGTTCCTCGCGTTCGGCCTCGCGTTCGAGGTGCCGATCGCCGTGGTGGTGCTGGCCCGCATGGGCGTGGTCAGCGTGCAGAAGCTGCGCGAGTTCCGCGGCTACTTCATCGTGATTGCCTTCGTGATTGCCGCCATCGTCACGCCGCCCGATGTGGTCTCGCAGCTGTCGTTGGCCATCCCCATGTGCCTGCTGTACGAGGTGGGTATCTGGGCGGCGCAGGTGTTCATCAGGCACACCAAGGCACCCGAAGAGGGCAGCGAGCCTGCCTCCAACGCCTGAAGGTTGGGTTTCTCTTGCAAATGGCCTGTGGCGCTTGTGAGGTGAGCGCCTCCAGCTATATTTTTAATAGCTGACTGCGTGCATCGGGGACCGTTTCGCCCTGTTCTGCGCGCAGTCCCTCCAAACTGGCGTGTGCTCAGTGCCGGTGCCACCGCGTAACCGGCTTTGCCGGGCCGCTGGAGGCTTCCCCCTTTTGGGGAAGAGACGCGCAGCGGCTCAGGGGGCTTACCGTCTCACATTGCGCTGGGGCCGGGGGCGTACCCCGGGCGTGATGCTCAGTTCCACCATCTTGTCGCCACGCTGGACGTTGAATGGCGCCACCGTTCCCGGCTTGAGCGACGCTACGGCCGTCAGCAGCTCAGACACATTGCCCACATTCTTGCCCTCCACGCGCACGATCACGTCGCCGGGTCGCATGCCGGCCAGGGCAGCAGGGCCGTCCTGCAGCACGCCGGTAATGATCACGCCCTCGGTGGCCTTCACGCCGAAGGTCTCGGCCAGCTCGGGCGAGAGCTCGTTGGGCTCAACACCGATCCAGCCGCGCGTGACTTGACCGTCCTTGACGATGCCGTCCAGCACCAGCCGAGCGGTGGACACCGGGATGGCAAAGCCAATGCCCATGCTGCCGCCCGAGCGCGAATAAATGGCGGTGTTGATGCCCATGAGATTGCCGTTCACGTCCACCAGCGCGCCACCCGAGTTGCCAGGATTGATGGCCGCATCGGTCTGGATGAAATTCTCGAACGTGTTGATCCCCAGCTGCGTGCGGCCCAGGGCGCTCACGATGCCGCTGGTCACCGTCTGCCCGACGCCAAAGGGGTTGCCGATGGCCAGCACCTGGTCACCCACGGCCAAGCTGTCGGAATTGCCCAGCACGATGACGGGCAGCTTGTCGAGCTCGATCTTGAGGATGGCCAGGTCGGTGTCGGGGTCGGTGCCGATCACCCGGGCGCTGGCGCGGCGGCTGTCGGTCAGGGTCACTTCAATCTCGTCTGCGCCCTCCACCACGTGGTTGTTGGTGAGGATGTAGCCGTCGGGGCTCACGATCACCCCGCTGCCCAGGCCGGACTGGGCCTGGGCGCCCTGGTCACCGAAGAAAAACTGAAACCAGGGGTCGTTGCTGCGCGGGTGGCGCACGGCCTTGCTGGTGTTGATGCTGACCACCGCGGGTGCCGCCTGGCGCGCCGCAGCGCTGAAGCTACCCGCCGCAGGCTGCGCATTGGCGGGCGCAGGGGGGGCTTCGAGCAGCGCAATCCCCGCCCCGGAGCGTGTGGCGGCACCCCGCCCCAGCCAGTTGGGCTGCAGGGTGGCGACGACAAAATAGGCCGCGACGAACACCGTGACGGCCTGGGAGAACAACAGCCAGATGCGTTTCATGAAATTCTGTACAGGTGATGAGCTCAGGATGGGTGCGGCGGCCCGCCCGGGGTGGGCGCATAGGGCGGTCTGTCGCAGAAAGCCATTGTCTCCCATGTGTGGGCGCGGGCCCGCGCGACAATAGCTGCATGAGCATTTCCCGCCCTGAACTTCTCCAGGCGTTTGACAGCCTGCTGCAACCCGAGCGCTTCAAGGATTACGGACCCAATGGCCTGCAGGTGGAGGGCAAAGCCCAGATCCGCCGCATCGTCAGCGGCGTGACGGCCAGCCGTGCGCTGATTGAGGCTGCCATCGCTGCGCAGGCGGACGCCATCTTTGTACACCACGGCCTGTTCTGGCGCGGGCAGGACGGCCGTGTGACGGGCTGGATGAAGCAGCGGCTGCAGTTGCTGCTGGCGCATGACATCAACCTGTTTGCCTACCACCTGCCGCTGGATGCCCATCCGGAACTGGGCAACAACGCCCAGTTGGGCCGTGTGCTGGGCCTGGCGGCCGACGCCCGGTTCGGCGAGAACGACCTGGGCTTCATCGGGTCTGCCGCCTTTGCCCACGGGGAGGCCCTGGCAGACCATGTCGCGCAGGTTCTGGGCCGCCGCGTCACATGGGTGCCGCCGGACGGCGCTGCTGCACAGCGGCCGGTCCGCCGCGTGGCCTGGTGTACGGGCGGCGCGCAGGGCTACTTCGAGGCGGCGATAGCCGCAGGGGCGGATGTGTTCATCACGGGCGAGATCTCGGAGCCGCAAGCACACCTGGCCCGGGAGACCGGCGTGGGTTTCATTGCAGCCGGGCACCACGCCACCGAGCGTTATGGCGCGCCGGCGGTGGCGGCGCAGGTGGCGGCGCAGTGGGGGTTGAGCCACCAGTTCATCGAGGTCGACAACCCCGCCTGACGGTCGGGTGTGTTGCCCTATATGCTATTAAAATTATAGCTATCAGCGCTTGTCAATAAAGCGCTACGGTCGATTTTTATTTCAACCATGAACTCATGAAATCTCTTGCCATCACCCAGGGTGACCCCGCAGGCATCGGCCCCGAAATCGTGGCCAAGGCCTTTCGCGATGCGCCGGCCGAGCTGGCGGGCTGTTTTGTGGCGGGCGATGTCGCCACGCTGCGGCGTGCGGCACAGGCCATCGTGCGGCCTGGTGCGCCGATGGTGCCCGTGGCGCAGATCGAAGCGCCTTCCGATGCGCTGCTGGTGCCTCCCCGCTGTATCCCGGTGCTGCAATTGCCAGGCATTCCGGGCCCGCAACCCTGGGGGCAGATCAGCGCCGCCGCGGGCCGCGCTGCCGCCGACAGCGTGGTCTGGGCAGCACGTGCCGCGCTGCGAGGCGAGGTGGCGGGCTTGGTCACGGCGCCCTTGCACAAGGAGTCCCTGTCGGCTGCCGGCGTGGCGTTCCCGGGCCACACCG
>NZ_JALEGG010000043.1 GCF_022763525.1 Acidovorax sp.
GTGGGCTTGCACGAAGACATCTCGGCACGCATTGCCGCCCAGGAAGAACTGGTGCGCCGCGAGCGGCTGCTCAACGAACTGCTGGAGCAGCAGACGGCCATCTTTGACAACGCGCCGCCCATTGCACTGGTGGCCGATGGCAAGTTCCGGCAGTTCAACCCCGCGTTCGTGGAGCTCATGCGAGGCACGGCCTCGGAGCTGCTTGGCCTGGGCGTGCGGGTGTTGCTGGGCGGTGGAGAGCTCGCCCAGCAGTTTCATGGCCAGGTGGGGCCGGTGCTGGCGGCTGGCGGCGCCGTGCGGCAGGTCACCACGCTGTTCCGCCTGGACGGGACCCGCTTCGAAGCCCGCATGGCGGGGCGCAACGTGCAGATGGAGGGGTTCCGCAATGCGTCGCTGTGGGTGATCGAGGACGTCAGCGAGCAACGGCGTGCCGAGGTGGCTGTGCAGCAGGCCAAGGACCGGCTGGAGCTGGCCCAGGAGGCAGGAAAGATCGGTGTGTTCGACATCGACCTCCCCACGGGGCAGGTGCTCTGGAGCGAAAAGCTCGTGGCGATGCTGGGGCTGGCGCCGGGAACGCAAGCGCGCACCCAGCAGGATTGGCAGGAGCTGCTCCACCCCGACGACCGGGACCGCGCCGTCGCCACGTTTGCGGCGGCCCTGGCCGGAGAGGATGAGCATCTGCGCGATTCGTGGCGCATCGTGCGGCCGGACGGGGAGGTGCGCTGGTTCCTCTCGGCGGCGCGGATCTTCCGGGATGGCCAAGGCAAGCCCGTGCGGGTAGTGGGCGTGAACGTGGACATCCATGAGCAAAAGCTGCTCGAAGCCCGTGTGGCTGAGCAACTGGGCTTCCAGCAGGCATTGGTCGATGCCATCCCCGTCCCGCTGTTCTACAAGGATGCCCAAGGCCGCTACATCGGATTCAACCGCGCTTACGAGCAGGCTTTCGGAGTGCAACGCGAAGCCCTGATCGGAAAGACCGTCCTGGACCTGTCGTTCCTCCCCGAAGCGCAGCGGGCCCTTTTTGCCCAGGACGCCAGGGAAGCGTTGCATGGGGTGCAGTCGGTGCACAAGGAAGTCGATTTGCCCTATGCGGATGGCCACATCCACCACACGCTGTTCTGGCTGCACGGCTTCTCGCGCCCCGACGGTTCGCCAGGCGGCGCCATTGGCACCTTTGTCGACATCACGGACCGCCAGCGCGCTGAGCAGGAGCTGCGCCGCGCCAAGGAACTGGCCGAGGAGTCCACTGCGCTCAAGTCGAGCTTCCTGGCCAACATGAGCCATGAGATCCGCACACCGATGAACGCAATCATCGGCATGTCGCATCTGGCGCTCAAATCGGGCCTGACGGCGCGGCAGCACGACTACGTGAGCAAGATCCAACAGGCCGGCCAGCATCTGCTGGGCGTGATCAACGACATCCTCGATTTTTCCAAGATCGAGGCAGGCAAGCTCACGGTGGACCAGCAGCCTTTCGAGCTGGACCGCATGCTGGAGAGCGTGTCCGACGTCGTGAGCTACAAGGCTGGCGCCAAGGGGCTGGAACTGGTCTGCGACGTAGGGCCGGATGTGCCCCCCAACCTGGTGGGCGATTCCTTGCGCCTGGGCCAGATCCTCATCAACTTCGCCAACAACGCCATCAAGTTCACGGACCACGGGGAGATCACCATTGCCGTGCGCCTCATGGAGGCAGCGGGCGAGAGGGTGACGCTCAGGTTTGAAGTGCGCGACACGGGCATCGGGCTCACCACCGAGCAGATGGGGCGGCTGTTCCAGAGCTTCCAGCAAGCGGATACCTCCACCACACGCCGCTATGGCGGCACCGGCCTGGGCCTGGCCATCTGCAAGAGCCTGGCGGAGCTTATGGGCGGCGAGGTGGGCGTGGAGAGCACCTACGGCCAGGGCTCCACCTTCTGGGTCACGCTGCCGCTGGAACGCGGCGCGCCTGCGCGCGTGCTGCTGCCGCCCCCCGACCTGCGGGGTCGCCGGGTGCTGGTGGTGGACGACAACCACACGGCAGCCACCGTGCTGTCCGACATGCTGCTGGCCATGGGGTTTCAGGTGGAGCAGGCCCATTCGGGGCTGGAGGCACTCGACCGCTTGCGCGAGGCCATGGCGCAGCACCAGCCGTTCGGCCTGCTGCTGCTGGACTGGCACATGCCCGGAATGAATGGCATCGAACTGGCGGGGCACATCCGGGGCCTGGGCATGGCGCAGGTGCCCAAGATGCTCATGGTCACGGCCTACGGGCGGGAAGACGTGATGCGTGCCGCACGCGCCCAGGGCATCGACACCGTGCTGATCAAGCCCGTGAATGCCTCGCTGCTGTTCGACACGCTGATGCAGCCGCGTGCGCACTCCATCTACAGCCCACCCCGCGCGGCCGCCAGCGCACCCGCGGCCGATGAACTGCCGCTGGCCATCCGGGGCGCGTCGGTGCTGCTGGTGGAGGACAACGAGCTCAACCAGATGGTGGCCGTCGAACTCTTGCTCGAAGCGGGTTTTTCGGTGGACGTGGCCGAGAACGGCCAGGAGGCCCTGGACCGCATCGAGCGCAAGCAGTACGACGTGGTGCTGATGGACATGCAGATGCCTGTGATGGATGGCGAAACCGCCACGCGGCAACTGCGCAGCAACCCTCGCCATGCGCAACTCCCCATCGTCGCCATGACGGCCAACGCCATGGAAGCCGACCGCCAGCGTTGCTTTGCGGCAGGCATGAACGACCACGTGGCCAAGCCCATTGAGCCGGCGGCGCTGTGGGCCGCACTGAGCCGCTGGATCCGGCCGCGGCCGGGGCTGGGCAAGCCGGCGGGGGCGGGCATGCCCAGCGGCGCAGCAGACGGCAGTGAGGATGCTGGCGCCGGCGTGGCATCGGACGGCGAAGAGGCCAGACAAACCGGCTCCGACGCCGCAGTGGCAGCGCCGTTCCCCGCAGTGGCAGGCCTGGACACCCGCCTGGGCCTGCAGCGCGCCCTGGGCAAGCCGGGCCTGTATGCCGAGATGCTGCGGCGGTTTGTGCAAGGGCAGTCGTCGGTGATTTCCGACCTGGAGCAGGCCGCTGCCAACGTCGACAGAGAACTGGCCGAACGGCTGGCGCACACCTTGCGCTCGGTGGCCGCCAACATCGGTGCGCAGGAAATCTCGGCCCACGCCCAGGCACTGGAACAAGCCCTGCGCAGCAGCGCAACCCCGCAGACCACCGCCGCATTGATGGCCAGCCTGGACGCCGCGCTGCAGCCACTGCTGGCTCAATTGCACGCGTGGATGCTGGGGCCGCGAACGGGGCGCCCGGCAGACCTGAACCCTTCCGCGGCGGCTGGCACGCAGGTGGAGGACTCTGCGGTGGCCCTGCAACAGCTGCGCACGCTGCTGGAGCAGGACGACCCTGCGGCCCCCGAGTTCCTTCAGCGCCACGCTCAAGTGCTCCAGGCTGCGCTGGGCAGCAGCTTCGCGATGCTGGAGACCCACACGCAGAATTTTGATTTTGAGCAGGCGCTGGCGGTACTGCCGGAACAGCCAGACGAGCCCGCCATGCCAGGCCCGGAACACTCCGCCGTTCATCCCCTCTGAGCGGTCCCGCCTCCAGGAAAACCCAGGAATACCCAGGAAAACCGAGGAACTCCCATGGACAACGCGCCCTTTGCCCTCCCACAGGCCGCTCTGGTCGACAAGCCCATCGCCACGGTGCTCGTGGTGGATGACACCCCGGACAACCTCACGCTCATGGGCACGCTGCTGCGCGAGCACTTTCTCGTGAAGGTGGCCAACCACGGCGAGAAGGCGCTGAAGATCGCGCAGTCCGGCACACCGCCCGACCTCATCCTGCTGGACATCATGATGCCCGAGATGGATGGCTACGAGGTCTGCCGGCGCCTGAAGGCCGCGGCCTCCACGCGCGATATTCCAGTGATCTTTCTCACGGCGCGTTCCGACCCCGACGATGAACGCATGGGCCTGGCGCTGGGTGCCGTGGACTACATCACCAAGCCCATCAGCCCGCCCATACTGCTGGCGCGGGTCAACACCCACCTGGCGCTCAAGGCCACGGCTGACTTCCTGCGCGACAAGAGCTCCTACCTGGAGCGCGAGGTCGCCATGCGCACGCTGGAAGTGCAGGCCATTCAGGACGTGACCATCATGGCCATGACTTCGCTGGCCGAGACGCGCGACAACGAAACCGGCAACCACATCCGGCGCACGCAGCTGTATGTGAAGACGCTGGCCGAGCGGCTGCGTCACCACCCGCGCTTTGAGCCGGTGCTCAATGACCGCATGATCGAGCTGCTGTACAAGTCCGCTCCGCTGCACGACATCGGCAAGATCGGCATCCCCGACAGCATCCTGCTCAAGCCGGGCAAGCTCACGGTGGAAGAGTTCGAGATCATGAAGACCCACACCACGCTGGGTCGCAACGCCATCGACGAGGCCGAACGGCGCCTCGGCATGCGCGTGGCCTTCCTAAGTGTGTCCAAGGAAATTGCCTACAGCCACCAGGAAAAATGGGATGGCTCAGGCTACCCCGAGGGGCTCAAGGGCGACGAGATCCCCGTGTCGGCCCGCCTGATGGCGGTGGCGGACGTGTACGACGCGCTGATCAGCAAGCGGGTCTACAAGCCGGCTTTTTCACACGACCAGGCCTGCAGCACCATCGTGCGTGGCAAGGGCACGCACTTTGATCCGGACATGGTGGATGCGTTTGTGGACATTGCGGAGGACTTCCGCAGCATTGCGCAGAGGTATCCAGACCCTGGATAGAGTTCATCCCCCTGAGTCGCTTCGCGCCTTCCCCCTTCTCTCGAATTGCCGCGCAATTCGGGAAGGGGGACGCAGCCAGCGCGGCGGGGCGGCCCTTGCGCGGCTGCCCTGGTGGGAGTCCCGCCCCCTGCTCAGTCCAGTTACGAGATATCACCAGTGGCCATCGTGCGCTGGCTTCACCGCAGGGCGCGGTCGTTGCGATGATCAGAACGGCGCGTCTTCGCCCTTGCCTGCGTCGGCTTGGGGCGCTACCGATTCGGCTAAATCCGCACCGCCCTCTGCCTCTTGAGTGTTGTTGGCTTCAGGCGCATCGGCAGCCGCCGCCTGCCGCACGGCCGCCTTGTCGCCCGCGCTTGCGAACTTGCTGTACTTGCCCAGGATGGGCACCAGCTGGCCGTAGATGCGCGGGTTGCCGGCCAGGCATTCGCGCTGCTCCAGGAAGTCGGCCTCGCCCGTGAAGTTGCCCACCAGGCCACCGGCTTCGGTCACCAGCAGCGAGCCGGCGGCCACGTCCCAGATCGACAGGCCGGTTTCAAAGAAGCCGTCGGTGAAGCCCGCGGCCACATAGGCCAGGTCCAGCGCGGCGGCGCCGGGGCGGCGCAGGCCAGCGGTGCGCTGCATGACGTCGGCCATCATGTTGAGGTAGCTCTTGAAGTTGTCGCCCGGACGGAAGGGGAAGCCGGTGGAGATCAGGCAGTCCTTGAGCTGGGTGCGCTTGGAGACGCGGATGCGGCGCTCGTTCAGGTAGGCGCCGCGGCCCTTGGTGGCGGTGAAGAGGTCGTTGCGGGTGGGGTCGTACACCACGGCCTGCTCGACCTTGCCCTTCACGGCCAGCGCGATGCTGATGCAATAGACGGGAAAGCCGTGGATGAAGTTGGTGGTGCCGTCCAGCGGGTCGATGATCCAGACGAACTCCGAATCCTTGGCGCCGTATTCCTTGCCCGACTCTTCGGCCAGGATGCCGTGGCCGGGATGTACCTGATGAAAGAGGTGGATTTAAGCTAGACTTGTTTGAAATGGTGGGTAAAAAACTCTACTTCCGTAAAAACTTAGCGTCCTACAATTGTGA
>NZ_JALEGG010000044.1 GCF_022763525.1 Acidovorax sp.
CGCTTTCAACGTGGTCATCGAAATTCCGATGAACTCTGATCCCATCAAGTACGAGGTGGACAAGGAGTCGGGCGCCATCTTCGTCGACCGGTTCATGACCACGGCCATGCACTATCCCACCAACTACGGGTATGTGCCGCAAACCCTGTCGGGCGATGGCGACCCGGTGGACGTGCTGGTGATCACACCGTACCCACTGCACCCCGGTGTGGTGGTGCCGTGCCGCCCCCTGGGCATTCTGATGATGGAAGACGAGGCAGGCGTGGATGGCAAGGTGATCGCGGTGCCCACGTCCAAGATCCTGCCCATGTACGACCACTGGCAGAACATTGAAGACGTGAACGCGATGCGCCGCAACGCCATCGCGCACTTCTTCGAGCACTACAAGGACCTGGAAAAGGGCAAGTGGGTCAAGGTCCTGGGCTGGGAAGGCGTTGACGCGGCGAAGAAGGAAGTGGCCGACGGTATCGAGGCTTTCAAGAAATCCAAAGCCTGAGAAAAATCTGACATCTCGCCCTCCAAGGCGTGATGGCAAGGAGCTGTTTGCTATCAGTACGATAGCTAACCGCGTCCATCCGATAAAGCATGCGCGCCAAAAGCCCGCATGCTTTTTTTTGGAGTCCACGGCGTTGTCTTCTCAGGGGAAAGCCCACCCCGCACAACCGCAAGCCGCTGCTAGACTGAATTTTGTTACAGATGGGCGGCGCTTTTGAATACCGACGGGAACGCATCGGCGGGCCGGATCGGCAACAACGCAATGTGAGGGGGCATCCATGAGAATTTCCGATCTGCGCATCGGCGTCAAGCTGGGCGCGGGATTTCTGGCCGTCGTGCTGTTTACCACCTTGCTGGGAGTAATGGCACTGGCGCAGATGTCCCGCATGCACAAGGCAGCAGATGAAATTGCGTCCAACCTTCTACCCAGTGTGGCGCAGACGGGTGAACTGCGCGTGCTGCTCAACCGGATGCGGCGCTCGGAGGCCGGGGTGGTCACCTCGCGCAGCGGGGCTGAAGTCAAGGCGTTTTCCGAGCAGGTAGCGCTGCGCCATAAAGACCTGGAGAAGACGGAGCTTGCATACGAGACCCTGATCAATCAGGACCAGGAGCGCGAGGCGTATGCCGCCTACAAGCGGCGCAAGGCCGAGTACATCAAGCTGCAGGCGAAGTTGCTGGAGATTGCTTCAGGCGTGGATTTCACCAACGCCGAAACGCTGGAACTTACCGGCGAGGCTTTGGGCATGCTCTACGCGGGGGAGTCGGAGACAGCCTTTGTGGCTGTTGCCGAAACGCTGGGGGCATTGCAGAAGATCAATTCCGAGGCGGCCTTGCAAGCCAGCGCCGAGGGGCGCGAGGTGTTTGGCAGGGCGCGCCTTTGGCTGCTGGGCACATTGGCCATCTGTGTGGTGTTGGCGATGTTGCTGGGTGTTGGCATTACGCGCAGCGTTTCCAGGCCCGCCCACCATGCCGTGCGTGCTGCCCGTGCAATTGCAGAGGGTGACCTCACTACCACGGTGCCTCCGGGCGGCAAGGATGAGATGGGCCAATTGCTCGTGGCGTTGGGCGACATGCGCGCCAATCTGGCGCACGTGGTGTCCGGCGTGCGCAGCAACGCCGAGGGTGTGGCCTCGGCCAGTGCCCAGATTGCCTCGGGCAACAACGACCTGAGCGCGCGCACGGAACAGCAGGCGAGCGCGCTGGAGGAGACGGCCGCCTCGATGGAAGAGCTGGGCTCCACCGTGCGCCAGAACGCGGACAACGCCCGCGCCGCCAACCAGTTGGCCGTGAACGCCAGTTCCGTCGCAGTGCAGGGCGGCGATGTGGTCGCCGAAGTCGTCGAGACCATGAAGGGCATCAACGACAGCAGCCGGAAGATCGCCGACATCATCAGCGTGATCGATGGCATCGCGTTCCAGACGAACATCCTGGCGCTGAATGCCGCGGTGGAAGCCGCCCGCGCTGGTGAGCAGGGCCGGGGCTTTGCCGTGGTGGCTGGCGAAGTGCGCAGCCTGGCCGGGCGCAGCGCGGAAGCCGCCAAGGAAATCAAGGCCCTGATCATGGCCAGCGTGGAGCGGGTGGAGCAGGGCACCGCGCTGGTGGACAAGGCGGGCGCAACCATGACCGAAGTGGTGGCCGCCATCCGCAGGGTGACGGACATCATGGGCGAGATCAGCGCGGCCAGCAGCGAACAAAGCGCTGGCGTGGGCCAGGTGGGCGAAGCTGTCACGCAGATGGATCAGGCCACGCAGCAGAACGCAGCGCTGGTGGAAGAGATGGCGGCGGCGGCAAGCGCGCTGAACGCCCAGGCGGGCGAGCTGGTGAATGCCGTGGCCGTGTTCAAGCTGGACGCGGGCCAGTACACCAGCGCCGCGCCCGCGGCCATACCGGCACCCGCCCAGGCGGCCCCGGCCGCTGTGGCCAGCAAGCCCGCTGCTCCAGTCAAAGCCAAGCCGCTGGCCAGCCTGGCCGCCCCCGCGCCGCGCGCGGCAGCTGCTGCCCCTGCGCCCGCTTCCAGCAAGCCCTCAGCGCAAGCTCCCGCGCCAGCCAAAGGCGGGAGCGATGGCGACTGGGAAAGCTTTTGACGCGAGGGGCGGGGCTGAGGCGAGCAAGGCAGCCCCACGGGGGACATGCAGAGTTCACGGGGTAAACCTAAGCCCTTGTCTGACAGCCAGGGGGGCCGCAAGGCGGCGCCGCCCGGGTGAGAAGAGTCTTAGAAAAGAGGCAAGGCTGCGCTCGCGCTGCCCTCGTTTTTATTGACTTCCACTCTTGCGAGGATCTTCCCATGAACCCATCCACCATCGAAGCGGTGAACCGAGACAACGATTTGGCCGAGCAGGTGCGCCGCGACCAATCCGCGCTCAATACCAGCGTCCCCACCCCCAATTTGCGTGATGGCGCCGAACCAAGCCCCCAGGCCGAGGTCTTGGAAGGCTCTGGCGCGGCGGCTGTGGGCGGCGGGGCTGCCGTCGGTGCGGCTGCGGGGGCTGCGGTGGGCTCCACCGTGGGCGGCCCGGTCGGCGCGGTGGTGGGCGGTGTGGTCGGTGGTGTGGCTGGCGCCCTGGGCGGCGTGGCCGCGGGACCCGCCAAGATCGACGACCCTGCCGACTCCGTCCCCGGCCCCCAGGAGCGCGAGGTGACGCGTGTGGGCGAAACCCAGCAGGAGAACCTGCGGCGCTGAGCGCTATGGCTCAAATTCGAGCAAAACCAGCCTTCACCGCTTGATTGGTAAACACTGAAAGCTATGAAAAAGGAAGCAGAGCGAGGCTGAACCTTGACACGCTTCCCTTGCGTTCGGTTGAGGTCCGGCTACCGATGCGGATCGGGGTACACCAGGTGCAGGCCCGGAATGCGGGGGCGCTGAAAAGGTTGCCAGACTGCTTCCGGCCCGTGCGGTTGCCCCAGGCGATCGGCCACGGCCCACCAGGCACTAGGGTTCAGTCCGATGCCGAAGTGGCTGGCGACGACTTCGATGTTCTCTGTGTGCGGGTTGTGCGGCGCCGGGGCCTGGATGCTGCCGCGCCAGGCCACCACGCCATCAGTGCGCGAAAAAATGCTGGTGGTGGGCACCGGAGGCGCCTCGGGCAGGTTGTAGTGTTCGGTCTCGCGCTCGACATCGCGGCCGCTGGCGAACTGGTAGATGCGCCAGGCATTGGTTGACGTGTGCGGGCCTGCGAATGGCGTGCCCAAGGTGATCACGCAGCGCACCAGATCGGGCATTTCCTTGGCCAGTTCGCGTGCGTACACGCCGCCCAGGCTCCAGCCCACCAGGCTCACTTTGCCGCCGCTGGCTTGTGCGGCCTCGCGCAGTTGGTGCTTGGCCGCCTCCAGCACGCCATCGCGCGGGCCGAGGTTCAGGCCCTGACCCCAGCCCTGGGTATCGTAGTTGCGCGAATCCAGGTAGCGGCGCAGCGGGATGGTGGTTGCGTCGCCCGCCGTGAGGCCCGGGAACACGATCACCGTGTGGCCGTCGCCCAGCGGGGCGCGCTGCAGCACGGGCCAGGCGGGTAGCACTGCTCCGAACTCCCAGGGCACCCGCAGCTCCAGCGCCAGCAAGGCAAGCCCCGGGGCGGGGATGTGATGGGGATGGGCAGTTTTTTTTCTGGAATGGGGCATCGGGTCGTCTGTCAGAAACGGGGGGCGCACTGGGCTTTGGGGCCGCAGTGGAAGGTAGCACTTTATGCCGCCGGACGCCGGTGCGCGACTGGAGCTAGCTCTCCAATCCCATGATGGCACGCCAGGATGAGGGCAGAGCATGACGGTGCCGACCCGGCGTGGTGGATGCCGTGCCAACCACGCCCCCGTGGCACAGGCGAGTACTGCTGGAGGGAGACTTTTCTGCTGCGACGAGCCGGGTGGTGCCTGCCACGCCGAGGAGTTGAGCCTGGTCGGAGCGCGTCTGGATGGATGGGAGCGTTTCTAACCTTGCCTGAAGGGGCTGCGCGCGTTCAGTTCGTCCAGGTAGTCGCGGATGCCTGTCCCCTCGCGCTCGAGAAAGCGCTCCACCGCCTCGGCGAACGCGGGGTGGGCCAGCCAGTGCGCGCTGGTGGCCTGCACTGGCAGCAGTGCGCGGGCCATCTTGTGCTCGCCCTGCGCGCCGCCTTCAAATCGTGCCACGCCGTGTTCGATGCACCACTGCAAAGGCTGATAGTAGCAGGCCTCGAAATGCAGGCAGTCCACCCGTTGCAGCGCGCCCCAATAGCGGCCGTAGGCCACGAGGTCTTGGCTATTTTGACCATCAGCGCTTGCTGAACAAGCGCCAATTGCTATCAAACTGCTAGCGATCGGTTGACCATCACGCTCGGCCACAAAGAGCAGCCAAGCCTCAGGCATCCGGTCTGCCATGCGGGCAAAAAAGTCCCGGGTGAGGTAGGGCGGGTTGCCGTGTTCCAGGTAGGTGCGCTCGTAGCAGCGGTAGAAGAAGTCCCAGTCGGCAGCGCAGATGTCCGTGCCGCGCGCCCAGCGAAACGTCACCCCAGCCTCGGCCACGCGACGGCGCTCCTGGCGGATCTTCTTGCGCTTGTCTTGGGCGAGCGTGGACACGAAATGATCGAAGCTCTCAAACCGCCTGCCCGAGCCGCCGCCGGGCCGCCCCAAGGCGGCGAGCGCCCCCTCGGGGGGCAGCGAAGACACGCCAGTGCCGAGCGTGGGGGCCAACGAGCCGCCGCCGGGCCGCCCCAAGGCGGCGAGCGCCCCCTCGGGGGGCAGCGAAGACACGTCAGTGCCGAGCGTGGGGGCCACATTCTTCCAGTGGAATTGCACGGTGTGACGCAGCATCAGGTCCTGCTGCGCACTGGTGCGCACATCGTCATCGCTGGCAAACAGCACATGAACAGACGACACGTTTTCCTGCTCGCACCACTGAACCACCGCTTGCACCAGCAGCGCACGCGCCGCCTCGTCGCGGGCCAGCAGGCGACTGCCGGGTACGGGCGTGAAGGGCACGGCGATCACGGCCTTGGGGTAGTAGGGTACGCCGTGCTGTTCGTACGCGCTGGCCCACGCCCAGTCGAAGACGTATTCGCCATAAGAATGGCTCTTGAGGTAGAGCGGACAGGCGGCCACCAGCATTGCGTCCTGGCCCTGGCCTTCCCACAGGGTCATGAAGCGCGGCGCCCAGCCTGTGCGCGGCGTGGCGCTACCGCTCTCGTGCAGGGCCGCGAGGTACTCATGCCGCATGAAGGGAGTGGGATGGCCTTGCCGGGCCAGCAGGGCATTCCAGGCCTTGGCATCCACCTCCAGCGGAGAAGCAACTACGCGCGCGATAATGGCAGCTTCAGCCATGCACCCCCCGGTTTTGCTTTTGAAGCGGCGCAACCGCGCGGGCGGTATTCCATTTGGCCGCAGGGGCCGATTCCAGTTCCATGACGCTCTCCATTTGCACTGCGCAGCTCAACTTTGTCGTGGGCGACATGCCCGGCAATGCCCAAAAGATCATTGCGGCGGCCCGCGAGGCCCACGCCCAGGGCGCGCGGTTGCTGCTGACGCCCGAGCTGGCCATCTGCGGCTATGCGGCCGAAGACCTGTTCCTGCGCCCCGCCTTCATTGCCGCCTGTGATGATGCCGTGAAAGCCGTGGCCCGCGAGACGGCAGGGTTGAAGGGCCTGGCCATCGTGCTGGGCCACCCGCAGGCCGTGACGCCTGATGCGCCGGCCTTCAGCGCCTGCTTCAATGCCGCCAGCGTGCTGCGCGACGGGCAGGTCGAGCAGACCTACGCCAAGCGGGAGCTTCCCAACTACCAGGTGTTTGATGAACGCCGCTACTTCGTGGCGGGCACGGCGCCCTGCGTGTTCGAGGTCGAGGGCGTGCGCGTGGGCGTGCTGGTCTGCGAAGACGCCTGGTTTGCCGCCCCTGCACGCGACGCGGCAGCTGCCGGAGCGCAACTGCTGGCGGTCATCAATGCATCGCCGTTCCACCTGGGTAAAAGCGCCGAGCGCGAAGCGACCATGCGAGAGCGCGTGGCCGAAACGGGGCTACCCCTCGTCTACGCTCACCTGGTCGGCGGTCAGGACGAGGTCGTTTTTGAAGGGCGCTCGTTTGCTCTGAATACCGATGGTTCGGTCGCCTGTCGCGGACCGGGATTTGAAGAAAAACTGGTGTTTGCGCAGGTCCACCAAGCGCGAGCAGCTATCAAAATTGAAGCCGAAGTGGCGCCAGAGAAGAGCCTGGAGGCTGACCTGTGGGATGCCCTGGTGCTGGGTGTGCGCGACTACGTGGGCAAAAACGGCTTTCCGGGCGCGCTGCTGGGCTTGTCGGGCGGCATCGATTCAGCCCTGGTGCTGGCGATTGCCGTCGATGCCCTGGGCGCTGACAAGGTCCGCACGGTGATGATGCCCTCGCCCTACACAGCCGATATCAGCTGGATCGACGCGCGCGACATGGCCATGCGGCTGGGCGTGCGCTATGACGAAATTCCCATCCGGCCGCAGTTCGAGGCCTTCAAGGCCGCGCTGGCCAGCGACTTTGCGGGCCTGCCCGAAGACATCGCAGAAGAGAATCTGCAGGCCCGCATCCGGGGTACGCTGCTCATGGCGCTGTCCAACAAGTTCGGGGCGATTGTGCTCACCACTGGCAACAAGAGCGAAATGGCCACCGGCTACTGCACGCTCTACGGAGACATGGCGGGCGGATTTGCGGTGATCAAGGACGTGGCCAAGACGCGCGTGTTCGACTTGGCGCGCTGGCGCAACGCCAACGACCCGTATGGCACGGGCGCCAGCCCCATTCCGGAGCGCATCATCACCCGCCCACCCAGCGCTGAGCTGCGGCCTGACCAGAAGGACCAGGACAGCCTGCCGCCCTATGAGGTGCTCGACGCCATCGTGGCGCGCTACATGGAGAACGATGAGCCCATCGAGTCCATCGTCGCCGGCGGCTTTGCGCGGGCCGACGTCGAGCGCGTCACGCGGCTCATCAAGCTCAATGAATACAAGCGCCGTCAGGCGCCCGTAGGGATTCGCGTGACCCGCCGCAGCTTCGGTAAGGACTGGCGCTACCCTATCACCAGCAAATTTCGCGCATGACGCTTCGGCACCGCGCCTTCATCCAGCCTCTTTTTTTTGACTTCCTCCAGGAGACCCACCATGAAAATGATCACTGCCGTCATCAAGCCCTTCAAGCTCGAAGAAGTCCGCGAGGCCCTGGCCGAATGTGGCGTGACGGGCCTCACGGTGACCGAAGTGAAGGGCTTCGGCCGCCAGAAGGGCCACACCGAGCTGTACCGCGGCGCTGAATATGTGGTGGACTTCCTGCCCAAGGTAAAAGTCGAGGTCGTGGTGAAGACCGAGGACGTGGACCGCTGCGTGGACGCCATCGTGAACGTGGCGCGCACCGGCAAGATCGGCGATGGCAAGATCTTTGTGACGCCCGTGGAGCGGGTGGTGCGCATTCGCACTGGCGATCTAGACGACGCGGCTGTGTAAAGGGGCTTCCCCCTAAGGCGCTTCGCGCCTTCCCCCTTCTCTCGAATGGCTGCGCCATTCGGGAAAAGGGGACACCGCCAGTGCGGCGGGGCGGCCCTTGAGCGGCGGTCCTCGCCTGGGGCGCGCCAGTTTTGGAGGGTGGCTAGATCACCGAGCGCAGCGGGACGGGCGTTTGGTCGGGATTGGCATCTTGCACCAGCCTGCGCAGCAAGGCGTGGGCATCGGTATCGGCGTGCAGCAGGCCCATCTGCCATTCGCCCATGAAGGCGCTGGCCACGCTGTGGTTCAGGAAGGCCAGCAGGCCGTCGTAATAGCTCGCCACGTTCAGCAGGCCCAGGGGCTTGTCGTGGTAGCCCAGTTGGCGCCAAGTCCACACTTCAAACAGTTCCTCAAACGTACCGATGCCACCGGGCAGCGCCAAAAATGCATCGCTGCGTTCGGCCATCATGGCCTTGCGCTCGTGCATGGTCTGCACGATGTGCAGTTCGTCGCACTGGCGGTTGGCCAGTTCCTTGTCTACCAGCGCCTGGGGAATCACGCCAACGACCCGTCCGCCGGCCAAGTGCGTGGCCTCGGCCACGGTGCCCATGAGGCCGCTGCGGCCGCCGCCGTACACCAGTTGTCCGCCGTGTCCGCCAATCCAGCGACCGACGGCAGTGGCCGCTTCGGCAAAGGCGGGGTTCTCGCCAGGGCGCGAGCCGCAATACACGCACACAGAAAAAGCCGGTTCCGCCATCAAAAGATCCTTTGGGCTACAGCTGCGCCCCAGATGCCCGCGCACAGCAGCAGCGCCAGCAGAACGGCCGCGCTGCCCATGTCTTTGGCGCGCTTGGACAAGTCATGCCATTCCGGCCCGATGCGGTCGATCGCAGTCTCGATACCGGTATTGAGAAGCTCCACAATCATCACGATCACCACCGATCCTGCCAGCAGCGCTGTCTCCACCCAGCCTTTGCCCAGCCACACTGAAATGGGGAGCAGCAACATGGCGGCAATGGCTTCCTGGCGAAATGCCTTTTCATGCCAGCCCGCCCGCAGGCCTTCGATGGAGTAACCCGCGGCATGCCAGATGCGATTCAAGCCCGTGCGGGCCTTCTGAGGGTTGGCGGGCGCTGCCGGCTGGGGATGGGAAAGAGGCATGGGTCTATTGTGTCGCAGCACAAGGAGGGCAGCGCCGCCGACGGGGCCAGGCGCGCTACTTTCTGATGGGCTGAAAGTGCACCAATCGGGTGCCCGCGAATGCGTCGTGCCAGAACTGCCGCTGTGGATGGAAACGGCTCAGGATGGCCCAGATGGCCACCCACCCGAAGAGCAGCACGAGCACCTCGACAGCGGGGACGCCGAACAGATAAGCCGCCAATGGGGGGAGAAACCAGACCCAGCTCAATATATATCGCAGTAACGCGCGCGCCTGGGTGATGGGCTGCCCATGGGAGTCCACCACGCGGATGTGCCAGGTCTTCTGCGCCAGTGTCTGCCCCTTGGCCCAGAACCAAGTGAAATAAATTCCGAACACCACGAACAGAAAGGCTTGCAATGCATGGCGGTTGTCCAGTGCGTGGCGGGTCTGGCTGAGGGTGCCGAACAGGTAGCCGGCGATGAAGACCACGCCGAACATGAGCATGCCTTCGTACAGCCAGCATGCCATGCGGCGCCAGAGGTTGGGCGCGTGGCCAGGGGCCATCGATTGGCGCGCGCCAGAAGGAGATGTGGGCGCTGGCGCAGATGCAGGAGGGGTGGCAGTCATTCCGGAGGGCAAAGGCGAAGCAGGAAGCGCCGGCAGTCGGCGAACCTACTGAGGATACAGGCCGGAGTTGTCAGGTGTCACCGGCTGGCTGGCGGCAGCGGGCATGTCTGCCGAGCTACTGCCGAGGGGCGGGAGGGCCGCTGGCACGGCGACCGGCACCGAGACAGGCGCAGTCTCCACGGTGGAGGGGCTTGGGCTGGATGGTGTCGCGGGTGCCGGCATCGGGACCGGGGCGGCGATGCGCGGTGCACTAATGTCCGTCACCGGGGGGATCTTCGGTGCATTGGGGCGGGTCGGGCTGGCCTGCGTGGCGGCCGGAACCTGCGCCAGCTTCTTGGGCGATACCGGCCGCAGCGCGGTCGCGGCGCCCTTGGGCTTGGGGGCAGCGCGCGCCGCCAGCGCCCGCTTTTCTTCCTCAGACAGCGCCTGGTAGGCCTCCCACTGGGCGCGTTTATCGTCCCGGGCGAGCTTGTTGGTCACCGCGTAGTTCAGCCGGGCCTGGTTGCGCTGCTGTGCACTCAGGCTGGCCCAGTCTGTCATGCGGTCGTGGAACTTGGCTTGTTCGTCTTCGGGGAGGGATGAAAACGTGGCTGCCAATGCCAGCCAGCGGCGCTTTTGGGCCTCGCTGATCAGGGCCCAGCGCTCGGCCAGCGGGTACAAGGCCAGCTTTTGGGGCGTGGTCAGGGTTTCCCAGCCGGGTCCGGTTTCAACCTGCGGTACCGCGATGGCGCCTGGCTGGGCTGGCGTGCGGGCATTGTTGGGGCTGGCCACCGCCGCTTCGGCACCCGCTGGCAGAAGGGTGCCGGGGGCCATGCGCATTTGAATCAGCACCTGACCACCCACTGCTGCGAACACGCCCAAGAGCGCCAAAGCCAGCACGATGGCTGGCAGGGCGGGGGAAGCGTCGGGAGAGCTTGGGTGCATGCAGTGCGAGGCCGGGTAAGCCTCAGTTCGGCGAGGCGGAAGTTTTCAGAAATTGTACGAAGCCGGGATCCGAATATGCGGCAGGCGGCAGATCATCGGTCAGCAAGGCTGCGTCCACCTCGGCCAGATCGTTCGCGCTGCTTTCGTCCTGGGCGATGTTGATAACGACCAGGCCCACCACCAGGGCTGTCAAGGGAATGGCGGAAACCAGCGCGCTCCACCAGCCGCCGGGTTCTTTGCCGCTGCGGCCCAGGGCCGCGCTTGCGCCGCCTTGCACCACCACGGGCGTGGCCAGCCGCATGGGGGCAGGGGCCTTCTTGCGTTTGGCCAGAGCCTGCATGCGTGAAGCGCGAAGACGCTCGGAAATGTCGTAAGGCAAATCGGCGGTGCCGCTGGACAACCGTGCCGTCACGCGCATTGCAAAGCGCTCTGCTGCAGCTTGGGCTTGTGCCGAGGGGGTGTCTACAGTGTTCATGGCTCGATTCCTTTGGACTTCAGGGCTTTGCTGAGGGTTTGTATGGCGCGAAAACAGTGCGTCTTGACGCTCCCCTCGGAACAGCCCATCGCGGCTGCCGTTTCTGCTACATCCATTTCTTCCCAGTAACGCATCAGGAATGCTTCCCGTTGACGCGGTGGCAGCTCGGCGATTTCGGCTTCGATGCCATGAAAGATCTGCGCCCTGCGCGTCAGGTCTTCGGCACTTTCGGCGCGCTCGCCATCGTCAGGGCCGGAGTACGCTTCCAACAGATCAAAATCCATGCCATCTTCGCCAGGGCCTTCGAAGTCGCTCATGCTCGAAAACAGTGCATTGCGCGTCTTTTGGCGGCGAAACCAGTCCAGCGTGCAGTTGGACAGGATGCGCTGGTAGAGCATTGGCAACTCGGCCGCAGGCTTGTCCCCATAGTGTTCGGCCAGCTTGAGCATGCTGTCTTGCACAATATCAAGTGCCGACTCCTCGTTACGCACATGGTAGAGCGAGCGCTTGAACGCGCGCTTTTCTACACTTTTGAGGAAATCGGATAGTTCTTGTTCGGTGGCCAAGACGAGGCAGTCCGGGAGAATGGGGGTGCCGCGGCAGTGCAAGAAAACTGCGCTTCGACGCGGGCAAGCCCCCGATTATCGCATCGGCCGGTGTTTTTTTTGAGACTGCTCTCGCTTTACATGTGTTGCAGTGCGATAATGCCCGCTGCAATTCAAAAGGCAAACGGGTCACGGTCCGGCGCGGCAATCATCCCGCCCATGTCCTTGGCCTCAAGTTCCAAGCTGGCTTCACAAGAGCGCGTGCGAGGAGCACCCAAGGTTTTTCGTCAGAGAAATTCACAAAGGTTGATCGATCATGGAAATCTCCAAGGCTGAACTCACTTCAGCGGCCACTGCCACGCAGGGCGCCACTTCCTCCGCTTCCGCCCCCCAGGATCTCATGGGGTCCGAGATCCTCATCAAGGCACTGCAGGCCGAGAACGTCCAGTACATCTGGGGCTATCCGGGTGGCGCGGTGCTTTACATCTACGACGCGCTCTACAAGCAAGACGCCATCCAGCACGTGCTGGTGCGCCACGAGCAGGCCGCAGTCCATGCCGCCGACGGCTATGCCCGGGCGACGGGCGAGGTGGGCGTCGCACTGGTCACTTCCGGCCCTGGCCTGACGAATGCCGTCACTGGCATCGCCACCGCGTACATGGATTCGATCCCCATGGTGATCATCTCTGGCCAGGTGCCCACGCCCGCCATCGGGCTTGACGCCTTCCAGGAATGCGACACGGTCGGCATTACCCGCCCCATCGTCAAGCACAACTTCTTGGTCAAGGACGCTCGCGACCTGGCGGCGACGATGAAGAAGGCCTTCCACATCGCGCGCACCGGCCGCCCTGGCCCCGTGGTGGTGGACGTGCCGAAAGACGTCTCCTTCAAGAAGGTGCCCTACAGCGGCTATCCACAATCCGTGGAAATGCGCTCGTACAACCCCGTGCGCAAAGGCCACGGCGGCCAGATCCGCAAGGCGCTGCAACTGCTGCTGACCGCCAAGCGCCCGTACATCTATACCGGCGGCGGCGTGCTGCTGGGCAATGCCACCAACGAGCTGCGCACCCTGGTGGACATGCTGGGCTACCCGGTCACCAATACGCTGATGGGCCTGGGCGCCTATCCGGCCAGCGACCGCAAGTTCCTGGGCATGCTGGGCATGCACGGCACGATTGAGGCCAACAACGCCATGCAGAACTGCGACGTCCTGCTGGCCGTGGGTGCACGCTTTGATGACCGCGTGATCGGCAATCCCAAGCACTTCGCGCAGAACGATCGCAAGATCATCCATGTCGATATCGATCCGTCCAGCATCTCCAAGCGAGTGAAAGTGGACATTCCGATCGTCGGTGACGTGAAGGATGTCCTCACCGAACTGATCTCCATGATCCGCGAGAGCAGCAGCCGGCCTGACGCGGGCGCGCTGGCGGCCTGGTGGGACACCATCGAAGGCTGGCGCAAGCGCGAGTGCCTCAAGTACGACCGGGGCAACCAGGAAGTCATCAAGCCGCAGTATGTGGTCGAAACGCTGTGGAACATGACCAAGGACGCCGACACCTACATCACGTCCGACGTGGGCCAGCACCAGATGTGGGCCGCGCAGTACTACCGCTTCGACGAGCCTCGCCGCTGGATCAACTCCGGTGGGCTGGGCACCATGGGTGTGGGGATTCCCTACGCCATGGGCATCAAGCTTGCCAAGCCGCAGTCCGAGGTGTTCTGCATTACCGGCGAAGGCTCGGTGCAGATGAACATCCAGGAGCTGTCGACCTGCCTGCAGTACAACACGCCGATCAAGATCTGCTCGCTCAACAACCGCTACCTGGGCATGGTGCGCCAGTGGCAGGAGATCGAGTACTCCGGCCGCTACAGCCACAGCTACATGGACGCGCTGCCCAACTTCGTGAAGCTGGCCGAGGCCTACGGCCACGTGGGCATGCTGATCGAGCATCCGCGTGATGTGGAACCGGCCCTGCGCGAGGCTCGCAAGCTCAAGGACCGCACTGTGTTCCTGGACTTCCGCACCGACCCCACCGAGAACGTGTTCCCGATGGTGCAGGCCGGCAAGGGCATCACCGAAATGCTGCTGGGGTCGGAAGACCTCTGAGCGCCTAATCGGCCCCTGGCACTTGCCCGTCAAGCGCCGGTAGCTACTAAATCAGTAGCAATCACTTTTTTTGACGAATCTATTGCCTGCCAAGCCCATGCATTACCGTGCACGGGGGAGGGCAGCGAAAAGAGGAATCTTTCATCATGAAGCACATCATTGCCGTTCTTCTGGAAAACGAACCTGGCGCGCTCTCGCGCGTGGTCGGTCTGTTCTCTGCCCGTGGCTACAACATCGAGTCGCTCACCGTGGCGCCCACCGAGGATGCATCGCTCTCGCGCATGACCATCCAGACGACGGGCTCCGACGACGTGATCGAGCAGATCACCAAGCACTTGAACCGCCTCATCGAGGTCGTGAAGGTGGTGGATCTCACCGAAGGTGCCTACACCGAGCGCGAGCTCATGATGGTGAAGGTGCGCGCCGTGGGCAAGGAGCGCGAGGAGATGAAGCGCATGGCCGACATCTTCCGCGGCCGCATCATCGACGTGACCGAGAAGAGCTACACCATTGAGCTCACCGGCGACCAATCCAAGAACGACGCCTTCCTGCAGGCCATCGACCGCTCGGCCATTTTGGAAACCGTGCGCACGGGTGCCAGCGGCATCGGCCGCGGCGAGCGCATTTTGCGCGTGTAAGACAATTCACCCCGTTTTTTCCCAATTCCAACCCCCAACAACGCATTTCAACCGGAGCGACCCATGAAAGTTTTCTACGACAAAGACACCGACCTGAGCCTGATCAAGGGCAAGACCGTGGCCATCATCGGCTACGGCAGCCAGGGCCACGCCCACGCCCAAAACCTGAATGACAGCGGCGTGAAGGTGGTGGTCGGCCTGCGCAAGGGCGGTGCATCGTGGGACAAGGTCGGCAAGGCAGGCCTGACAGTGATGGAAGTGAACGACGCCGTGAAGGCCGCTGATGTGGTCATGATCCTGCTGCCTGACGAAGACATCGCAGCCGTTTACAAGAACAACGTCGAACCCAACATCAAGCAAGGCGCATCGCTGGCCTTCGCCCATGGCTTCAACGTGCACTACAACCAAGTTGTGCCCCGCGCTGACCTGGACGTCTGGATGGTTGCCCCCAAGGCCCCCGGCCACACCGTGCGCAACACCTACACCCAAGGCGGCGGCGTGCCCCACCTGGTTGCCGTGCACCAGGACAAGTCCGGCAAGGCCCGTGACCTGGCCCTGAGCTACGCAGCAGCCAACGGCGGCGGCAAGGCCGGCATCATCGAGACCAACTTCAAGGAAGAAACCGAGACCGACCTGTTCGGCGAACAGGCCGTGCTGTGCGGTGGCGCCGTCGAACTTATCAAGATGGGTTACGAAACCCTGGTCGAAGCGGGCTACGCCCCTGAAATGGCTTACTTCGAATGCCTGCACGAGCTCAAGCTCATCGTAGACCTGATCTATGAAGGCGGCATTGCCAACATGAACTACTCGATCTCGAACAACGCCGAGTACGGCGAGTACGTGACCGGCCCTGAAGTGATCAACGAGCAGTCGCGCGCTGCCATGCGCAATGCCCTGAAGCGCATCCAGAACGGCGACTACGCCAAGATGTTCATCCAGGAAGGCCGCCTGAACTACCCATCGATGACGGCCCGCCGCCGCAACACGGCTGACCACTCCATCGAAAAGGTGGGCAGCCAGCTGCGCGCCATGATGCCGTGGATCGCCAAGAACAAGCTGGTGGACCAGACCCGCAACTGAGCTGTTCCTGCGCGCAGGAACGCACCCGCAAGGCCACTTCGGTGGCCTTTTTTGTTGGCCTGCGGCGCTGTTACGAGGCGCTACACTGCGGCCTTCGCCTCGGCGCGGGCATTTGCCTTGCATCCAGGACGAATGATGACTCAATACTATAAATTTGATAGCTGCTTGCGCTTGGCAGGCAAGCGCTGGAGGTCTGTTTGATGCATGACGGCAATGAATCCCCACCGGGCACCGAAGTGATGGTGCGCAAGCGGCGCAAGGGCATCTACATCCTGCCCAACCTGTTCACGCTGGCCGCGCTGTTTGGTGGGTTCTATGCCGTGGTGATGGCCATGAACGGGCGCTTCGAGATGGCTGCTGTGGGGGTCTTTTGTGCCATGGTGCTCGACAGCCTGGACGGCCGGGTGGCGCGCATGACCAACACCCAGAGCGCTTTCGGCGAGCAGATGGACTCGTTGTCCGACATGGTGTCGTTTGGTGCGGCACCGGCGCTGATTGCCTACGAATGGGCTTTGCAAGGCCTGGGTCGCTGGGGGTGGGTTGCAGCGTTTGTGTACTGCGCTTGCGCGGCGCTACGGCTTGCGCGGTTCAACGTCAACACCGGCGTGGTGGACAAGCGCTACTTCCAGGGGCTGCCCTCGCCAGCTGCCGCCGCATTGGTGGCCGGGTTCATCTGGTTGATGACGGAACTGGGCGTACGCCCTGGAGAGGACGCATGGCTGACCTGGCACCAGATCACCTGGGTGATGTTCGCCTTCACGCTGTATGCGGGGCTCACCATGGTGACCAACGTGCCGTTCTACAGCTTCAAGGACATCCAGATGAAGAAGAGTGTGCCGTTTGCCGCCATCGTCCTCATCGCCCTGGGCATCGCCATCATCAACATCCACCCGCCCATCGTGCTTTTTGGCGTGTTTGTCTTCTATGGTCTGAGCGGCTACGGCGTATATGTCTGGCGCAAGACCAAAGGACAGCACACCAGCGTGATCAGCACGTCCACGGATGAACCGGATGAGCGCGGGCTGCACAAGTGAGGGCCGCTGCGCTGTTTCAGTTGTGCTACATTGCGTTGCATGAAGACGGTTGCAATTGCACTACTGCTATCTCCCCACGGGCGGAGACGGTAGGCGCACGCGCACACTTTTTCCAACAAGGCCCGTATGCACCCGCAACGGGCCTTTTGCTTTGGGCGCCAGATTTTTGATGTTGTGGGTCCCCACCCCACACCCCTACCAGGAGAGAACGACATGGCAGACAAACTGATCATTTTTGACACCACCTTGCGGGACGGCGAGCAATCTCCGGGCGCATCGATGACCAAGGACGAAAAGCTGCGCATTGCGCGGCAGCTCGAGCGCCTGCGGGTGGATGTGATCGAGGCAGGGTTTGCTGCCAGTTCCAACGGCGACTTCGAGGCGGTGCAGGCCATCGCCAACGCGATCAAGGACTCCACAATCTGTTCGCTGTCCCGTGCCAACGACCGCGACATCTCTCGCGCCGCCGAGGCGCTGGCTGGGGCCAACAGCGCCCGCATCCATACCTTCATCGCCACCAGCCCTCTGCACATGGAGAAGAAGCTGCGGATGACTCCGGAGCAGGTGCTGGAGCAGGCCAAGCAGTCGGTGCGCTTTGCGCGCAACCTCGTGGGTGACATCGAGTTCAGCCCGGAAGATGGTTATCGCAGTGATCCGGACTTCCTGTGCCGTGTGCTCGAAGCCGTGATCGCCGAAGGGGCCACCACCATCAACGTGCCCGATACCGTGGGTTATGCCATTCCCGAGCTGTACGGCAACTTCATCAAGACGCTGCGCGAGCGCATTCCGAACAGCGACAAAGCGATCTGGTCGGTGCATTGCCACAACGACCTGGGCATGGCGGTGGCCAACTCGCTCGCGGGCGTGAAGATCGGTGGCGCTCGCCAGGTGGAATGCACCATCAATGGCCTGGGTGAGCGGGCGGGCAACTGTTCGCTCGAAGAAGTGGTGATGGCCGTGAAAACGCGCCGTGATTATTTCAACCTGGATTTGGGCATCGACACCCAGCACATCGTGGCGGCCAGCCGCATGGTCAGCCAGACCACGGGTTTTGTGGTGCAGCCCAACAAGGCGGTGGTGGGCGCAAACGCCTTTGCCCATGCCAGCGGCATCCACCAGGATGGCGTGCTCAAGGCGCGGGATACGTACGAGATCATGCGCGCGGAAGACGTGGGCTGGAGCGCCAACAAGATCGTGCTGGGCAAGCTCAGCGGCCGCAATGCATTCAAGCAGCGCCTGCAAGAGCTGGGCGTGCAGCTCGATAGCGAAACCGAAATCAATGTGGCGTTTGCCAAGTTCAAGGAACTGGCCGACCGCAAGAGCGAAATCTTTGACGAGGACATCCTGGCGCTGGTGAGCGACGAGAGCGTGACCGCGGAAAAGGAGCAATACGGCTTTGTCTCGCTGTTCCAGCAGAGCGAGACGGGCGAACAACCGCGAGCACGCATCGTCTTCACGGTCGATGGCCAGGAGGTGTGCGGCGAATCCGCAGGCAACGGCCCTGTCGACGCGTCTCTCAAGGCCATCGAATCGCACGTCAAGAGTGGGGCGGAGATGGTGCTGTATTCCGTGAACGCCATCAGTGGCTCCACCGAAAGTCAGGGCGAAGTCACTGTGCGGCTGCAAAACAGCGGGCGCGTGGTCAATGGTGTGGGGGCGGACCCCGATATCGTGGTGGCGTCGGCCAAGGCTTACCTCAGCGCGCTGAACAAGTTACAAAGTAAAGCTGATCGGGTGGCAGCGCAGGGTTAACTGATCAATTTATAATTCATTCACTTTCTCGGAAAGTCGCGCAAGACGTTGATCTTGCGCGACTTTTTTTGAATCTGTACACTGCTCAACACCTCTTACCCTTTGGAGCACTTTGATGCACCATCGCCCCCGCGCCGCAGTGAATCGTTTTTTCCAACTTCTCGGGGCTGTTTTCCTCAGCGCGGCCCTGGTTGTGCCGGTTGCGCACTCGGGTGAGCGCACCAAGGCCCCAGCCAAAAAGCTGCAGGCCAGTTCGACAAACGCCAAGCGCGCAGCGCCCGTGCGCAAGGTGGCGGCCTCTCCCAAGACGGTGCGCATTACCGCGAAGACAGCCAAGGCGCCTACCCGCGTTGCCTTTATTCCGCCCAAGCAGTCGTTTGGCCAATTGGCCGGATTGCACGAAGTGGGCGATCCGCTGGATCTGAAATCCAGCGTGGCGCTGGTCGTTGATCAAGACACTAATGAAGTCCTGCTCAGCAAGAACGACCAAGCCGTGTTGCCGATCGCTTCCCTGACGAAGCTCATGACGGGCATGATCATCTCGCAGGCCAAGCTGCCGATGGATGAGCCCATCACCATCACGCAAGACGACGTGGATACGGAAAAAGGCAGCCGCTCCCGGCTGCTGGTCGGCTCCACCTTGACCCGCGGCGAAATGCTGCATCTGGCGCTCATGTCGAGTGAAAACCGTGCTGCGCACGCCTTGGGTCGTACTTATCCAGGCGGGCTGGAAGTTTTTGTGGCCTTGATGAACGCCAAGGCCCGGCAGCTGGGCATGACCGACACGCGGTATGTGGAGCCCACCGGGTTGTCCAGCCGCAACCAATCCAGTGCGCGGGATCTGGCCGTCCTGGTCAAGGTGGCGCACGGTGACCCGTTGCTGCGCGAGCTGTCCACTTCGCCAGGATATGAAGTGGCGGTGGGCCCGAAAACGCTGCAGTACAACAATACCAATGGGTTGGTGAAGAACCCGACGTGGGACATTGGTTTGCAAAAGACGGGCTATATCTCGGAAGCCGGCCGGTGCCTCGTGATGCAGACGCAGATTGCGGGTCGCAAGCTCATCATGGTGTTCCTGGATTCGGCCGGCAAGTTCAGCCGTCTGGGTGACGCCGAGCGGGTGCGGCACTGGGTGGAGTCCATGCCATCGCTGACGGCGCCGTTGCAGGCTCGGGCAGGTTCTTGAACTGCGCCAGGCTGCTCATCAGGCTTTACTGGAACACACGTCAGGGCAGGCTTCGTGCCTGCCCTTTGTCTTTGTGGGGTTCGCGTTCAGCCGGCCCTGGGAGGGGGCAGGGTCGGCAGCGCCGTTAGCGCGTGCTTGGGTGCAGGTCGGATTCGCCTGGGACCATCGTTTCCGCGCTTGGGGCGTGGCCGAGGGCCAGTGAAATTTCATGCGCGGTGGATTGGAGCTTGGGAAGCCAGCCTTCGTCCAGGCGGTCTGCAGGGGCGGAAATGGACAGCCCGGCGACCAATTTTCCCTGGTCGTCATAGACACCCGCGGCCATGCAGCGCACGCCCAGTTCCAACTCCTCGTTGTCGCGTGCGATCCCGTACTGGCGGGCCTTGGCGAGCTCCCGTTCCAGCACGGAAAGCTGGGTAATGCTGTTGCGCGTGTGCCCAGCAAGGCCCGTGCGGGTCGCATAGGCCCGTACGCGTTGAGGGTCATCCACCGCCAGGAAGAGCTTGCCTGTCGATGTGAGATGCAAGGGCGCGCGCCCGCCAATGGCACGTACCACCTGCATGCCCGAGCGTTCGCTGTAGGCGCGCTCCACATACACGATCTCGTCACCCTGCCGCATGCTCAGGTTGACAGGCTGCTGGATGAGCTTGTGCAGGTTCCGCATGGGGATGAGGGCGGCATCCCGCACGCTGAGGCGCGCTTTCACCAAGTTGCCGAGCTCCAGCAGCCGCATTCCAAGCCGGTAGCTGCCGGATTCGGGGCGGTCCACGAAGCGGCCGATGGTGAGGTCGTTCAGGATGCGGTGCGTGGTGGAGGGGTGCAGGCCGGTCTTCTCGCTGATTTCCTTCAAGGAGATTGCTTCTTCGCGCGACGCAAGCACGTCGATCAGCGTAAACATCCGCTCAAGTACTTGTACGCTGGGCTTGGCGGGGAGGCTCGGGTCGTTTTTTTTCATGGCGGCAACACAGCGAAAAGCTGGGCCATTTTATCTTGTGAAATGTGCAACCGCCGTCATCCGGTGGCCCCTGTGAGGTCCGGCCTCTGCCATTCGCCGCCCGTCCGGATCTCATGGGGCAGGAAGCGCGCCTTGTAGTTCATCTTCGGGCTGGCCTCTATCCAGTAGCCCAGGTACACGTGCGGGAGCTGAAGCGTGCGTGCCTGTTCAATCTGCCACAGCACGTTGTAGGTGCCATAGCTGCAATGTGGTTCGGGCTCGTAAAAGGTGTAGACCGCCGAGAGCCCGTCGTCCAGCATGTCGAGGATGGAGACCATCTTCAGATCCCCCGCTTCGCCGTTCGCATCGGTTTCGCGGAACTCCACCAGGCGTGAATTCACCCGGCTTTGCAGCAGGAACTGTGTGTACTGGTCGATGCTGTCATGGTCCATGCCGCCGCCCGCATGCCGGCCGTTCTGGTAGCGCAGGTACAGCTGGTAGTGCTCGGGCACAAAGCACAGGCGCAGCACCCGTGCCTGCAAGTTCTGGTGGCGCCTGACGGCCCGCCGCTGGCTTCGGTCGGGCTGGAACTCGTTGACCAGCACGCGCAACGGGGTGCAGGCGTGGCAGCCGTCGCAATAGGGGCGGTAGGTGAACATCCCGCTGCGGCGGAAGCCCTTCGCTACCAGATCTGAATACACATCGCTTTGGATGAGATGACTGGGGGTTGCGACCTGAGAGCGTGCTTGGCGGTCCGGCAGGTAGCTGCAGGGGTAGGGTGCTGTCGCATAGAACTGCAGGGTCTGCAGCGGGAGGTCGTTGAGTTGCGTCATGCCGAAAGGGCTACCGGGGGCAATAGCTCGTTCCAGTATACGGGGTCAAACTTCCACGGGAAGGGGGGAAGCTTTCGGGCTGCCTGAACATGGGCAAGAAACTTTGCACGGGGGATTTCGCGGGCTCCCAGCGACGCCAGATGCCGCGTGTTCTGCTGGCAGTCGATGAGTGCCACGCCTTGGTGGCGGCATAGGCACACCAGTGCGGCGAGCGCAATCTTCGATGCATCGGTGGCGTGGGCAAACATCGACTCGCCGAACACGGCTTGACCAAGGGCTACGCAGTAAAGGCCGCCCATGAGCTGTCCGTCGACCCAGGTTTCGACGCTGTGCGCGTGACCGCAGGTGTGCAGGTTTCCGTACGCGGCAATCATTTCAGGGACGATCCAGGTACCGGCCTGTCCGCTGCGTTCCTTGGTGGCGCATGCATGGATCACACTGTGGAAGGCGGTGTCCACCTTGATTTCGCAGGCTGCGCTCGCTCGGAAGGCTAGCAAGGTCCGGCGAAGGGATCGGTGCAGCCTGAACTCTGCGACTGGCAGGACCATGCGGGGGTCGGGTGCCCACCACAGGATGGGCTGATCGGGCCCATACCACGGAAAGGTGCCCTGGCCGTAGGCAGCTTGAAGGTGTGCGGCATCGAGCGAGCCACCCGCGGCGAGCAGCCCTGGGGCTGGCGCCTCCGGCCCCCAGGCACTTTCGGGCGGCGGGAAGGGATCATTGGGCTCCAGCCAAGGTAGTTGGGGGCGCATGGATGTCGGGCGGGCAAATGGGCCGATTGTCCGGCAACCGCAAGGTCGACAAGGTTTGCCGGGAAAAACAAAAAACCCACCATGCGCAAACATGGTGGGTTGATGTTGGCTCCTCGACCTGGGCTCGAACCAGGGACCTACGGATTAACAGTCCGGCGCTCTACCGACTGAGCTATCGAGGAATGATCGGTATGTAAAAGGCCCCGCTTGACTCATGCAGGGCCTGCAAATTCTTGGCTCCTCGACCTGGGCTCGAACCAGGGACCTACGGATTAACAGTCCGGCGCTCTACCGACTGAGCTATCGAGGAACAAGACTTAGATTATATACACAAAAAACAGGGGATCTGACGATTCGCGGGCTTGAACTGCGAGGGATTCAAGGTTCTGGCCGACGCCACAGCCAGATGGCCACGCAAACCATGCACGTGGTGGCGGTGGCTGCAACCCAGGGGCGGGCAGATGTAGCAAACAAGACGGCGCCGCTGAGCGCCATGAGCGCCGTGGCGCTCCATTTGGCCCGACGGCTGACTTTGCCCCCCTGGGCCCAGTTGCGAAGCAAGGGACCGAACAGGCGGTGGTTCCAGAGCCAGCGATAAAGCCGCGGTGAGCTTCGCGCCGCCGCCCATGCTGCCATCAGAATGAACACCGTGGTCGGCAGGCCGGGCACGATGACGCCGATGATGCCCATCACCAGGCACAGCACTGAAAAGGCGAGCAGCAGCCATCGCACGGGCCAGGGGAGCGGCCGCAGGGGCGGCGCGTGAGGATCGGCGGGCTCGGATGGTTGCACTGGCATGTCGCTATTGTGAAGGCCGCGGAGAGTGGCGCACCGCGTTATGCTGAAGCTTGGTGCCAGTGCTGCGCCGCTCCATCACCTCCCAGTGTTCACCGATGACCATCCACACCATCCTGAAGATGGGCGATCCGCGCTTGCTGCGGGTGGCCCAGCCCGTGACCGAATTCGATACGGATGCCCTGCATCTTCTGGTGCGCGACATGTTTGACACCATGCGCGCGGTCAATGGCGCAGGCCTTGCAGCGCCGCAGATTGGCGTGGATCTGCAACTCGTCATCTTTGGATCGAATGAGCGCAACCCGCGCTATCCCGACCGGCCCCTGGTGCCCCCTACGGTGCTGCTCAATCCGGTGGTAACGCCGCTGGGCGATGCCGAGGAGGAGGATTGGGAAGGTTGCCTCTCCGTGCCCGGCCTGCGGGGCAAGGTGCCGCGCTGGTCGCGCATTCGCTATACGGGTTTTGACCCGTACGGCGATCCTATTGACCGGACGGTGGAGGGCTTCCACGCCCGCGTGGTGCAGCATGAGTGCGATCACCTCATCGGCAAGCTCTACCCGATGCGAGTGCGGGACTTCACGCAGTTTGGTTTTACCGATGTGTTGTTTCCCGACATCGGGGTTATGGAAGATGACTGATGGTTAGAAAATGGCTGCAGCGCTTATGCATCAAGCGCGAGCAGCTATAAATTCAATAGTGACTTCGCGAACTGACATGCTCGTACTTCAGTCCGAAAGCGCACCCAGCAGCTCGGTTTCGATCTGGATCTGGCGCGCATTGTTCTGCAGCTCGGGGCCCTGGATGAGGAAGGTATCCTCCACTCGCTCGCCCAGGGTGCTCACCTTGGCCAGCTGCACGCTCAGGTGGTGCTGCGCCAGGATGCGGGCCACCAGGTAGAGCAGGCCGGCGCGGTCGGCGGCCGAGATGGCCAGCAGCCAGCGCTGCGCTTTTTCATCCGGCCGAAGGGTGACGCGCGGCGCCACTGGAAAGCTTTTGACCCGGCGCGAGACGCGCTTGCGCGCGGGTTCGGGCAGCGGGCCTCCGGTTTCAATGGTGCGGACCAGATCGCTCTCGACCATGTGCGTGAGCTCACGGTAGTGCCCGGGCTGCGATGAGGCCACCACTTGGAAGGTGTCGAGCGCGTAGCCGTTGTTGGCGGTGTGCACCCGGGCGTCCAGGATGGAAAACCCTGCTCGGTCGAAATAGCCGCAGATGCGCGCGAACAGGTCGGCCTGGTCGGGGGCATACACCATCACTTGCAGCCCCTCGCCCGCGAGGGACTGGCGCGCGCGCACCACGGGTTTTGCTGTGCCTACATGGCGCGAGAGGTGGCGGGTGTGCCAAGCGATGTCGGCTGCCTCGTGGCGCATGAAGTAGCTCACGTCCAGCGTTTCCCAGAGCTTCTTGTGCGCTTCGAAGGGCAGGGCGTTCAGAGCCAGCAGCACCAGCGCCTCGCGTTTGCGGGCCTCGATCTCGGCCGCGGCGTCGGGGGCGCGGCCGCCGAGCGTGCGCAGCGTGGCGCGGTACAGGTCTTCGAGCAGCTTGCCCTTCCAGGCATTCCACACCTTGGGGCTGGTGCCGCGGATGTCGGCCACGGTGAGCAGGTACAGCGCGGTCAGGTAGCGCTCGTTGCCCACGCGGCGCGCAAAGGCCGCAATCACGTCCGGATCCGACAGGTCTTCCTTCTGCGCAATGCGGCTCATCGAGAGGTGCTCGCTCACCAGGAATTCGACCAGCTTGGCGTCCTGCCGGTCCACTCCGTGCTCGCGGCAAAACCGCCGTACTTCCTGTGCGCCGATGACCGAATGGTCGCCGCCCCGGCCCTTGCCGATGTCGTGGAACAGCGCAGCCAGGTACAGGATCCAGGGCTTGTCCCAGCCGCCCGCCAGCTGCGAGCAGAAAGGGTATTCGTGCGCGTGTTCGGCCATGAAGAAGCGACGCACATTGCGCAGCACCATCAGGATGTGCTGGTCCACCGTGTAGACGTGGAACAGGTCGTGCTGCATGCGCCCGACGATGCGGCGGAAGACCCACAGGTAGCGTCCCAGCACCGAGGTCTGGTTCATCAGCCGGAACGCGTGCGTGATGC
>NZ_JALEGG010000045.1 GCF_022763525.1 Acidovorax sp.
AGAGCAGGCGGTACATCAGCGCGAAGCGGGCCGGGTCGCGGTGCAGGATGAGTTGCTGCTCGCACAGGCGCACAAAGTCGGGCGGCACGCGCAGCGTAGGCGCACCGGGGGCAGGCGGCGGCAGGGTGTTGCTGGCTGCAGGCTCGGGTGCAAACAGGTCTTCAGCGGCATCCACTTGGCAGCGCCAGTCCACGGCGTGCGGCGGCACATGGGCTTGCGCCAAGGCGCGTGCGGCGGTGCGAAAGCCATGCCAGTCGGTGGGATGGGCCAGCGTGACCGTGTGGCGCTGCATGGCTTCAAAACAAACTGCGCTGCACCGGCGGCGGCGCCAGCTGTGCAGCCAGGTCCGCCGCCTCCAGCGCGCGGCCCGGCCGGTAGTCGGCCGCCTCCACAAAGGGCAGCACTTTTTTCAAAGGCACATGCAGCCGCGCCAGGTCCGCATGCCGCAGGCGGCGCACGCGGCGGGCGGCCAGCAGGCGGTCCACCGTCTGCACGCCAAAGCCGGGCACGCGCAGCAGCAGCTCGCGCGGGGCGGTGTTGAGGTTGACGGGGAAGCGCTCGCGGTGCGCCAGCGCCCAGGCCAGCTTGGGGTCCACATCGAGTGCCAGCATGCCGGCCTGGCTGCCTGGGTTGCCTTGGCTGGGCGGCACGATCTCGTCGTGGGTAAATCCGTAAAAGCGCATCAGCCAGTCGGCCTGGTAGAGCCGGTGCTCGCGCACGGTGGGCGGCGCAGCCAGCGGCAGGGCGCGCGCCGCATCGGGAATGGGGCTGAAGGCCGAGTAGTACACCCGCCGCAGCCGGTGCGTGCCGTACAGCCGCGCGCTGGTGGCGAGGATGGTGCGGTCGTCCGTCGCATCGGCTCCGACGATCATCTGCGTGCTCTGCCCGCCGGGCGCAAACAGCGGCGCGCTGGCCCGGCGCGTGGTGCGCGCTTGCGGCATGGACACGATGGCCTGCGCTGCCTGCTCCTTGCGGGCGGCGCGTGATTCGCCGATGTGCACGGCCATGCGGGCCATCGATCGGTCGATGGCGGCGCTGTCCTTCTCAGGCGCCAGGGCGGTGAGGCCCTCGGCCGTGGGCAGTTCGATGTTGATGGACAGCCGGTCGGCATAGCGGCCGGCGCGCTGCATCAGCTCGGGCGATGCGTCGGGGATGGTTTTGAGGTGGATGTAGCCGCGAAAGTCGTGCTCTTCGCGCAGCGCGCGGGCCACCTCCACCACCTGCTCCATGGTGTAGTCGGGGCTCTGGATGATGCCGCTGGAGAGGAACAGCCCTTCAATGCAATTGCGGCGGTAGAAATCGAGCGTGAGCTGCACCACCTCATCCACCGTGAAGCGCGCGCGGGGCACGTTGCTGGTCACGCGGTTCACGCAGTACAGGCAGTCGTACTGGCAGAAGTTGGTGAGCAACACCTTGAGCAGCGAGATGCACCGCCCGTCCGGCGCGTAGCTGTGGCAGATGCCCATGCCTTCGGTCGAGCCCATGCCCCGCCCGCCCACCGAATCGCGCGGCGCGGCGCCGCTGGACGCGCAGGAGGCGTCGTACTTGGCGGCGTCGGCCAGGATGGCGAGTTTGGACTGTAAATTCACTGGATGAATTTACAGTATCCCCAGGACCCGACCGGGGCGTGGGGTTATGGCCAGCGAGGCGGGCTACTGCTTCGTGAGGCCGAGCTTGCGGATGGTGCTGCCCCACTGCTCATAGGTGGAGCGTGTCAGCGCTGCCAGCGCGGCGGGGCTGGAGGATTCGGCCTCGTATGCCCCTTGCCGGAAGAAGTCGCGCGTGGCCGGCATGGCCAGCACCTGCACCAGCGCGGCGTTGAGCTTTTCGACCACCGGAGCGGGCATGTTGGCAGGGCCGTAGAACCCCAGCCAGCTGGGCATGTCGATCCCGCTCACGCCCTGCTCGCCCATGGTGGGTACATCAGGCAGCATCGGGCTTCGCTGCGGCGCGGCCACGGCCAGCATGCGGACCTTGCCCGTGGCCGTGTTCTGGATGGCGTTGGGCGCCGCGTCAAAGTAGAACTGCACGCGCCCGGCCAGGAAGTCCTTGGCGGCGTCGGCGCCGCCCTTGTAGGGAACATGCACCGCGTCCAGCCCGGCCTGGCGCACGAAGGCTTCGCCGTAAATGTGCGACGAAGTGCCCGTGCCAAACGACGCATAGCCCGTCTTGCCCGGGTTGGCCTTGATGTAGGCGACCAGTTCCTGCACGGTGCGGGCTGGCACGCTGGTGTGCACCGTCAGCACCAGGGGCCCGCGCGCGCCCAGCGACAGCGGCGTGAGATCCTTGAACGGGTCGTAGCGCACATTGGCCAGCGTCTGCGGGTTCTGCGCCACCACGGAGGAGGGCGCGTACATGATGGTGTACCCATCGGGCGCGGCGCGGATCACCTCTTCCGTGGCCAGGATGAAGCTGGCGCCCGGGCGGTTTTCCACGATCACCGGCGTCTGCAACACATCGCCGAGCTTGGTGGCCACGAAGCGCGCCTGCGCGTCCGATGCGCCGCCAGCGGCCAGGCCCAGCACGATGCGGATGGTGCGGCCTTTTTCGGGAAACGGCGCGGCGGCCCGCGCACTCAACGGTGGGAGCGCAGAGCCCAGAGCGGCCAGGGCCAGCCCCGTGTTGAACCGGCGGCGGCGCAGCGTGAAGGTGGTCTGATCGGTCATTGCTTGGCCAGCCCCACTTGCTGCACCATCGCGCCCCATTGGTCATAGGTGGTGCGGGTGATCTTGGTGAACTCCTGTGGCGTGGTGCTGCCCGCCTCGTAGCCGCCGTTGCGGTAGAACTCCTGGACCTGGGGCATCGCCAGCACCTTGGCCAGGGCGGTGTTCAGCTTCTCGACCACGGCGGCAGGCATGTTGGCAGGCCCGTAGAAGCCCAGCCAGCTGGGCAGGTCCAGCCCCTCGAAACCCTGCTCGGCAAAGGTGGGCACGTCTGGCAGCGCAGGGATGCGCGCCTGGGCCGCCACGGCCAGCACTTTCACCTTGCCTGTGCCGGCCGTGATGATGGCCGAGGAGGCTGAGTCGAACATGTACTGCACCCGTCCGGCGATCAGGTCCTTGGCCGCATCGGAGCCGCCCTTGTAGGGGATGTGCACAGCATCGGTGCCGGTCTTCTTGACGAAGGCCTCGCCATAGATGTGCGAAGAGGTGCCCGCGCCAAACGATGCGTAGCTGACTTTGCCCGCATTCGCCTTCACGAAGGCCACCAGTTCCTTCACATTGTTCGCGGGCACCGTGGTGCTTACCGACAGCACCAGCGGCCCGCGTCCGCCCATCGAGATGGGCGTGAAATCCTTGAACGGGTCGTACGGCACCTGGTTGAAGGTGTGCGGGTTTTGCGCCATGGTGGAGGACGGCGCGTACAGCATGGTGTATCCGTCAGGCTGGGCGCGTGCAACTTCGGAGGCCGCCATCATGGTGCTGGCACCCGGCTTGTTGTCCACGATCACGCTGGTGCCCAGCACCTCGCCCAGCTTCTGCGCCACGATGCGCGCCTGCGCATCCGTGCCACCCCCGGCGGTAAACCCCACCACGATGCGGATGGACTTGCCGCGAACGGGAAAGTCCTGCGCCTGAACCAGTGAAGGCGCGGTGCCCCACAACGCAGCGGCGCCGAGCGCCAAGCCCAGCGCCCGGCGCGTGCCGGAAAAATCTTTCATCCTTGTCTCCTTGCGGTTGTTTTGCTTATTTTGAACTTTCAATCCATAAAAAGTCCATACAACTTCGGGTAAACCCGTGCTTTATGCGATATTGAATTGACAAAATGGACATTGAAATCATAATTCAACCAACAACTTCCTGAGACCGCTTCATGAAAACAGTCGTCCGCACCGACGAGCGCATCCTGACCTCCGACATCTTCGACCGCGACAGCCGCGCCAAGCGGCCCGACCACGGCAGTTGGGCAGAGCCTGGCAAGAACATTCCCGTGTACCACCGCTGCGGCGTGCTGGTGGTGGGGGGCGGCCCCTCTGGCACGGCGGCGGCCGCCGCCGCCGCGCGGGCGGGTGCCGACGTGGCGCTGCTGGAGCGCTACAACCACCTGGGGGGGCTTTCCACGGGTGGCCTGGTGATCTGGATCGACCGCATGACCGACTGGCAAGGCCAGCTCGTGATCCGGGGCTTTGCCGAAGAGCTGTTCGACCGCCTGCCCGCCGATGCCATCGCAGGACCGGCGCGCGAGGACTGGGGCTCGCAAGACCCGGACAAGGCGGCCCACTGGTCGCACCGCACGGCCGCCTACCACGGCGTGGTCACCTGGTCGCCCACGGTGGACCCCGAGCGGCTCAAGCTGCTGAGCCAGGAAATCGTGCTCGAGCGCAACGTGAAGCTCATCTACCACTCGTGGGCCGCCATCCCCATCGTGCAGGACGGCGCCGTCAAGGGCGTGGTGTTCGAGAGCAAGGAAGGCCGCATGGCCATCATGGCCGACGTGGTGGTGGACGCCACCGGCGACGGCGACCTGTTCGCACGGGCCGGCGCAGCGTTCGTGAACGACATCGAGGAGGCCGACGTGCACCACTGCATGAACACCTCCTGGCTGTTCGGCGGCGTGGACATGAACCGCTGGATCGAATTCAAGGCGGGCCAGCCCGAGGCGTTCTCGGCCTTCATGGCACGGGGCCGCGAGGAGCTTGGCCTGTTCGAGCGGCCCTTCGTCTCCTGGCGCAACGATGTGGCGCTCTTCATGGGGCCGCGTCAGTCGGGCTACTCGGCGCTGGACGTGGACGACCTGACCGCCGTGGAGGTGCGCTCGCACCGCGCCATGGCCGCGCACCTGGACTACTTCCGCGCGCATGCACCGGGCTTCGAAGAAGCCTTCCTGATGCTCAGCGCCCCCCAGATCGGCGTGCGCCATGCGCGGCGCCTGACCGGCGTGGGCGCCGTGCTGCGCAGCCAGTGGCCCGATGGTGTGCCCCTGGCCGACGAGATTGGCGTCACGCCCGCCGTGTCGCCCAAGTTCCCCAACATCTCCATTCCCTACGGCGCACTGGTGCCCCAGCAGCTGGACGGCCTGCTCGCCTGCGGGCGCCACATCTCGTGCGACCGCAACTCGCACGGCTTCATGCGCGAGATCCCGCAATGCTGGATCACCGGCCAGGCGGCGGGGGTGGCTGCGGCGCTGGCCTCGCAAGGCGGCATTCAGCCGCGCGCGGTGGACGTGGCCGCGCTGCAGTCCGCCTTGCTGGCACAAGGCGTGTACCTGCGCCCCGGCGCGGCCCGAAAGGCTGTGGAGCCAGCCGCTGCGCAGGCCGTGGCGTAACGGGGGGCGGTACCACGATGTCCCTGCACGGCACTCTTTCGCAAGCCTCTACATTGCAGGGTCTTGCAAAGGGTTCATCCATGTCCACTGAAAAGAACGACGCCTCCCTGTCCTCCGCCGACGCTGCCGACGCTCGCGGCGACCGGTCCGATACCGTGAGCGCGCTGGAGCGCGGCATTTCGGTGCTGCGCTGCTTCAGCGAAGACCGCCCGGTGCTCGGCCACGCCGACATCGCCCGCATGACCGGCATCCCCCGGCCTACCGTGAACCGGCTGGTTGCCACGCTGCTCTCCCTGGGCATGCTCAAGGCCGCGCAGGTGGCCGACCGCTTCATGCTCGGCCCGGGCGTGGTGTCGCTGTCGCGCGTGTTCCTGGGCAGTCTGGACGTGCGCGCGGCCGCGCGCCCCAGCATGCAGGCGATGGCCGAAGAAGTCGGCGCCTCGGTGTACCTGGCGATCCGCGACGGCATGGAGATGGTGCTGATCGAGGCCTGCCGGCCGCGCTCGTCGATGCTGTCGGCGCGGCTGGACGTGGGCTCGCGTGCGCCCCTGGCCAACTCGGCCCTGGGCCGCGCGTACCTGTCGGCATTGCCCGAGGCGCAGCGCAACCAGCTCATCGATTCCATGCGCCTGCTGCGCGGCCCCGAATGGGATGCCATCGCACCCAACATGCTGCGCGCCATCGGCGAATCCCACCGTCTGGGCTATTGCCTTTCGCTGGGCGAGTTCCACCGCGAGATCAATTCGGTGTCGGTGCCCCTGATCGGGCCCGATGGCGAGGTGATGGCCTTGAACGGCGGCGGCGCGGCCTTCGTGTTCACCGAAGAGCGCCTGCGCAACGAACTGGCCCCGCGCCTGCACCACATCGCGCGATCCATTGCGCGCGACATTGGCGGCCATGTGCCGACGCCCTCGCCGGGCTAGCGCTCGGCGGGGTTCACCCCCACAAACGGAAGAAAGAACGGAGACAACAGGCCATGTACCTGAGCGATGAAGAAAAAGCCATGCTGGACGGCCGCGACGGGCCGGCCGTGCACAAGGCCATGGACCTGCTGGTGCGCTACGGCGAAGCCCTGGGCGCCGAGCGCCTGGTGGAGACGCGAAACGTCTGCGCCAGCATCACCTCCACCACGCCGTTCCAGCGCGACTTTGCGTTTTCGCGGGGTGGCGGCATGGACGCCGTGTTCTCCGAATTCAGCCTGGACAGCCAGGAGACCGTGGAGATTCCCAAGTTCAAGGTCTTCACCAGCCACCTGCAGCTGGGCTTCGACCCCGGCCAGCCCGAGCGCATGGGCGTGACCGAGGAGATCGTGAACTTCTACCACCAGAGCGAGCGCCACGCGGCCGGCCTGGGCGCGCAGATCATGAACACCTGCACGCCTTACCAGGTGGGCAACATTCCCACGCGCGGCGAGCACTGCGCGTGGATGGAGTCCTCGGCGGTGGTGTATTGCAATTCGGTGCTGGGCGCGCGCACCAACACCGAAGGCCGCGAGAGCACCGGCGCCGCCATGCTCACGGGCCGCATCCCGTATTGGGGCTACCACCTGGACGAGAACCGCCATGCCACCCATGTGGTGGAGCTGGACATCGACGTGGAATCGGTACAGGACTGGGGCCTGCTCGGCTACTACATCGGCGAGCACGTGCAGGAGCGCGTGCCGGTGGTGTACCGCCAGGGCGGCATCGGCCGCGTGCCCAACCTGCCGCGGCTCAAGCACTTCGGGGCGGCGGCGTCGTCCTCGGGCGGCGTGGAGATGTACCACATCGCGGGCGTCACGCCCGAAGCCTTGACGCTGGAGCAGGCCCTGGGCGGCCGCAAGCCCGTGCAGGTGCTGCGCTATGGCGAGGCCGAGCGCCGCGCCACCTACGAGAAGATCAACGCCACCGGCAAGGACGCCCAGGTGCAATACGTGATGCTCGGCTGCCCCCACTACACCATCGAGCAGATCTGGGAAGCCGCGCAGCTCCTCGAAGGCCGCAAGGTGCACCCCGACTGCGCGCTGTGGATCTTCACGCCGCGCGCCATCAAGTCGCTGGCCGACCGCAATGGCTACACCAAGACCATTGAGGACGCGGGCGGCATCCTCATGACCGACAGCTGCTCGGCCATGAGCCGGGCTGTGCCCAAGGGCACAAAAACCGTGGCGCTGGACTCGGCCAAGCAGGCGCACTACCTGCCCGCCATCCTGGGCGTGCAGGCCTGGTTCGGCAGCACGGCGGAATGCATCGACGCCGCCTGCACCGGCCGCTGGAACGGAGGCCAGGCATGAGCAGCATCGTGATGGAACACACCCTGGTGATCCGCGGGCGCAAGGTGGTGGGCGGTGTGGCCGAGGGCGAAGCCCTGGTCACGCGCGACCGCATCTCGGGCTGGGGCGGCATCGACCCGCGCACTGGCACCGTCGTCGAAACCCGGCACGAACTGCGCGGCCAGAGCTTTGCGGGCAAGGTGCTGGTGTTCCCGGGGGCCAAGGGCTCGTCGGGCTGGTCTGCCATGTTTCACATGACGCGGCTCATGAACGTGGCGCCTGCTGCCTTCCTGTTCAACGAAATGACGACCAAGATGGCGCTCGGGGCCGTGGTCACGCATTCCCCCGCGATGACCGGCTTTGACCGCGACCCGCTCGATTGCATCGAGACGGGCGACTGGGTCCGTGTGGACGCCGACCGTGGCGTGGTCGAGATCATCAAGAAAAAAACCACCCTCGGAGACCGCCCATGACCCGCCCCCTGCGCAGCAACTTCCCGCGCGGCTCCTACCTCTGGTCGGTGCGCAACGCACACTGGCGTGCCCTGGGCATCCCCGAAGAGGATTGCGAGAAGCCCAAGATCGCTATCGTCAACAGCTCCTCGGAGCTGGCGGCCTGCTTCAGCCACCTGGACCAGGTGGCTGCCGAGATCAAGGCCGCCATCCGCGCGGCAGGTGGCGTGCCCTTCGAGATCCGCACCGCCGCGCCCAGCGACTTCATCACCGGCGCGGGGGCGCGCGGCGCCTACATGCTGGGTGCGCGCGACCTGGTGACCAACGACATCGAGGTGGCCGTGGAGGGCGCGCAGCTCGATGGCATGGTCTGCCTCACGTCGTGTGACAAGACCGTGCCCGGCCAGCTCATGGCGGCGGCGCGGCTGAACATCCCCACGCTGCTCGTGCCCTGCGGCTACCAGCCCAGCGGCGAATACCGGGGCCGGCACACGGACATCGAGGACGTGTTCATTGGTGCCATGCATGCGGTGACGGGCGGCCTGCCTGTGGAAGAGCTGGTCGGCATGAGCCGCGAGGCCATCCGCGGCCCCGGCGTGTGCTCGGGCCTGGGCACGGCCAACTCGATGCACATCGTGTGCGAAGCGCTGGGCCTGGCGCTGCCCGGCAGCGCGCCGGTGGCCGCACTCAGCCCCAAGATGATGGCGGACGTGCGCGCCGCCGGTGCGCGCATCGTGCAGATGGTGCTCGACGACCTCAAGCCGCGCGACATCCTCTCGCCCGGCGCCTTTGCCAACGCGGTGCGCGCGGTGCTGTCCATTGGCGGCTCGCTCAACACGGCCAAGCACCTGCAGGCCGTGGCCACCGAGGGGGAGACAGGCGTCGATGTCTATGGCCTGTTCGAAAGCCTGGGGCCCACCACGCCGGTGCTGGCGGGCGTGCGGCCCATCGGGAGCCATTCCATCGAGGAATTCGAAGCGGCAGGCGGTGCGCGCGCGCTCATGCGGCAACTGGCCCCGCTGCTGGATACCGGCGCGCTCACCGTGACGGGCGGCACCGTGGCCGACAACCTGCGCGGTCTGCAGGTGCAGGATGCCGAGGTGATCCGTCCGCTGGACCGCCCGGTCGCACCCCTGCCGGCCATCGTGCTGCTGCGCGGCAACCTGGCGCCCGAGTCCGGCCTCATCAAGACCGGGATTGTGGAGCGCAAGGTCCGCCGCTTCACCGGCCCGGCCGTGTGCTTCTGGACCTCCGATGCGGCCATCGCCGCGCTCAAGAACGGCGCCATCGTGCCGGGGCAGGTCATCGTGATGCGCGGCGCCGGTGCTTGCGGCGGCCCGGCCATGGGCGGCGGCGCGTCGCGCGTGGTCTTCGCGGTGGACGGCGCGGGGCTTGGCGATCAGGTGGCCATCCTGACCGACGGGCACCTCTCGGGCCTGGTCTGCAAGGGGCTGGTGGTGGCTGAAGTGTCGCCCGAGGCCGCCTTGGGCGGACCGCTGGGCCTGGTGCGCGACGGCGATGTGATCACCATCGACCTGGACGCGCGCCGCCTGGATGTGGACCTCGCCGATGCGGAGCTGGCAGAGCGCCGCGCCAGCTGGCAGGCCCCTGCGCCGCAGTTCGACACCGGCTGGCTGCAGCAGTACCGGCGCAACGTGAGCCCGCTGTCCAAGGGCGCGGTGCTGGTACGGACCGAGCGAACCGAACGCCCCGAACTCCCGGGTTAGCACAGCCTTTCACCCCGGACTTTGCCCACGGGAGCGCGCCGCCGGCCGCCCCCGCTGGCGGAGCCCTGCACGCCGTTTTTCGAGTGAGTTGTTCAACCAGAGAGAAAAAGCAGGAGACAAAGAGCATGAAGCAGAGAACCTTGTGGATGTGGTCGGCCCTGGGGCTGGTGTGTGGCGCGGTGCACGCGCAGTCCAGCGTCACCCTGTTTGGCGTGGTGGACCTGGGCGTGCTGCACACCCGCGCGGGCGGCGTGGGCTCGGCCACGGCGCTGGGCAACGGCGGGCTGTCCACCAGCCGCATCGGCTTTCGCGGCACCGAGGACCTGGGCGGCGGCCTGCGCGCGGGCTTCTGGCTGGAGGGCAGCCTGAACCCGGACTCCGGCACGGGCCGCGCCACCAACACCAACAACCAGCCCAGCGGCGCCACCACCGCCGGGCCGCTGGTGTTTGACCGCATGTCGTTCGTGAGCCTGTCGCACACGCAGTGGGGCGAGGTCCGGCTCGGACGGGACTTCATTCCCACGCACTACAACAGCATCTACTTCGACCCGTTCAACGCCAACGGCGTGGCGCGCGCTGGCAACCTCACCTTCTCAGGTGTGGGCACGGCGCCCCTGCCGACCGGCATCACGGGCAGCAATACGGTGAGCTATTGGCTGCCGCGCCAACTGGGCGGCGTGTATGGCATGGCCATGGCCGGCACGGGCGAGAACCTTTCCAATGCAGCCAACAGCGACGACGGCAACTTCGCTGGCGCACGCCTGGGGTATGCGTCCGGTGCATTCGATGTCGCGGCGGCGGTCACGCGGTCGCAGTTCAGCGCCACAGCCACCATCGGCAACTACACGCACGCCAACATCGGTGGCAGCTGGGACGCTGGCTTCGCCAAGTTCTTTGCGCTCTACAACCGTGTCACGGTGAAGCTGGCCGCCGGCTCGGTGCGCAAGAACACGGCCGAGATCGGCGCGCACATTCCTGTCTTCGACGTCGGGCGCATCCGGCTCAGCTATGCCTACCTCGACGACCGCAGCGACAGCGCACTGCGCACCGCGGGAGGCCAGCCACGCAGCGGCGACGACGCGCGCCAGATCGGCGTGGGCTATGTGCACAACCTGTCCAAGCGCACGGCGCTCTATGGCACCTATGCGCGCATTTCCAACCGCGGCGAGGCGCGCTACACCGTCAGCGGCGGGACGGCACCCGTGGGCGGGCACGGCTCGTCGGGCTGGGAGCTGGGTGTGCGGCACACGTTCTGAGCAAAGGAGCAACCATGCAACGCAGAAAACTGGCAGCCCTGGTAGCGGGCGCGGCGCTGGCACTGGCGCCCTGCACCTCGGCCTGGAGCGCAGACACCTTTCCCTCTAAGCCGTTGCGGCTGATCGTGGGCTTTGCACCCGGCGGCGGCGCGGACGCGCTCACCCGCATCATCGCGGAGGGCCTGTCGAAACAGCTGGGGCAGCAGGTGGTGGTGGAAAACCGCCCGGGCGCCGACGGCGTGCTGGCCGCGCAGGCGGTGTCGTCCGCCAGCCCAGACGGCTACACCCTGCTGATGGGCACGAACACCGCGATGGTGGCCGCACCCACCCTCCGGCCCAAGCCGCCCTACGATCCCTTCAAGGCCTTCACGCCCATCAGCTCGGCGGGCCAGTTCTCGATGTTCCTGGTGGTGCCGTCCAGCCTGCCGGCCAAGAGCGTGAGCGAACTCCTGGCGCTGGTCGCGGCCAAGCCCGGTGACTACAACTCGGCCTCCAGCAACAGCGCGTCGGAGCTGGCGATGCTGCAGCTGCTGGGCGAGCAGCGCAAGGTGGTCAACGCGCGCTACAAGGGCGACATGCAGGCCATGACCGATTTGCTGGGCGGGCAGATCCACATGATGTTCACCACCGGCACCCTGGCCCCCAACTTCGTGAAAGAGGGGCGCATCCGGGCGCTGGTCACGCTGCAGCCCCAGCGCAGCGCATTGCTGCCGGATGTGCCCACCGGCAGCGAGCTGGGGCTGGGCAAGCTCACCATCACGCCCTGGGCGGGGTTCTTCGGGCCGCCGGGGCTGCCCACGGCCATCACCGAGAAGCTGTCGCAGGAACTGCAGAACACCCTGAAGCGGCCCGAGGTGCATGCCCAGCTGGTACAGCAGGGCTTTGAGGGCTACGGCATGAGCCCCGCGAAGTTCGCCGAGTTCTTCCGCACCCAATACGACGCCTTTGGCGCCACGGTGCGCGAGCACAACGTGAAATTCGACTAGGCGTGGTGGTCCGCAGGCGCGAGGCTTTGCTATGAGCTTGATAGCTTCTCGCGCTTGCTGGGTAAGCGCTGGATCCTAAAAAGGCTCGGATGCAGGTCGGGTTAGCGAAGCGTAACCCGACATCGCCTCCTGCGCGGGAACACGTCGGGTTACGCCCTTCGGGCTAACCCGAACTACTCCGGTTTCGATAGCTTGCTGCGCTTGCTGGACAAGCGCTAGAAGCCAAAAACGCTTGAAATTGCCGAGGTCACATGGCCTCTAGAGCCATCACCGCCGTGGCCGTGTTCGAAATGGGAATGTGGTAGTTGCTGTGCACCCGCCGCACGCCCGCGCTGGCGGTGGCCAGCGCCCCGCGCATGGCCAGCCACATCAGCAGCTCCACCCCCTGAGTGCCCGTCTTTTCCACCAGCTCGTGCACGCTGAACTGCGTGGCCCATTCGGGGTTGGTGGCGAGGCTCTCGATGAACTGCAGGTCAAACGCCTTGTTGATGAAGCCCGCGCGCTCGCCGTCGAGCTGGTGCGAAAGGCCCCCAGAAGCGATCACCGCCACCTTCTTGTCGCTGTCCCAGCTCTGAATGGCCTGGCCCACGGCCTTGCCCAGCGCGTAGCAGCGCCTGGCCGAGGGCAGTGGAAACTGCACGGTGTTGATGCACACGGGCACCACCGCCACGGGGCAGTCTCCCTCGGGCCAGAAGAGCTTGAGCGGCAGCGTGCAGGCATGGTCCACCAGCATCTCCTGGCAGGTGGTCACGTCAAACTCCTGCTCGATCAGCGTGTTGATGAGGTGCCACGACAGGTCCACCTCGCCTTGGAACGGCGGCAATGTGGGGATGCCCCAGCCTTCGTCGGCATTGCGGTACTCGGCCGCTGCGCCCACGGCGAAGGTCGGCATCTTGTCGAGGAAGAAGTTCAGCCCGTGGTCGTTGTAGAACATCACCACCACGTCGGGCTTCTTCTCGCCCAGCCACTGGCGGATGGGGGGAAAGCCGTCGAAGAAAGGCTTCCAGTACGGGTCGTTTTGCAAGCCCTTGTGGACCGCGTTGCCAATGGCCGGAATGTGCGAAGTGCCGAGGCCGCCGATGAGTTTTGCCATGGGTGTCTCCCTATTTGCCTGCTGCGACCAGCATGGCCTTGAATTCGTCTTTGGTCATGCCCGTTTGCTGCGCGCCGATGTCCTGCATGTCCAGCTTGAAGATGCCCGCGAACTTGGCCAGGTAGTAGGCGTTGCCGCCTGCGGCAATCAGCTGCAGCACGTTCTTGGCGCGGATGGCGGCGGCCTGCTGCTCGTTCAGTCCGTACTTTTTCATGTAGGCCTCTTCGTCGGCCAGAAAGGCCTTGCGGTTGGCCTCATCGTTGAACGAAAAGCACATCTTGTTCAGCGCATAGCCCTTGCGGGCCTGGTCGCCATCGAACGGCGTGGTGCCGGGGATGGGGGGCAGCTTGGACGGCATGGAAGTCTCCGGGTCTTGATGCAAGTCAGCGCAGTGTCGCGATGCCATTGCCAAAGATGAAGCCCGAAAACATCATCGAATGCATGAGCAATTTCGATGGATCAGCGCTGGACGGCCACCTGCTGAGGCTGCTGCTGGCCGTGCTGGAGACGGGCAGCATCACGGCGGCGGCCGAGCGACTGGGTGTCACCCAGTCGGCCGTGAGCCACTTGCTCGACAAGCTGCGCGCCATCACCGGCGACCCGCTGTTCGTCAAGCGCGGGCGCGGCATCGTGCCCACGGCGCGGGCCGAGGCGCTGGCCCAGCCCGCGCGCGAGCTGCTGCGCCAGATGCAGCTCTTTGCCCAAGGGGCGGAGTTTGAGCCGCGCGCCTGGCAGGCCGAGTTGACCATCGCCGCCAACGACTTCCAGCGCGACCTCTTGCTGCCCGCGCTGGCCGCGCGACTGCGCACGGCAGCGCCGGGCATCACGCTGCGCATCGTGCCCAGCGGCGCGCCCAGCGCGGAGTTGCTGCGCTCCGACGCGTGCCAGCTGGTCATCAGCCCCCGCCCGCCCGACGGCACGGACATCGTGCAAAAGCGCTTGTTTGAAGACCAGTACCGCGTGTTCTACGACGCCGCCGTGCGCAGCGCGCCCGCCACCGAGGCCGACTACCTGGCCGCCGACCACGCCACCGTGGCCTACGAGGCGCACCGGGGGCTCGACCTGGATCGCCAGCTGCTGGCGCGCGGTGTGCGCCGCCGCTTCGCCGTGCGCGTGCCGGGCTTCGCCGCGCTGCCGGCCTTTGTGCGGGGTACGGCATTGCTCACCACGGCGCCTTCGCTGCTGGCCCGCACGGCGTTGGCGGGCCTGGCCAGCGCGCCGGTGCCGGTGGTGTGCCCGGCCATGCCGATGTACCTGATCTGGCATGCACGGTACCAGCAGGATGCAGCGCACCGGTGGCTGCGAGGCGAAGTGGAGGCGGTGGTGGGGCCGGCGCTGGCCATCGGCGCGGCCTGAGGCGCATGCACGCCTAATGCTCGGTGTCGTTCCCTTGCTTGCCGGTAAACATCGCGCCAACGATTTCGATGGCCGTGCCCAGCAGCAAGGTAAGGCCCGCAGCGCCGCCGAGACCCGCAACGGCCAGCGCCACGGCAGCGATGACACAGAAAATGGCGATCCACCGAAAAGGGGTCATGTGGCTCCTCGCGCGCTCAGGCGATGGCGTCTCAGCCGTCTAGGAGGACGCGGGCCCAGCGCCACGCGTTGTGCGGCATCATCGTGCGGCCACCTTGCGGTCCCGTTGCAGCGCCCCGCGCAGCAACCGTGTCGCCCGGTCCCGCAGTCCGACCGGCTTCGCTTGCCGCACGGGGTGCTCCCGCGCCTGCACACAGGCCGCCAGAAAGTCATTCAGGATCGCCGTGTCGTCCAGCGTGTCCGAGCCCTGCTTGTGGAACTCCGGGTGCCACTGCGTGGCGGCAATGTAGCCGCGCCCCGGCGCGGGCTTGAGGCGGATGGCCTCGGGCACGCCGTCGGGCTCGCTCAGCGCCTCCACCACGAACTCGGGCGCCACGCGCTTGATGCCCTGGTGGTGGATGCTGTTCACCCGCGCGCGCGGCATGCCCGGGTAAAGCTGGGCCAGGTGGGAGTCCGCCACGATCTGGATGTCGTGGAAATGCTGGTCGTACGTGGTGGCGTTGCGGTGCTGCAGCGCCCCGGGGTGCTGGGTCTCGATGTCCTGGTACAGCGCGCCGCCAAAGGCCACGTTGATGAGCTGCAGGCCCCGGCACACGCCAAAGATGGGCTTGCCCACCTCGGCAAACGCCTTGACCAGCGCCAGATCGTAGATGTCGCGCACGCGGTCGCCGACCCATTCCTCGCGCAACGGCTCCTCGCCATAGTTGCCGGGCCACACGTCGGCGCCGCCGTGCATGACCACGCCGTCCAGCCACTCGGCATAGTGCTGCAGCGTCACGTCGCCGCGAGCGGTCTCGCCCGTGGGGCACGGCACCATCACCACGATGGCACCCGCGGACATGATCCAGTGGGCGATGGACTGCTCCACGTACTGCAGCGTCTTGTTGGTGAACAGGGGGCGGGTGGGGTCGGCATGCTGAAAGCAGGCCGACAGGCCGATCTTGAGGCGGGAGGCGGGGGGCATGGGGGGAGGCTCCAGGGCACCAGCACGCCAGGCGTGCGGGCGCGGCTACGAACGAGGATGTTACGTTTTTAGCACTCGCCGGGGCCGCTGTGTGTAGGAAACCACCGTGCAGCCGGCCACGCCCGTTCGGTGGTCGCAAAACGCAACAAATTGTGGCTTTCTTCATGAAAATGCTGCGATGCGGGTGTGCGCAGGCATTCGCTTTCGCCACCTCGCTCCAGATAATTTGGCCCGTAGCGTTTTACCCACCGGTAAGTGCGCTGTCTGAGAAGCCGGCGCCCGGCGCTGACCCACCCTGCCTTGCGAAAGTCCACCCATGCCCACTGTGAAAACACCCCTGCCTGCGTTGAGCGCGCTGGCCGCCGCGATGGCGCTGACCTGGCCGCTGGCACTGCGCGCCGCCGTACCGCCGGGGGCTGCCGCCGAGATCGTGAGCCTGCAGGGCACGGGCGACCAGCGCGCCGCCGCTGCAGCCGACTGGCAGCCCGCGCGCCCGGCCCAGGCCCTGGCCACGGGGGACTTCGTGCGCACCCGCCAGGCCGCCAAGATGGCCCTGCTCTTTGCCGACGACACCCAGTTGCGCCTGCACCAGAACACGGTGCTGCAGGTCAAGGGCGTGGCCACGCCCGCTCAGCCCGTGACCACGCTGCTGCTCAACGCAGGCCGGGCGTGGACGCAGACGCGCCGTGCGGATGGATCGCGGCTGAACCTGGAAACCCCGGCCGCCACGGCAGCGATCCGGGGTACGGACTGGGACATCAGCGTGGAGGACGACGGCCGCACCTTGCTGACCGTGTTGTCGGGCACGGTGGAGTTCTCCAACGCGCAAGGGCAGGTGTCGGTGGGCGCCAACGAGGCCGCCTATGCCGAGGTGGGCAAGGCCCCGGTCAAGCTGGTGCTGAGCCAGCCGCGCGATCGCATCCAGTGGGTCAACGCCCTGCGCGCCGACCCGCTGCCGCACCTGGCCGCCGAGCCCGTGCCCGAAGCGCTGGCTCCGGTGCGCGCCGCGTTGGTGGCCCGCGATGTACCCGCCGCGCGCGCCGCGCTCGCGCAGGCAAAAGTACAAGCACCTGGCGATGCCCCGGCTCCCTGGGTGGCCTTGATGGAAACGGCCATTGCGCTGCAGGCCGGCGATGTCCTTGCCGCGCGCGAACAGCTGGCCCGCCAGGCGGCCACGCCAGAGGCCCCGCTGCCGGTGGCGCTCATGCAGTCGGACATGCAGCTCATGGACGGCGACGCGGCCGCCGCCGCCACCACGCTGCGCACCGCCCTGCAGCGCTGGCCCGCGCATCCCGCGCTGGTGGCGCAGCTGGCCCGCGTGCAATTGCTGAGTGACCGCGTGGACGAGGCCGCCGCCACGCTGGCCCCGGCTCAGGGCACGGCCCATGCAGAGCTGGCGTTGGTGCGCGCCGAGCTGGCCCGCCGCCGCGGCGATGCGCCCGGCACGTTGGGTGCCTACGCCGAGGCCACGCAGCTGGCGCCGCAAGACGCCCGGGGCTGGCAAGGCCTGGGCAGCGCCCACACCGAACGCGAAGACGCACGCCCCGCGCGCGCGCGCCTGCGGCAGGCGCTGGCCCTGTCGCCCCAAAGCCCGGGCGCCTGGGGCGAGCTGGGCACGCTGGAAACCTTCACCAACCAGTTCACCGAAGCGGGCCAGGCGTTTTCCACCGCCTTGGGCGACAACCCGGCCGACTACGTGGCGCTCACCGGCCAGGGGCTGCTGCACCTCAAGCAGGGCGACCCCCAGGCGGCGCTGGATGCCTTTTTGCGCGCGGGTGTGATGGAGCCCCGCTACGCCCGCGCCAAGACCTGGACGGCCGTGGCGTACTACCAATTGGGCCGCCACCAGGATGCGCTGGCCACGCTGCGCCAGGCCAGCAGCCTGGACGACAAGGACCCCGTGCCCTACATGCTGCTCGCGCAGATCCACACCGACCTCTTCCAGCCCGGCGAGGCCGTGGAGGCCGCGCGCGCTGCGGTGGAGCGCATGCCCTACCTCAAGTCGCTGAACCAGGTGGCCAACGACCAGAAGGGCGGCGCCAACCTGGGCGCGTCGCTGGCGTTCTTTGGCATGGAAGACTGGGC
>NZ_JALEGG010000046.1 GCF_022763525.1 Acidovorax sp.
GCCCCGGCCGGCATCACCAAAACCTGCCTTGCGGCCATAGCCCTCGCCATCACGGCGTGGCGCAAAGCCCCGCTCGTCACGGCCAAAGCCACCGCCTTCGCCGCCGCGGGCGGGCGCTGCACGGACGCCATCGCGGTTGGCAAAACCGCCGCCAAAGCCGCCACCGAAACCGCCACGATCACCGTGGCCACGCGCCGGGCCACCGAACTTGCGATCCCGGCCGTCCCGGTCGTAGCCGCCGCCAGAGCGGCCACGGCCACCAAAATCACCACCCCGCGGTGCCTGCGGTGCACGCTGCGATGGCTCCATGCCAGGGATCACCTCGGCCTTGAACTGCTGCCGGCTGTACGACTCAATGTCGTAGATCTTGCGGCGATCGCGGAACTCGGCGAACGTGACGGCAAGGCCATCGCGACCCGCACGGCCGGTGCGGCCAATGCGGTGGGTGTAGTCCTCGGCCTTCATGGGCAGGCCGAAGTTGAACACGTGGGTGATCGTGGGCACATCGATGCCTCGGGCGGCCACATCGGTCGCCACCAGAATCTGGACCTGGCCTGCGCGCAGTGCCATCAATCGGCGGTTGCGCAAGCCCTGGCTCAGGGCGCCGTGCAGGGCCACGGCCGAGAAGCCTTCTTGCTGCAAATCGTTGGCCAGACCATCGCATTCCACCTGCGTGCTGGCAAACACGATGGCCTGGTTGATCGAGGTGTCACGCAGCCAATGGTCCAGCATCTTGCGCTTGTGCTGGGCGTTGTCGGCCCAGTACAGCACCTGCTTGATGTTGGCGTGCTTCTCTTGCGGAGAGTCAATGGTGACCTTCTGCACGGAGGAGCCTCCGTCGTGCATTACACGCATCGCCAGTTGCTGAATGCGAGGCGCAAACGTGGCGCTGAACATCATGGTCTGCTTGCGTTGGCTCGTCAGCTGGTTCAGCTCGGCCAGATCGTCCGAGAACCCCAGGTCGAGCATGCGGTCGGCTTCATCTACAACCAGGAACTGCACCTTGTCGAGCTTGATCTGCATCGAGCGCTGCAAGTCCAGCAGACGGCCAGGGGTCGCCACCACGAGGTCGGCATTCTGGAGCTTCGCAATCTGCAATTGGTAAGGCATGCCGCCAACGACGTTGGCAACACGCAGGCCGCGGCAGTGCTTGACCAGATCGATCGCGTCATGCGCCACCTGCTGCGCCAGCTCGCGCGTGGGGCACAGGATGAGAGCCCCGGGCGTGGCCGCCTTGAAATTGCGGGAGCTGGTGGGGTCCTTGCGCTTGGCGCGCTTGGGGGCAGGTTCGCCACGTGCTGCTGCCTCGGCCACGGCGCGCTCGAAGGCAGCGCGCTCTTCGGCTTCAGCTTTCGCCTGCTGGTTGATCAGCGTATGCAGAACGGGCAGCAAGAAGGCGGCGGTCTTGCCACTGCCCGTCTGGCTGGAGACCATCAGGTCGATGAACTTGGTGGCGTCGTTGCCGCCACCCATCGCCAGGGGAATGGCCTTGAGCTGCACACTGGTGGGCTGGGTGTAGCCCAGGTCGGCCACGGCTTGCACGAGCTGGGGAGCGAGGCCCAGCTCGATGAAGCCATTGGGTTCAGCAGCCACGGAGGCATCGGCATCCGCAGCGATTTCCACTACGGCATCCAGAGGCGAAGACTGCACGGAAATGTCGGCAGCAAAGGAAGTGTCTGCAGGCGCGAATTCGCCCTGCACCAAAGAGGTGTCGGTCATGATTTTTCTCTCACGAAGACGATCGCAAGCGCAGCCTGCGAGGGGCTTCGTCAATGGTTAAAAAACATCAACCATCAAACGAAACCTGCGTTGGCGCTCACGTGGGAGGCCGGGGCGGGTGGGCGTTATTCGCCAGTAGACACCGTCGTAGACGGCAGACTGGCAGCCCGGTGTGTGAGGGGAGATGCACAAATTGCGCAGCGGTTTCTGCGCAGCCAGAGATTATGCCATTGTTTAGGGTTTCCCCGCAATACCCTCACATCGGAATGCGCCAGATAGTGCTTTGGGGCCGTCTTTCTCGGCCCATACCGACTCCACCTTCACACCGACAGCAGATGCTGCCGGTAGTGCGCCAGCTCGTCGATGGATTCGTGCACATCGGCCAACGCCGTGTGCTTCTGGGCCTTCTTGAAGCTGGTGTAGGCCTCGGGCTTCCAGCGCTTGGCCAGCTCTTTCAGCGTGCTGACATCCACGTTCCGGTAGTGGAAAAACCGTTCCAGCTTGGGCATGTATCGCACCAGAAACCGCCGGTCCTGGCCGATGCTGTTGCCGCACATCGGGGCGGTGCCTTTGGGAACATACTGGCTGAGAAAGGCGATGAGGGCCTGCTCGGCCTCTGCCTCGGTTACGGTCGAGGCCTTGACCTTGTCGATCAGGCCGCTGCGGCCGTGGGTTCCCTTGTTCCACGCATCCATCTTGCCAAGCTGTTCGTCGGACTGATGGATCACAAACACCGGACCTTCCACGCGGGGCTCGAGATGGGGCCCGGTCACGACCACGGCGATTTCCAGCAGGCGGTCGGTGTCGGGCTCGAGGCCAGTCATTTCGCAGTCGAGCCAGACAAGGTTCTGGTCGGATTTGGGAAGTGTGATGGGGACAGGGTTGTTGGCTTCTGGCATGGCGCGCATTGTCGCTGATGCCCTAAACTCGCGGCCCATGCCCATTTCCGACGCCGCCTTCTCCCCCGCCATGGCGCTCACGCTGGCGTTTGCTGTGGCGTTGAGCTTGGGGCTGGCACTGAAGTTCTGGCTGGCCACCCGCCAGATCCGCCATGTGGCTCAGCATCGCCACGAAGTTCCAGCGCCGTTTGCCGAGCGCATCTCCCTGACTGCCCACCAGAAGGCGGCAAGCTACACGATCGCCAAGGTGCGCCTGGGCTTGCTGGAAATGGCGCTGGGTGCCGCTGTGCTGCTGGGCTGGACGCTGCTGGGGGGGCTCGACGCCTTAAACCAAGTATTGCTGCATGCGCTCGGTGGGGGAACGTGGCAACAGTTGGCGCTGTTCGCTGCGTTTGCCGCAATCAGCGGACTCATTGATCTCCCTTTGTCTCTGTACCAGACCTTCGTACTGGAGGAACGCTTCGGGTTCAACAAGATGACCTGGCGCCTGTGGATTGCCGACGCGTTCAAAGGCCTGCTGATCGGCGCGCTCCTGGGCCTGCCGATCGCGGCGCTCATCCTGTGGATCATGGGCGCGACCGGCCCGCTGTGGTGGCTGTGGGCCTGGTGTTTCTGGATGGGGTTCAACCTGTTGCTGATGGTGATCTACCCCACCTTCATCGCGCCGTGGTTCAACAAGTTTCAGCCGCTGGACGATGAATCGCTCAAAGCCCGCGTCACAGCCCTCATGCAACGCTGTGGATTTTCCGCCAAGGGGTTGTTCGTGATGGATGGCAGCCGGCGGAGCGCCCACGCCAATGCCTACTTCACGGGCTTTGGCGCCGCCCAGCGCGTGGTGTTTTATGACACGCTGCTGCGCCAGCTGGCCCCCGGCGAAGTGGAGGCTGTATTGGCCCACGAGCTCGGGCACTTCAAGCACCGGCACATCATTCAGCGCATTGTGGCGATGTTCGCCTTGAGCTTGGCAGGTTTCGCAATGCTGGGCTGGCTTTCCAACCAGGTGTGGTTCTACACCGGCCTGGGCGTGCGGCCCAACCTCTCGCTCGACGCCGCCACAGCCGCCGCGCCCAACGACGCGCTGGCACTGCTGCTGTTCATGCTGGTGGTGCCCGTGTTCACGTTTTTCATCTCTCCGATTTTTTCCCAGCTGTCGCGCCGCCACGAATTTCAGGCCGATGCGTATGCTGTGGCCCAGGCCAGCGGCACCGACCTCTCCTCGGCATTGCTCAAGCTCTACGAAGACAACGCCTCCACGCTCACACCCGATCCGGTGTACGTGAAGTTCTACTACTCGCATCCGCCCGCCACCGAAAGGCTGGCGCGCATGCTCTCCCCCTCTCATCCATGACTACTATGTTGAAGAAAAAAGACTGGTCTACGCAGACCCGACGTGCGCTGACAGCTACTGAAGTTGTAGCAAATCTGGCCAAGCTCGACGGCTGGAGCCTCACCGGCGACGGTGCCAATGTGGCCATCGAGAAGACCTACCATTTCGCGAACTACTACGAAACCATTTCCTTCGTGAACGCCCTGGCCTTCATTGCCAATGCGCAGGACCATCACCCCGACCTGTCGGTGCACTACAACCGCTGTGTGGTGAGCCTGAACACGCACGATGTGCACGGCATTTCCTCCACCGACATCGAATGCGCTACGCAGTTCGACGCCCTGGTGGCATGAGCGCATGACACGCCGCACGACTGCACGCCATGGTTGAACGCGGCGCGCTCCAAGAGGGCATCGTCGTGGCAAGCCACGGGCGCCACTGCATGGTCGAAACCCCGGACGGCGAGCGCCGCATCTGCCATCCGCGCGGCAAGAAAAACCAGGCGGTGGTGGGCGACCAGGTGCTATGGCAGGCCCCACCCGCCGGCCAGGGCGACGAAGGCACCATCGAGAAAGTGCAGGCGCGGCGCAACCTGTTCTACCGCCAGGATGAGATCCGCACCAAGTCGTTTGCCGCCAACCTCGACCAGGTGCTGATCCTGATCGCCGCAGAGCCTGTGTTCTCCGAAAGCCAGTTGGCGCGTGCACTGATTGCCGCCGAAGCAGAGGGCATCCGGCCCCTCATCGGCCTGAACAAGAGCGACCTGGTGGAACCGTTCGCCCGTGCCTGGGAACGCCTGCTGCCCTATCGGCACATGGGCTCGGGCAAGCACTATGGCGTGCTCCCGCTTTCGTTGGCACTGTCCAGCGACGTGGACCGAGCGCTGCTGATGGAGCATCTGCAGGGGAAGACGACCCTGGTGCTTGGGCCCTCGGGGTCCGGTAAAAGTACCCTCATCAATCTGCTGGTACCGGGGGCCTCGGTGGTCACCGGCGAAATTTCGCAGGCGCTGAACTCCGGCAGGCACACCACCACCAGCACCCACTGGTATTGGATGGACGAGGCGCGCACCACGGCCCTCATCGACTCGCCGGGATTCCAAGAATTCGGGCTGCACCACATCGCCCCCATGCAGCTGGCCGCCTGCATGCCCGACATTGCCGAACACGCCACCAACTGCAAGTTCTACAACTGCACGCACCTGCACGAACCGGGCTGTGGGGTGATAGATGCCGTCAAACTCGGCCCTGGCGCTGGTGGAATCAGCGCCAATCGCTACAAAATCTATAGCGATCTGTTCGAAGAGCTAAGCCATACCCGGTATTGACGGTGCCCACGAAGCCGAAGGCGACGCCCCATAGGCGTTGACGCGCACCGCCCTGCACACAGGCGTATCCCGGGCGACTGCACCCGTGGAACCGGCTCTGCAAGGCCGCTGGGGGCGTCCTTTGGGAGGAAGCCAGGAAGCCGCGGAGCGGCTCAGGGGCACCCCTTAACCCAGCAAGCGCGCCAGCGTGAGCAGTGCCAGCAGCAGCATCCATACCACCACGGAACGCCACACCAGCCCCACCACGCTGCGCAAGTGGCCCACCTCAGGCTCCCGTCCGGGGGTTGCATCACTGTCACCCATGTCGGCATCCACCTCCAGACCCTGAGGGGGATGGGACTCGGTCCGCGCCTTCAGCGCTTCCCCGCCGAGACGCACATTGATCGCCCCGGCCGTCGCTGCCAGCACCACCCCATCGTTGTCATTGGGGAACCGCTGGGCATGAAACCGCCATCCTTCGATGGCTTCCTCGAAACTGCCCACCACTGCAAAGCTCAGCGCCGTGAGCCGGGCGGGGAGCCAATCGATGGCGGTCCATGCCTGCGCGGAGGCCTTCTGCAGCGCGGCGCTCGCAGGTTGTGCACCCGTGCGCTGCTTGTAGTGCCAGTACCGTGATACGAATTCAGCCAGGCGGTACAAGACTGCCCCTGTGGGCCCTAGCCCCAGCGCCGCGAGCACGGAGAACCATGTCAGCACGCCAAACACGTGCCGGTGTGCCGCCAGCACGGAATACTCGATCACATGGCGCACGATCTCGCTGCGGGGCAGCGCCCCCACATCCACCTGCTGCCAATGGGCCAGGCGCTCGCGTGCAGCATCTTCATCCCCCTCCTCCAGTGCATCGCGGATGCCCGTGAAGTGGTGGCTGAACTGCCGAAATCCAAGCGTGATGTAGAGCACCGCCACGCTCCAGAGCACCGCGAACGGCCAACCGAGCCCCCAAAGCAGCAGCCAATGGATGGCCAGCGTCACCGCAGACGGCACGAGCACCGCGAGGCTCCACGCTACCCATCCATGGTGCGGCTTGCCCGCATCGAAATTGCGGCTCACGGACAAGGCCCACGCGCGCAGGCCTGCGTGAATGGGATTGCTGCGGGCCAGCGGACGTGCCTGCTCGATCAGCAGAGCGAACAGGATGGCGAAGAAACTCATGGAGGGCAATGA
>NZ_JALEGG010000047.1 GCF_022763525.1 Acidovorax sp.
CTGCTGGAGCAGGATTTGCAGGTGAAGCTGCTGCATCGCACGACCCGCCGCGTGGCGGTGACGGAGGAGGGCGAGCGCGTTTTTCACTGGGCGCAGCGCATCCTGGACGACATGGAGCAGCTGATGCAGGAGGTGGCAGTGACGCGCAGCGAGCCGCGCGGGCTGTTGCGGGTGAGCAGCAGCTTCGGCTTTGGCCGCCAGATCGTGGCGCCCGCGCTGTCGCGGCTGGTGGAGCAACACCCGGGTCTGCAGGTGCGGCTGGAGGTGTTTGACCGGCTGGTGGATGTGGCGGGCGAAGGCTTTGACCTGGACGTGCGCGTGGGAGACGAGATCGCCCCGCACCTCATTGCCCGCCGCCTGGCCGACAACCACCGCGTGCTGTGCGCGTCGCCCGCGTACCTGCAGCGCAAGGGCACGCCACGCACGGTGGCCGACCTGGCTGCGCACGACTGCCTGGTGATCAAGGAACGCGATCACCCATTTGGCGTGTGGCGCCTGCGCAGCGGGGCGCAGGAAGAATCAGCGAAGGTGCGTGGCCCTCTGTCGGCCAACAACGGCGAGATGGCCGTGCAGTGGGCGGTGGACGGGCGGGGCATTGTGCTGCGCTCGTTGTGGGATGTGGCCGGGCATCTGCAGGCGGGGCGCCTGATGCAGCTGCTGCCGCAGTGGCGGCAGGAGGCCAATGTGTGGGCCGTCTACCCCACGCGCCTGGAGCGCTCGGCCAAGGTGCGCGTCTGCGTGGAGTTTCTGCAGGCGTTCTTTCGACAGGAAGGGCTGGGGCTGCCGCTGACGAGTGGTGCCGCGGACGGTCCGGGCGAACGCAGCGGGCTAGCCGCGTAGGACGAAGGTTCTTGTTATCGGTCTGCGCCGGGCACCGCCGTCTTCGGCGCCGGACCCGGCAACAGCGCTGGCAACCGCGCGGCCAAGGTGTCGATCACCACCCGCGTGCGGCGCGGCAGGGCGCGGGCGCGCGGCCACACTGCGTGCAGGGCGTAGCCAAAAGGCTTGGATTCGTCAAACAGCTTCACCAGCGTGCCGGCCGCCACCGCGTCGGCCGCCAGCCACCGCGGTATGCGCGCAATGCCCAGCCCGGCCAGGGCGCTGGCGGCCACCACCTCCAGGCTGTCGCAGCGCACACGGGTGGGCACTGAGAACTCGCGCAACTCGCCGGTGGTGCAGTCGTGGTACAGCCAGGTGGGAGGCCGCTGCTCGTCGCGGCCATAGCTGGCAAACCGGTGATGGGGTGCCGCTTCCACCACGGCTTGCCAATTGGCCGGCCGGCCGTGGCGCGCCAGATAGGAGGGGGCCGCGTAAAGGCCCATCCACTGGTGGCCCAGCAGGCGGGCCGCCAGCGTGCTGCTGTCGTCCAGCGGCCCGCTGCGCAGGGCCAGGTCTACCCGCTCTTCCACCAGGTCCACCCGGCGGTCGCTGAACTGCAGGTCCAGCCGCAGGTCCTGGTGCTCGCTGGCCAGTTCCATCAGCAGCGGTGCCACGCAGACCCGGCCGAACAACGCGGGCATGCTCATGCGCAGCGTGCCTGTGGGAGCGTGGCGGCCGGCCTCCACGGCCGCGTCGGCGGCATCCAGCTCGTCCAACGCACGCCGGCAGCGCTCGTAGTAGGCCTGGCCATCGTCCGTCAGGCTCTGGCTGCGCGTGGTGCGCTGGAACAGCCGCACCGCCAGCCGCTGCTCCAGTCGCGCAATGCTCTTGCCCACGGCCGAGCGGGTGCGGCCCAGGCGCGTGGCCGCCAGCGCAAAACTGCCCGCCTCCACAGCCGCGACAAAAGCCTCGATACCTTGCAATCGTTCGCTCATTGGCGAATTTTGTTCTCCAGTTAAAGGAAAAACAAGAACCACCAGAGATATCCAGGCGTCAATAGCATCGCCATCTCTCATTCTTTCTTTGTTGGTTCGCCTGGAGTTTGTCCATGACCTCTTCCGATCTCCCATCCACCCTGCAGCGCTGGCAGCTGCCCCGCTTTGGCTTGGCCCATCTGGAGCAGGTGCACGCCCCGATGCCGTTGCCCGCGCCACACCAGATCCTGGTGCAGACCGAGGCGGTGGCCCTGAACTACCGTGATTTGCTGATGGCGCGCAACGGCATGGGCATGGGCCTGGCCTTTCCGTTCACGCCGGCGTCTGACCTGGCTGGCACCGTGCTGGCCGTGGGCGATGGCGTGACCCGCTGGCAACCTGGCGACCGGGTGCTCAGCACTTTCTGGGGTGGCTGGCTGGACGGCGAGCGGCCCGCCAGCGCGGTGCCGCTGGGCGCGCCCGGCCCCGGCGCGCTGGCCTCCCATGTGCTGCTGGATGCCGACTGGGCTGTGGCGGCGCCCCGCACGCTGGACGCGGCCGCTGCCAGCACCCTGCCCATCGCGGGACTCACGGCCTGGTTTGCACTGGTGGAAACGGGCCTGCTGCGCGCGGGGCAGACCGTCCTCATCCACGGCACGGGTGGGGTGGCGTTGTTCGGGGTGCAGCTTGCCCGCTTGCATGGGGCAGTGCCCATCGTCGTTTCGGGCGATGCCGCCAAGCGCGAGCAGGTGCTGGCGCTGGGGGCTGCCCATGCGCTGGCCCGCGATACCGACTGGCCGGCCCAGGTGCGGGTGCTGACGGACGGGCGCGGTGCCGACCAGGTGCTGGAGACCGTGGGGGGCGCCAACCTGGGCCGCTCCATGCAGGCGCTGCGCGCCGGGGGACGCGTGTCGGTGATCGGCACGCTGGCGGGAGATACGGTGAGTGCCTCGGTCTACGACTTTCTGCTGGGCCGCGCCACGGTCCAGGGCATCAGCGTGGGCCACCGCCGCGCGCTGGAGGAACTGGTGCGCGCCGCGGATGCGTGTGGCCTGAAGCCGGTCATCGCCGGCCAATATGCCGCGGGCGACGTGCCCGCCGCCTTTGCGCACCTGGAACGTGGCGCGTTCGGCAAGGTGGTGGTGCGCTTTTGACCCGCGCGGGTACCGGTGCCTTGGCCCGGTGACATGAAGAATATGAGTAAAAATAGCTGCTAGCGCTTGTGCAGAAAGCGCTGGCAGCTATCAAAAGAGAAGCGACAGTGCGGTGGGCCTGATCAGCCCGTCTGATCAGCCCATCAGGCCATCAACCCGCCAGTGCTGCCTTCACCGCGGCAGACACTTGTCCCATGTCGGCCTTGCCCGCCAGGCGTGTCTTCACCACGCCCATCACCTTGCCCATGTCGCCCGGGCCGGCGGCGCCCACTTCGGCCACGATGGCCTTCACGGCAGCGGTCACTTCGTCGGCCGACATGCGCGCGGGCAGGTAGGCCTGCAGCACGGCCATCTCGGCCTTTTCCTTGTCGGCCAGGTCCTGGCGGCCCGCGCCTTCAAATGCGGTGATGGAGTCCTTGCGCTGCTTGATGAGCTTGTCCACGATGGCCACCACGGCTGCGTCATCCAACTCGATGCGCTCGTCCACTTCCTTTTGCTTCATCGCGGCCTGCAGCAGGCGGATGGTGCCCAGGCGCTCGCTGTCCTTGGCGCGCATGGCGGTCTTCATGTCTTCGGTGATCTGGTCCTTGAGGCTCATGGCGGCTTCCTTGGTTGGTTTTTAGACAAGAACAGGGGTTTGCCAAAAGGCTTTGTGGCCAGGCGTCAACGCCGCAGACAGTAGTGCTGCTACGGCAAGGCGTTGCAACGACGCCAGAAAGCCTTTTGGCAAACCCCAAAAACAAAAACCCGCGCTTGGCGTCCCTAGCGCGGGTTTGGCGGCTGTCCGGTGAGAGGACAAGGCCGAAGCGGTACTTAGTACAGCTTCTTGGGCAGTTGCATGCTGCGAACGCGCTTGTAGTGACGCTTCACGGCGGCTGCCTTCTTGCGCTTGCGCTCGGCGGTGGGCTTTTCGTAGAACTCGCGGGCGCGCAGGTCGGTCAGCAGGCCGAGCTTTTCGATGGTGCGCTTGAAGCGGCGCAGGGCGACGTCAAAGGGTTCGTTTTCTTTTACGCGGATCGTAGTCATTAGCTAATGGTTTCCAAAATGTGCCCACAGAGGGTCTCCAGGAAGATCGGGCCTGAAGGTCGTGTGTGGCGGGTTCCCCGTCTGTAACTAGTATTGGCCGACGGGGCATTGCCAGCAAAGCCGGACATTATAGCCTTTGCCCGCTGGTTGAAAAGCCCCCCTGCTGCGAAGTGCTGGAGAGAACGGCAATGTGATGGTGTCGCCAGGCCGGGCCGCGGTGATGGGCCAACGGTGGAAGGCTCTCTCGGAAAACCAGAAATGGGCGTGGAAATTGCTTCACGTTGTAACAATCATTTTCCGCCGGTGAGGCGCCTGGTCCATCCGCCCGGGCGCCTGCCGCCGCAGCACCATGGCATTCATGCACCGCGTATCGGGTTGGCTGGGCCGCCTCAGTGTGGGGCGCAAGCTCATGCTCATCTACCTGCTGGACTTGACGGCCGTCATCTATGTGTCGGGCATCCTGATCCACGAGAAGTACCTCGCCATCGACTTCGCCCGCAAGGAGATCGTGGGGACAACGTACGCCGCCGTGGTGCGGGATGGCTTCATGGGCCAGTTCCTGCCGCCGGGCGCGGCGCAGCAGCCGGCAGGCGGGGCTCCGGATGTGGTGCAGCGCCTGCAGCAGGTGCGCGCCCGGCACGATGCGCTGCTGCGCACGGGCGAACTGGGGGAGCGCTTTGAAGACGCGCTCGGGCGCCTGGCTGCTGCCGAGGGGGCGGGCGCGCCGGCCACGGCCGCGCTGGCGCCAGGCGAGGTGGCACGCCTGCGCAGTGTGCTGCTGCGCGACGGACGCGAGTTGCTGACCACGGTGGGCAACCAATCCAACCTGATCCTGGACCCGGATCTGGACAGCTACTACGTCATGTCGCTCGTCGTGCTGCGCTACCCCGAGTTGTTGCAGGCCGTGCACGACACTGTGAGCTTTCTGAGTGCGCCGTCCGCGGTGCGGGGCCCGCAGTGGTCTTACGACCTGCTCACGCTGGCCGGGCGGCTGGATGCTGTGGCGCTGGGCATCGAGTCCGACTACAACCAGGCCTTCATTGCCGGCAAGCCCGAGATGCTCGCCGTGCTGGCTCCGCCGCGCGAGGCGCTGAAGGCCGCATTGCAGGCCTTCCAGGCACAGCTTCAGGAGGCTGCGGGGGGGGATTCGCGGCTGACGCTCGAGTCGTTGATGGACCAACAGGCCGCCGTGCTGGGCGCGTTGAATGGGGCCTGGACGGTAGGCATCACGGACCTGGAGCGCCTCTTGAACCAGCGCGTGGACAGCCTGTTCGCCCGCATGTGGCTGCACCTGGGCACTGCGCTGGTGCTGCTGGGCTGCATCCTCTCGCTGGTCACGCTGGTGGCGCGCCAGATTGCCAAGCCGCTGCAGCATCTGGCGCGCGTGGCCGACGAGGTTCGCAAGAGCGGCGACCACACCTTGCGCGCGCACTGGACGAGCCGGGACGAAATCGGCCGCCTGGTCACGGCCTTCAACGACATGCTGTCCCAGCTCGACCGGGACCGCCTTCTGCAGCAGGAGCTGGCCGCCAGCGCCCGCGCGGCCGAAGCGCAGCGCGAGCTCGTCGAAGCCTTTCCCATCCCCATGGTGGTCACCTCCGTGCCCGAACATGAGGTTCTGCATTCCAACAAGCCCGCGGCCCACTGGCTGGGCGGCCGCAGGACGGACCCCTGGGCGGTGGGCCTGGAGCCCGGTGTGCGTGCGCGGTTCTTTCAGCGCCTGGCGGACCAGGGCTCGGTGGACGAGTTCGAGGTGCGCTGGAAGGCCAGCCCCGAGCCGTCATGGGCCGTGCTGTCGGCACGGCGCCTGCAGTTCCAGGGGCGCGATTCGGTGCTCACGGCCTTCACACCGATCAATGTGCTCAAGGTGATGGAACAGCGGCTGGAGCTGTGGGCCAAGGTGTTCGAGGCCTCATCCGAGGGCATCATCATCATGAGTGCCGAACAGCAGATACTGAGCGTCAACAAGGCGTTCTGCCGCAGCACGCACTACGACTTCTACGAGGTCATTGGCGAGAACCTGGGCTTTTTGCTGCAGGAGTCGCCTGCCGAGCCGCTGCCGCCACAGATCCAGCGCACCCTGCAGGAAAAAGAGTCATGGCAGGGTGAAGTGCGCTTTCGGCGCCGCTCGGGCGAGACCTACCCGGCCTGGCTCATGGTGTCGGCCGTACGCGAGGGCAAGGGCGGCGCCGTCACCAACCACATCGGCATCGCCATCGACATCACCGACCGCAAGCGCAGCGAAGAGCGCATCCAGTTCCTGGCGCACCACGACGTGCTCACCGAGCTGCCCAACCGGTCGCTGTGCGTGCAGCGCCTGCAGGCCGCGTTGGCGCAGGCGCCCATCACGGGTGAGAAGGTGGCCGTGCTCTTTATCGACCTGGACCGCTTCAAGGCCATCAACGACACCCTGGGCCACCACATCGGCGACGGGCTGCTGCGCTCGGTGGCCGCGCGGCTCACCCAGGCCGTGCGCAGCCGCGACACCGTCAGCCGCCTGGGCGGCGACGAGTTCGTCGTGGTGATGCGCGACGTGGCCGGGCGCGAGGACGTGCAGCAACTGGTGGAGCGCCGGCTGATCCCGCTCATCCGCCAAAGCCACCCGGTGGAGGGCCACGAGCTGACCGTGTCCTGCAGCGTAGGCATCGCCGTGTACCCTGAAGACGGCAGCGACATCGACGAGCTGATGCGCCGCGCCGATGCCGCCATGTACGAGGCCAAGACCACTGGCCGCGACATGGCGCTGTTCTATTCGGCGGAGACCGACC
>NZ_JALEGG010000048.1 GCF_022763525.1 Acidovorax sp.
AAGTCCTTGACCGGGTCGTAGCCCAGCTTGGGGTACAGCGTGGCGTTGATGGTGTTGGCGATGGTGTAGACGTAGAGCGTGTAGCCATCGGCCGGCGCGCGCGCCACGGCCTCGGCGCCCACGTTGCTGTTGGCACCGGCGCGGTTGTCCACCACCACCGGCTGGCCCAGCTGGTCGCCGAGCTTGACGGCCACCAGGCGCGCAATCACGTCCGTGGCGCCGCCCGCCGCATAGCCCACCACCAGCTTGACCGGCTTGGCGGGCCAGCCCGAGGCATTGGGCTGCGCGTGAAGCGGCAAAGCGGCGCCGCAGGCCAGAGTGGCCGCCAGGGCCAGCAGGGCGCGGCGCGGCAAGGACGACGAGACGGTGCGCTGACGCAGCGCGGCGAGGGCGGGGTGGTTCATGGTGTTTGTCTCCAGTGGTTCTTGCAGAAAATGCCGTCGTGGCGCCCTGCGCGGTGCTCTGCGGCACACTGCGCACTGGTGGCGTTGACGAACAAATTCTTTCCCATGCCCTCCCGACCTGCGAATTCGAACGTCCGGCAGCCGGACGAACGTGCGAGCGCACGCACACCCGACGAGCCGGTCGAAGACCCCGGCAGCCGCACGCTGCGCCGCGGCCTGCAGGTGCTGGACGCCGTGCTGGCCCACGGCCGCGACGGCGCGCGCGTGGTGGACCTGTGCCGCGCCGCTGCGCTGGAGCGGGCCCCTGTGTACCGGCTGCTCGCCACGCTGATGGAGAGCGGCTATGTGGCGCAGCGTGGGCGCTTTCGCTACGTGGCGGGCCCGCGCCTGGCCGCCCTGGCCGAGCCCCCGGGCCAGCCCAACCTGGCCGTGCGCCTGGCCCCCGTGCTGGAACGCGTGAGCCGCGCCTGTGGTGACGCAGCCTTTGCCATCGTGCGCGAGGGGCCGACCTCGCACTGCATTGCACGCCATGTGGGCACGCACCCGGTGCAGATCCTGGTGATCCAGGTGGGCACGCGCCAGCCGCTGGGCGTGGGCGCTGCGGGCCTGGCGCTGCTGGCCGCGCTGCCCGATGCCGAGGCGCTGGCCTGCATCGCCGCTAACGCGCAGGAGCTGCCGCGCTACGGCGGCATGACGCCCGAGCGCCTGCAGATCCTTGTGCGCGCCACGCGCCAGCGCGGCTGGTCGGTGGTGGGCAACCACGCCACCCAGGGCGTGCTGGCGGCCGGCATGGCTGTGCGCAACGCGGCGGGCGAGCCCGTGGCCGCGATCAGCGTGGCGTCCACGGAAGACCGCATGCCGCGCGAGCGCCAGCAGCTGATTGCGCGCTGGATGCGCGAAGCGCTGGCGGCACTGCTGCCGCAAGGGGTTTAGTGGTGTCCAGAGACTGCTATTAAAACAATAGCTTTTTGCGCTTGTTTAGTAAGCGCTGCAGCCACTTTTTTTTCAAATACCGAACCGCGTGCGAACATTGGGCCATCACACGCCGTGATGGCCTGCTCCCTGCCCCGAAAGCTCTCCATGGAACTGAGACAACTCCGCTACTTCGTGCGCATCGTCGAGCTGGGCTCCATGAGCCGCGCCGCGCTGGACCTGGACGTGGTGCAGTCCGCGCTCAGCCAGCAGATCACGCGGCTGGAGGGCGAGCTGGCCACGCGGCTGCTGCAGCGCACGCCGCGCGGCGTGGCACCCACCGAGGCGGGGCTGGCGTTCTTCCGCGAGGCGCAGCTCACCCTGCGCCATGCCGACCAGGCCGTGCGCGCCGCGCAGCAGGCGCGGCTGTCGGGCACCGTCACCGTGGGCCTGGCGCCCACCACCGCGGGTGTGCTGGGCCTGCCGCTGATGCAGGCCATGCGCGCGCGCTACCCCGACGTGCGGCTGCACATGGTCGAGAGCATGTCCGGCCACCTCACCGCCATGCTCAATGCGCGCGAGCTGGACCTGGCCGTGCTGTTCGATACCCGCCTGCACCAGGCGCAACAGGCCACGGGCGCGCGCCGCTGGGCCATGGCGCCGCTGCTGGAGGAAGACCTGTTCCTCATCTGCGCCCGAGACCGGGGCCACCCCGGCGGCCGGCACCTGCCCGGGACGCTGACGGTGGCCGAGCTGGGGCAGGAGCCGCTGATCCTGCCCACCGGCCCGCACGGCCTGCGCAGCACGCTGGACACCGCCTTCGCCCGCGACCGCGTGGCGCCGCACGTGGTGCTGGAGGTGGACTCGCTCGCCATGGTGATGGCCGCCGTGGATGCGGGCCTGGGCTCCACCGTGCAGCCCTGGGCGGCCATGGGCCGCTACCCCGACGCGGCCGAGCGCTTCCAATGCGCGCGCCTCACCGACGCGCCCGCCCGCCGCGTCAACCTGCTGTGCAGCCTGCCCGACGAGGAACTCTCGCCCGCCGCCCTGGCCGCGCGCGTGGTGCTGACGGACTGCGTGCGCGAGCTAGTCACTACCGGCCAGTGGTTCGGCACAACGTGGATCGGCGGACAGAAGGCCGGCGCCTGAGCGCACCGACTACAGCCATCACGATCCGTGATACCCCCATGACCCGGCCCCGCTGCACGGCGGGCCCGTGTCTGCCTACAGTCGCCGCACCCCGATGAACGACACGGCGACCGCGCCAGGAGACACCCCATGGGCCCCAACCCCCTTTCATTCACCCGCGGCCGGCGCACGGCATGGGACCGCCGCCCATGAGCGTCGATGTCCTGGTCATCGGTGGCGGCAATGCCGCCCTGTGCGCCGCCCTGATGGCGCGCGAGGCGGGCGCCAGCGTGCTGCTGCTCGAGTCCGCCCCGCGCGCCTGGCGCGGCGGCAACTCCGCCCACACCCGCAACCTGCGCTGCATGCACGACGCGCCGCAGGACGTGCTGGTCGATGCCTACCCCGAAGAAGAGTACTGGCAGGACCTGCTCAAGGTGACGGGCGGCCTGACCAACGAACACCTGGCGCGCCTGGTGATCCGCGAGTCGAGCACCTGCCGGCCCTGGATGCGCCGCCACGGCGTGCACTTTCAGCCTGCGCTGGCGGGCACGCTGCATGTGGCGCGCACCAACGCGTTCTTCATGGGTGGCGGCAAGGCGCTAGTTAATGCCTACTACCGCAGCGCGGAGCAGCTGGGCGTGCAGATCCGCTACGAAGTACCCGTGGAGCGCATCGAGATGGACGGCCGCCGCTTCATCGCTGCCCACCTGGCGAATGGCGAGCGTATTGCCGCCAAAAGCTGCGTGCTGGCCGCTGGCGGCTTCGAATCGAACCGCGAATGGCTGCGCGAAGCCTGGGGCCAGAACGAGCGCGGCGAGTGGCCGGCCGACAACTTCCTGATCCGCGGCACGGCCTACAACAAGGGCGTGTTGCTCAAGCACTTGCTTGAAGACCACGGCGCCGACCGCATCGGCGACCCCACGCAGGCGCACATGGTGGCCATCGACGCGCGCGCGCCGCTGTACGACGGCGGCATCTGCACGCGCATCGACTGCGTGTCGCTGGGCGTGGTGGTCAACCGCAACGGCGAGCGCTTCTATGACGAGGGCGAGGACTTCTGGCCCAAGCGCTACGCCATCCGGGGCCGCCTGGTGGCGCAGCAGCCGGGGCAGATCGGCTACTCCATCATCGACAGCAAGGCCATCGGCCGCTTCATGCCGCCCGTGTTCCCGGGCGTGAAGGCCGACACCCTGCCCGAGCTGGCGCAAAAGCTCGGCCTGCCCGAGGACACCTTCATGCGCACGCTGGCTGACTACAACGCCGCCTGCCGCGTGGGCACGTTCGACCACACCACGCTGGACGACTGCCACACAGAAGGCGTGGCACCCGCCAAGACGCACTGGGCGCGGCCCATCGACACCGGGCCGTTCTATGGCTACGCGCTCAAGCCCGGCGTCACCTTCACCTACCTGGGCCTGCACACCGACGACACGGCTGCGGTGCGCTTCAACAACCAGCCCAGCCCCAACCTGTTTGTGGCCGGCGAAATGATGGCCGGCAACGTGCTGGGCAAGGGCTACACGGCCGGCGTGGGCATGAGCATTGGCACTGCGTTTGGCCGCATTGCGGGCACGCAGGCGGCTTTGGCATCAAAACAGGCTCCAGCGCTTATCCATCAAGCGCCAAAAGCTATGAAAAATGTAGCCCCCACGCTTGTCACTCCGTGTACTGCGCTGCCCCGCGAGGGGGCGCGTTGTGCCTTGGGGCGGCCCGGCGGCACAACAGGAGTAAACCATGCAAGCGCTTGAAGCCCTGACGCGCGACGCCCGCGCGCTGGCGAATGGCGACATCGTGCTGTCCGCCCCCGAGACCGAGGTGGCGCGCCAGCTGCAGATCTGCAACGCCTGCCGCTACTGCGAAGGCTTTTGCGCCGTGTTCCCGGCCATGACGCGGCGGCTGGAGTTCGGCAAGGCCGACATCCACTTCATCGCCAACCTGTGCCACAACTGCGGCGCCTGCCTGCACGCCTGCCAGTACGCACCGCCGCACGAATTTGCGGTGAACATTCCGCAGGCCATGGCCCAGGTGCGCGGCCAGACCTATGCCGACTACGCCTGGCCGCCCGCGCTGGGCCAGCTGTACCAGCGCAACGGCTTGACCCTCGCGCTGGCGCTGGTGGGCGGGCTCACGCTGTTCCTGCTGCTGGCCGTGGTGCTGCACGGGCAAGGGCTGGCGGCGCTGTGGCACGCGCCCGTGGGCGGCTTCTACGGCATCTTCCCGCACAACCTGCTGGTGGGCCTGTTCGCGCCGGTGTTCCTGTTCGCCGTGCTCGCGCTGGCCCTGGGCGTGCGCCGCTTCTGGCGCGACGTGACGCCCGCCACCAGCGGCGCACCGCTGACTGCCCCCGCCACGGCGGAGGCCACCGATGCGGTGCTGCGCCTGAAGTACCTGGACGGCGGCCACGGCGACGGTTGCCACAACGAGGACGATGCCTACACCCTGTCACGCAGGCGCATGCACCACCTCACGTTCTACGGCTTCATGCTGTGTTTTGCGGCCACCAGCGTGGCGACGCTGTACCACTACCTGCTGGGCGCGCCCGCACCGTACGACCTGCCCAGCCTGCCAAAGCTGCTGGGCGGCGTGGGCGGCATCAGTCTGGCGATTGGCACCGCAGGCCTGTGGCGGCTGAACCAACGCCGCCACCCGCAACACGGCGACGCCGCGCAAAAGCCCATGGATCGCGCCTTCATCGCCCTGCTGTTCCTCACCGCCACCAGCGGCCTGGCCCTGTGGGCCGCGCGCGGCACCGCCGCCTTGCCGCTGCTGCTGTGCCTGCACCTGGGTGCCGTGATGGCACTGTTTGCCACCATGCCCTACGGCAAGTTTGCGCACGGCATTTTCCGCACCGCCTCGCTGCTGCGCCATGCGGTGGAAAAGCGCCAGCCCAATCCCATCGGGCTCGGTTCCGACTGAAATGACACAACCCCCTGTGGCACTGCGCGCCTTCCCCCTTCTCTCGCGCTGCGCGCGGGAAGGGGGACGCCACCAGTGCGGCGGGGCGGCCCTTGCACGGTAGCCCGCGCACGGGCAGCGCCAATAGCGACCGCCCTTGTACGAGGACAGTAGCTCGTCTTGTATCCGCTTTACCCACGATGAAGGAGACCCCATGAGAAAACGCACCCTCTTGATGAGCGCTCTGGCACTCGCCATGGCAACCACGACGCTGTCTGGTGCAGCCCACGCGCAGGATTTCCCGCCCAAGAAGCCCGTCACGCTGGTCGTGGGCTTTGCGGCGGGCGGCGCGGCCGATGCGGCGGCGCGCCTCATTGCCAAGAAGCTCTCCGAGAACATCGGCCAGTCGGTGGTGGTGGACAACAAGGGCGGCGCGGGTGGCAACATCGCCCACCAGTTCGTGGCCAATGCGGCGGCCGATGGCAGCGTGCTGCTGTTCGGCTCGGTGGGTCCGCTCACCATTGCGCCGCACCTGATGAAATTGACGTACGACCCGTTCAAGGATCTGGCAGCGATTTCAGGTGGGGTGAACTTTCCGAACGTGCTGGTGGTGCACAAGGCCGCGGGCGCAAAAACACTCGCCGAATTCGTGCAGCTGTCCAAGAGGAAGCCCGGCAGCGTGGACTTCGCCTCCACCGGCGCGGGCTCGGCTTCGCACCTGGCGGGCGAGTTGTTCAACCAGCGTGCAGGCATCGACATGACCCATGTGCCCTACAAAGGTGGAGCACCCGCCTTGCAGGATCTGCTGGGCGAGCGCATTACTTCCTACTTTGCCGCGCCACCCACGGCCCTGCCGCACATCGAGGCGGGCAAGCTGATCCCGCTGGCTACCACGGGTCTCACGCGGCCGGCCTACATGCCCAACGTGCCCACGGTGGCCGAGGCGGGTTACCCCGGTTTCGAGGCGCTCAACTGGTATGCCTTCGTGGCGCCGGGCAAAACACCCGTGCCGCTGCTGGAGCGCTGGAACCAGGAGATCGTCAAGGTGCTGAACGATGCGGGCGTGAAAGAGGCGCTGAACAAGCATGGCCTCACGCCCCAGCCCACCACGCGCGCCGAACTGGTGGCCTTCATGAAGAAGGAGTCCACACAGTGGGCCACCATCATCAGGGAGCGCAAGCTCACGGCCGATTGAGCTGCAACCCCTCCGGTGCGCCGTCAGCGCCGGGCGGCTGGCGTGGTCCACCTTTTGGCCGCACGCTGCGTTCTCGCGATGCCAGCCCCAGCCGCGCGGTGCCGGCCTGGGCCTCGTCCAGCAGCCAGCGCGTGAACTGCGCAAACGCTTCGTTCTCGGCCAGTGCGGCGCGGCTGCACAGGTAGTAGCCGCGCCCCGTGTTCACGGCCTGGGCGAACGGCAGCACCAGCTGGCCTGATTCCAGCTCGGCTTCGATCAGCAGCGGCTGGATCACGGTGACACCCATGCCGGCGCAGGCGGCGACGATCAGGTTGTTGCCCAGGTCAAACCCCGGGCCCAGTACCGGCTCCGCATCCACGCCGCCAGCCTGGCGCAGCCACAGGGCCCAGTTGCCGGGGAAGTTGATGTGCTGCAGCAGCGTGGCCTGGAGCAGATCACGCGGCTCGCGCAGCTTGGCCGCCAGCGCCGGGGTGCAGGCGGGCAGGATCTCGCGCCCCGTGAGGTAGCGCGCACGGATGCCGCGCGGCCAGGCGCGCGCAGGGCGCTTCACATCGATCCACAGGTCCACGTCGTCGCGCGTGAAATCTTCATCGTGGTGGAACGGCCGCAGTTCGATATCGATGCCCGGGTGCAGGGCGCGGAACTGTCCCAGCCTTGGCACCAGCCAGCGGGTGGCCAGGGTCGGCACCACGCTGACGCGCAGGCGACGTTTTGCGGGGCGCGGGCCAAACCGGCTCACGGCGGTCTCCAGGCCTGCCACGTGGGCCTCCACCAGCCGCTGGAATTCGCGGCCCCGCGCCGTGGGCAGGACCCGGGGGCCGGTACGGTCCAGCAGCGTGCACTCCAGGCGCTGCTCCAGCCGTTGCACCGCCCGGCTCACGGCGGCCTGGGTCACGAAGAGCACCCCAGCCGCCTGTCGAAAGCTGCCCAGCTGGCAGACCGCCAGAAAGGCGTGCAACTCGGGCAGTGATGGGGATTTGAACTGCATGCGGTGATTACATCCGGTTATCAGTGGCGATGAAATTGTCGTTTGCCCGCAAAGCCGGGGCTCTCTACGCTTCGGCCATCTTCATTGGTCTGAACCGCGCTTTCACCTCCCTCACCATGCAGCTTCCTGAAATCCTCATCCCGGCCACACCTGTGCAGGTGTTGCTGCCGGACGCCGCCGCGGCCCTCCCGCTGGTCTGCGACTCACCCCACAGCGGCACCGACTACCCCGCGGACTTCGGCTACGCGGTGGCCACCGCCGACCTGCGCCGCTGCGAGGATACCCATGTGCACTGGCTGTGGGACGCTGTGCCCCAGGCGGGCGGCACCCTGGTGCACGCCACCTTCCCCCGCAGCTACATCGACCCCAACCGCGACGTGCAGGACATCAACCCCGCCATGCTGGCGGACGCCTGGCCGGGCCCCACCACACCGACCGCACGGACCCTGGAGCTGGGCATGGGGCTGGTGGCCACCCACACCCCCGCGCGCCAGCCCATCTATGCGCGCCGCCTGTCGGCGCAAGAGGTGGCGCACCGCATCGAGCACTACTGGCGCCCGTATCGGCAGGCGCTGGGCGAGGTGCTGGAAGCCGCGAGCGCGCAGGGCCCGCGCTGGCACCTGAACCTTCATTCCATGCCCAGCAACGCCTACGAGCGGCTGGGCCGCGTGGCGCCCGGCCCCCTGGCCGACGTGGTGCTGGGCGACCTGAACGGGCGCAGCTGCGGCAGCGAATTCACCGGGCGGGTTGCAGAGGGCTTCCGCCAGCGCGGCTACACGGTGGCCATCAATGACCCTTATGCGGGGCAGGACCTGCTGCGCCAGTTTGGCGCGCCATCGCGCGGGCACCACAGCCTGCAGGTCGAAATCAACCGCGCGCTGTACCTGGACGAACACACGCGGGAGTTGCTGCCCCGCGCGAGCTGCGTGCGTGAGGACATCGCCAGCCTGCTGCAGGACGTGGCCGCCTACGTCCGCCACGCCGGTGCTGCACACCCCACCCCCAGTTCCGTTGCCATTGCCCACTGAAACCCAAGGACGCCACCATGCCCACCACCGTGAACCGCCGCCGCTTCATCCGCTCCAGCACCGCCCTGGCCGGCGCCATGGCCCTGCCTGCTGCCTTCGCCCAGGCGCCGGGCCGCTACCCCACCCGCCCGATCACGCTGGTGGTGCCGTTCCCGCCCGGCGGGTCGGTCGACAGTGCGGGCCGCGCCATTGCCGACCGGCTCGGGCGGGTCCTGGGGCAGCCTGTGATCGTGGAAAACAAGGGCGGGGCCGGCGGTGCCATTGGCAGCACGCAGGTGGCGAAGGCGCAACCCGATGGCTACACGCTCGTCGTCACCTCGCAGACCACCCACGTGATCAATCCCATCCTCACGCCCAGCCTGCCGTATGACGCTGTGAACGACTTCGCTCCCATCACGCTGATTGACCGCCTGGCCAACGTGCTGCTGGTCACCCCGGGCCTGCCCGTCAAGAACTTTGCGGAGTTCGTGAAGTATGTGAAGGAGAACCCTGGCAAGCTGAACTACGCCTCGTCGGGCAATGCTTCAGTGGCCTACCTGAGCATGGAGCTGCTCAAGGCCAAGCTGGGGTTGGCCATCACCCACATTCCGTACCGGGGCGCCGGCCCTGCGCTGGCCGACCTGCAGGCGGGGCAGGTGCACATGACCTGGAACAACCTCTCGTCCAACCTCGGCATGATCCATAACGGCCGCCTGCGCGCGCTGGCCGTGGCGTCACCGATCCGCGCGCCGCAGTTGCCCGACGTGCCGACCTTCGATGAGCTGAAGCTGCCGGAGCTGAACCTCACGTCCTGGACGGGCCTGGCCGCGCCCGCCAAGACGCCCGAGCCCATCATTGCGCAGCTCTACGACGCAATGCGCACGGTGCTGCGCGACCCGGCCACGCACAAGGCGTGGAATGACCGGGGTGCCATGCTCCCGGAAGCCATGAAGCCTGCTGAATTCCGCCAGGAGATCCAGCAGCGCTTCCAGTTCTACAGGAACATCGTCAAGACCCACAAGATTGCGCTGGAGCAGTAGCGCAGTGCTGGCGTGCGCAGGGCTCACTCGGCCGCAGGTTCGGTCACCGAAATGTCGGTATGCACCAGCGAGAGTGGAAACCGCTGCCCCGCCAGATAGTCTTCCAGGCAGCGCAGCAGCAGCGGGCTGCGGTGGCGCTCGGGGCAGGCGCGGATCTCATCGGGTGTCATCCACACCGCGCGCACGATGCCGGTGTCCAGCGTGCGCCACGCGTGGTGTGTGCCCAGCGTGCCCGCAAACGCAAAGCGCAGGTAGGTGATGTCGTCGCCGGTGCGCGTCTTGGTGAACCGGTTGAGGTACACACCGATCAGGGCCGTGGGCTCGAAGTCGTGCGCCGTCTCTTCCAGCACCTCGCGCGCGCAGGCCTGGACGGGCGACTCGCCCGGGTCCAGGTGGCCGGCCGGGTTGTTGAGCTTCAGGCCGTCGGTGGTTTCTTCCTCGACCAGCAGAAAGCGGCCCTCGCGTTCGATGAGGGCGGCCACGGTGACGTTGGGTTTCCAGCGGTGGGGCATGGCGCGCATTATGACCAGCCGGCATGACGCCGGACTGTCCAGGCCTTGCGCGCACGGCTTCTTGTTCAGCGCCGCGCTGCCGCTGTACCGGCCGCGGCGGGTGCTGCGGCGGCCTGCGCGGGCCGAAGCACCAGCCACAGTGCCAGGCCAATCAGCACGCCGCCCGCCGCATGGGCCAGGGTGGCCGCCTCGCCCAGCACCAGCCAACCCCATCCCACACCGAACAGCGGTATCAGGAACGTCACGGTGAGTGCTTTCACCGGCCCCACGTCCGCAATGAGGCGGAAGTACAGCACGTAGGCGAACGAGGTGCAGAGCAAGCCCAGCGCCAGCATGGCGCTCCAGACGGCAGGGCCGGCCGAGAGCCAGGTAGCCATCGGCTGCTGCGCGGTCTCCCACAGCGCGAACGGCGCCAGCGCCAGCACCGCGCCCCATTGGCTGCCCAGAGCCACAAGGCGGCTGTCCAGCCCGCCGCGCTGGGTGATCCAGCGCCGCGTCAGCAAGCCCGAGAGGCCATAGCAGGCTGTGGCCACCAGGCAGGCCGCAATGCCGCCGAGCACCGGCATGGTGAGCGCCACCGGCCCAGCCTGCGCAAGCACCGCGACACCTGCCATGCCCAGCAGTACCCCACCCACGCGAGCCCAGGTGATGCGTTCGCCAAAGGCGAGCGCGCCGATCACCACGGCCATGAGCGGCGTGGTGGCGTTGAGGATGGCGCTGTAGCCCGCCGGCAGTACGCGGGCGGCCAGCGCAAACATCAGGAAAGGGATACCCGAATTGAAAACGCCCAGCAGCAGAGCGGCGCCGAGCTTGCCCTGGAACGCGGGCCGCAGCCGCACCAGGGCCAGCAATGCCAGCAGCCCGGCGGCACCCAGCACCACGCGGCCAAAAGCGGTGGGTACCGCGCCCCATACCGGCGCTGCAATGCGCATGAACAGAAAGCTGCCACCCCACAGGGCGGCCAGGGCAACAAAGCGGAGCAGGCTGGGAAGGTTCATGCGGCGGATCTTCAATGCAGGAAAGATCCACGGCAAACCATTTATTCTCGACAGCTGTTTAGCCAAACTATCCAGCTGCCGCCATGCGCCTGCCTCCCCTGATCGCTGTCCGCTTCTTCGAGGCCACGGCGCGCCACGCGAGCGTGCGGCGTGCGGCCGAAGAGTTGCACGTCACCCCGGGCGCCGTCTCGCAGCAGGTGCGCAAGCTGGAAGCCTTCCTGGGCTGTGCGCTATTTGAGCGCCAGCCGCGCGGGCTGGCGCTCACAGCGGCCGGGCGCGACTACCAGGCCGCCTGCGCCGAGGGCCTGGCCGTGATCGGGCATGCCACTTCGCGCATCGCATCGACGAACCGCCGCCATGCGGTGCTGGTGAGCTGCACGCCGGGCTTTGCCGTGCAATGGCTGGTGCCGCGTCTGCACGGCTTTTTGGAGCTGCATCCGGACATGGACGTGCACGTGGGCAGCACCAACCGCGCGGTGGACCTGGCGGCCGAGGGCGTGCACTTTGCCGTGCGCCACGGGCAGGGCGTCTATCCTGGCCTGAAGTCCGAGGTGCTGGTGGCCGACGACCTGGTGCCCGTGTGCAGCCCGCGCCTGCTGGCACCGCGCAAGACCGCGCGCGTGGCCGACATCACCAGCGCCCGGCTGCTGCACGACGAACACCGAGGCGATTGGCGGCTGTGGTGCGAGGCACATGGAGTGGCGAACGTGGACTGCGAGGGGGGCATCGTCTTTGCGCACAATGCCGCCATCGAGGCCGCCGTGGCGGGCCGGGGCTTTGCGCTGGCGCGGCGTGCGCTGGTGCAGCAGGAGTTGGCCTCGCGCGAGCTGGTGTGCGTGCACTGCAAGCCCCTGGCCACGCCGCTGGCCTACCACCTGGTGTACCGGCCCGAAACCTTGATCGACCCTGAGCTGCGGCGTTTCCGCGACTGGATCGTGACGCAGCGCAGCGCCAATCAGGGAATGAGTGCACGCGCCATGTAGACCGCGCCATCCCCGTAGCTCGCCAGCCGTTCTCGCTGTGCGGCATCGGCCAGCGGCTGCACAGTATAGCCGTGCCGCTCCCAGTACGCCTGCGAGCCCTGCACCGAGACCAGCGCCGTGTGCCGCAGGCCGCCGGAGCGTGCCTGGTTCCACAGGGGCTGCAGCAACGCACGGGCCAGCCCCTGGCCTGCGCATTGGGGCCATACCGCCATGTCGTGCAGGTACAGCGTGTCGGGCTGGGCCACGGTCTCAAAGTCGCCATGCAGGGGGGTGACCTTGCCGCGCACGCTGCGGTAGGCCGCCAGGTAGGCGCACACCCGGCCATCCTGCTCCAGCACAAGCGAGCAATTGGCGGGGTTGGCCAGGCGGCGGGCGAACACTTCGCCGCTCTCCACAAACCCCTCGCCGTAGCAAGCCAGTTGCACCGCCAGCAACGCAGGCAGGTCGCTCAGCCCCAGGGGGCGCACCACTGTGGACATGAAAAAAGCCGCGCGCCGATCAGTGCGGCAGTACAGGCGCCTGCACAAAGTCGTCGAGCGACAAGCCCTTTTCCTTCAGCAGCGCCTCCAGCACGGGCTGCAGGCGGCCCAAGCTTTCCTGCACCGCCTCGCGGACGGTGTCCACCACCACCTGGGTGCTGCGCTCGATCTCGATGTTCAGGCGGTCGCCCACCTTCTTGGCCTCAAACACCGTGGCGCGGCGCGTCTCGGGGATCATCCAGATCTCGAACCAGCCCTCTTGCCGGTTCACCTCGGCCACCGTCAGGCTCGCGCCGTGGATGGCGATGTAGCCCTTGGCAAAGATATAGCGGCGAAACGCCTCGGGCACGGCCACGCGCCACACCAGGTTGTTGTCGAATTCGCGCCGCTCGATGAGCGTGCCGGTGAAGTCTACATGGCCGGACAGCGGGTGGCCGCCGATCTCGGCGCCGTCCTTAGCCGCGCGCTCCACGTTCACGCGGTCGCCCTGGCTGTAGCTGCCCAGCGTGGTGATGTTCAGGCTCTGCAGCATCACGTCGAAGTTGGCCTGCGTGGGCGAAAGAATCTCGGTAACCGTGAGGCACACGCCATCGGTAGCCACGCTGGCGCCAATGGCCAGGTCCTGGCAGAAGCCTTCGGGAAAATCGAGCGTGAAGGTGCGCAGACCCGCGCGGTCGTGGATGGCGGCAATGCCTGCCGTGGCTTGGACGATGCCTGTGAACATGGTGGCGCGGCTTGTGGAGCGTTGGAACGGGAGCCGGGAATTTTGCCACCCGGCCCCCACCGCGCGCTGGTGCCGGGTTACTTGGCGCGCAAGAGTTCGCCGACTTCCAGCAGCACCAGCTCGTTGTCATCCGCCTTGTTCGGGTCGCGACTGCTGCTGAAGGGCAGGTTGTTGTCGTTGCCCACCACGATGTGCGTGCTGTCCACGATGTCCACGTTCTCGATGGTGAAGAACGGGAAGGTCAACACACCGTTGTTCAGCGGCTTCTTGGCCAGGCGCTGCGGGTCCTGGATATTCATGAGGTCGATGTAGCCCACCTTGCGGATCTCGCCGCCCACGTTGGCGTCGCTCATCTCCACCTTGTAGACGCGCTTGAACTTGGCGAGGTCGTGGAAGCAGTCCGCGCGCTTCTGGCCTTCGGGGCAGGCCTTGTCGGCCGTGCCTTCGCCGTTGTCGCGCTCGATGATCAAACCTGTCGTGTTGTCGATCATGTTGAAGTCGCCAATCGCGTGGTGGTTGGCCTCCAGCACGTACTTCCAGTGGCGGCCGGCCCATTGCTCGGTCTTCACGTCGAATTCGAGCACGCGCAGGTACTGCTTGCCGCCCACGTTCTCATACGCCTTGGCCTCTTCGTTCCACAGCGCGCCTTCGAGCAGGGCGTAGAGCTTGCTGCCGTCCTTGCTGGAGGCCATGCCCTCGTAACCCTTGGAGCGCTTGACCTCAAAAGGCGTGGGCTTGGCATCGGGCGCGCCGGGCATCAGCACGCCGGGGGCGTCGGGCGAGCGGACGACCTTGCCGTCCACCTTGGTCTCGAACACCGCCAACACCTTGCCCTTCAGGTCGGCCTTGATGAGGAAGGGGCCGAACTCATCGCCAATCCACAGTGCGCCACCGGCGAACTGGAAGCTCTCGGGGTCGAAGTCGGCGCCCGTGAGGTAGCGTTTTTCAGTGCCTTCGTGCGTGATGCGGAACGGCACCTTCTTGTCGGGGTCGTGCAAGAACACGGTCTGGCGGCGCTGGAACTGGCCGCTGGCAAAGTCCACACCGTAGTGGCTCAGGTGCAGCATGAAGTCGGGCGAGTTGGCCTTGGAGCCCGCGCCGTTGTCGGTGAGGATCCAGAACGACCCGTCGGCCATGCGCTTGATGCCTGAGTGGCCCTGGATGGGTTGGCCCTGGAAGGGCAGCGACACGCCTGTGCTGCGCCCGCCGGACTGGCCCATCACCGTGCCCACGGCGTCCACGCGGCGCGCGGTGGTGAATTTGCCGCTGGCCTGCAGGTCCTGCGGCGCGTCCGGCGGCGCGGCGATCACGGTCTGTGCCGGCA
>NZ_JALEGG010000049.1 GCF_022763525.1 Acidovorax sp.
CGACACCAAGAAAAACGTGCAGAAGGTGGGTGAGGCCACTGGAATCGGAGTCAAACCCAAATGAAATTCTCCGTGTTCCAGATCAGCCGCCGTGGTGGCCGAGAGAAGAACGAAGACCGCATGGGCTATTGCTACACGCGCGAATCGGGCCTGTTCGTGCTGGCCGATGGCATGGGGGGCCACCCGGAAGGCGAAGTAGCCGCGCAGATTGCACTGCAGACCATCTCGGCATTGTTCCAGCGTCAGGCCAAGCCGCAGCTCAAGGATGTGCAGGAGTTCCTCTCGGGCGCGCTGCTGGCAGCGCACCACCAGATCCTGCGTTATGCCACGGACAAGGGCATGCTCGACACGCCGCGCACCACGCTGGTGGCTGCCGTGCTGCAGGCGGGCACGGCCACGTGGATCCATTGCGGGGATTCGCGCCTGTACATGGTGCGCGACGGCGACCTGCTCACCCGCACGCGCGACCACTCGTACATGGAGCTGCGCAATGCGCCTCCGCCGGGGCTGGAGCGCATCAACCGCAACGTGCTGTTCACCTGCCTGGGTTCCCCCACCAAGCCGATCTACGACATTACCGGGCCCGTCTACCTGGAGCAGGGCGACCGCATCCTGCTGTGCTCGGACGGCCTGTGGGGCACGCTCAGCGACGAGGACATCGCCAAGCAACTGGCCCGCAACGCGGTGTCGCATGCCGTTCCTGAATTGGTGGAAGATGCCTTGCGCAAGGCGGGCGACAGCAGCGACAACGTGACCGTGGTGGCACTGGAGTGGGAAACCCCCGATGCGTTCGAGTCTACCCAGGGTGTCTCGACTGACAGCATCAGCGATGACGTCTTTGCCTCGACCATCCAGGCTGGCCCGCTGGACGGCTTGGTGGACGACCTGGATGACGCAGCCATTGAGCGCTCCATTGCCGAAATCAATGAAGCCATCCGCCGGTCGGCTGCAAGGAAAGCCTAAGCCTCCCTCTGAGGCGCTTCGCGCCTCCCCCCTCCGCTCGGCTCCGCCGGGGAAGGGGACGCCACCAGCGCACTCAAGGGGCACCGCAGCTACGCCGCCTGGGAAGCCCTTGCGCGGTGGCCCTCACCCAGGGATTGCCCATTGCATCCGTTGCGCCACGAACTAGGAAAGACCACCCATGACCTTTGAACGCAGCGGCCAGCGCGCCGCCGATCAGTTGCGCCCCGTGCGCATCACCCGCCGTTACACCATGCATGCCGAAGGCTCCGTGCTGATTGAATTTGGCAACACCAAGGTGCTCTGCACCGCATCGGTGGAAGAGCGCGTGCCGCCGCACAAGCGGGGCAGCGGCGAGGGCTGGGTCACGGCCGAGTACGGCATGTTGCCCCGTGCCACCCACAGCCGCAGCGATCGCGAGGCGGCCCGCGGCAAACAAACCGGCCGCACGCAAGAGATCCAGCGGCTCATTGGCCGCTCGCTGCGCGCCGTGTTTGATCTCAAACTGCTCGGTGAGCGCACCATCCAGCTCGATTGCGACGTCATCCAGGCCGATGGAGGCACCCGGACCGCGGCCATCACGGGGGCCTGGGTCGCGGCCCAGGACGCTGTCAGCCAGTTGCTTGCCGACGGCAAGATCAGCCAGTCGCCGTTGCTGCAGCCCGTCGCAGCCGTTTCGGTCGGCATCGTGCAGGGCACGCCCCTGCTCGACCTGGAGTATGTCGAAGACGTGGATTGCGATACCGACATGAATGTCGTCATGACGGGCGCAGGCCATTTTGTGGAAGTGCAGGGCACCGCCGAAGGGGCCGCGTTCACTCGCGCAGAGATGGACCAGTTGCTGGCCCTGGCGGAAAAAGGCATTGCCGAGCTCGTGCACCTGCAGCAGGCTTCGCTGGCGATTGCTATTTAATTTGTAGCTACTTGCGCTGGTTGAATAAGCGCTAGAGGCCATTTTGACAATGAAAATCGTTCTTGCATCCAACAACCGCGGCAAGCTGGCCGAATTGCAGGCCATGCTGGAGCCCCTCGGCGTTGAGCTGGTGCGGCAGGCCGACCTGGGTGTGGGAGAGGCCGAGGAGCCCTTCCGCACGTTTGTGGAGAACGCGCTGGCGAAGGCGCGCTTTGCATCCGCCCACACCGGCCTGCCCGCGCTGGCGGATGACGCCGGGCTGTGTGTCGATGCGTTTGGCGGCCTGCCGGGCGTGGACACTGCGTACTACTGCACGCAGTTTGGCTACGAGAAAAGCGACGATAACAACGTGCGCGCGCTGCTGGCGCAAATGCAGGGCCTCGCCAACCGCCGGGCCGCCATGGTCAGCACGCTGGTGGCCGTGCGAAGTCCTGAGGATCCGGAGCCGCTCATTGCCGTCGGCCGTGTGGAAGGCGAGATCACCACTGAACCTCGGGGCACGAACGGCTTTGGATTTGACCCCGTGATGTTCATCCCGGCCTTCGGGAAAACCTTTGCCGAGCTGCCGGTCGACGTAAAGAACGCACACAGCCACCGTGGCCGCTCGGCGGCGCAAATGCTGGCCTTGATGCGCGAGCGGTGGATGACATGAAGCCCTCGGGACTCGCTTCGCGTGTTGCTTTCAGGGGGGGACGCCGCTGGCGCGTTAGGGCGGTCCTTGCGCGGCGTTCGCGCACTCAGCCAATCCTTCTGCGCGCGGCTGCCGCGGCGTGAGTGCACGAACCATTGATACCTGCCATGCAGATTCCCATCATCCCCGCTGCCATCCCGGACGACGCGCCCGCCGTTGTGCGCGACATCCAGCACTACATGCGCCCAGGCTTGCTGCAACTGCCCAGCCTGCCGCCACTGTCCCTGTACGTACACCTGCCATGGTGCCTCAAGAAATGCCCGTACTGCGACTTCAACTCGCACGAATTCCGCGCAGGCGGAGCCGGGGCAGAGGTGCCTAAGCAGCGCTACATCGATGCTCTGATGGCCGACCTGGAGGCCGCGCTTCCGCTGATCTGGGGTCGCCCGGTGCACAGCATTTTCATCGGGGGCGGCACGCCCAGCCTTTTCTCGCCTGCGTCGATCGATCGGCTGCTGGGCGACATCCGCGCGCGTCTGCGGCTAGAGCCCGACTGTGAAATCACGATGGAAGCCAACCCCGGCACGTTCGAAAAAGACCGCTTTCGCGCGTACCGCAGTGCGGGAGTCACACGGTTGTCTGTGGGGGTGCAGAGCTTCAACGATGGGCATCTGAAAGCCCTGGGCCGAGTGCACGACCGCGCCCAGGCCCTGGCGGCGGTGCAAGAGGCGGCGCAGGCCTTCGACACCTTCAATCTCGACATCATGTATGCGTTGCCGGGCCAGACGCTGCCGGACCTGGAGCAGGACCTGCAGACCGCCCTGGCGTTTGCGCCCCCCCACATTTCGATCTACCACCTCACCATCGAGCCCAATACCTACTTCGCCAAGTTTCCGCCCTCGGTGCCCGAAGATGACCAGGCCTACGCCATGCTCGACCGAATCACCGAGCTCACGGCGCAATCCGGCATGGCCCGCTACGAAGTGTCGGCCTATGCCCGGCCTGGGCACCAGTGCTTTCACAACACCAACTACTGGCAGTTTGGCGACTATCTGGGGATCGGCGCGGGCGCTCACAGCAAGCTCAGCTTTGCCCACCGCGTGGTGCGGCAGGTGCGCTTTCGCGATCCGGCGCGCTACATGGCCCAAGCGCTGGCGGGCCATGCCGTGGCGCAAGACGAGGATGTGCGCCGCACCGACCTGCCTTTTGAATACATGCTCAATGCCCTGCGCTTGCGCGAGGGGTTTGCGCTGCAGGATTTCATGTCCCGCACGGGACTGCCGCTCACGGCCATTGCCAAGGGCCTCGATGCCGCCGAGCGCAAAGGATTGATCCAGCGAGACACCGTGCGCGTGTGGCCCACGGAGCGGGGCTTTGATTTTTTAAGCGACCTGCAGGAGTTGTTCCTGGGGGAATGACGGGCGCCCAGAGCCCTCGAGCGCTCGCCTACCTAGCGCGTCAGGTCAATGCGGGGGCGGCCATGAACCGCGGGTGTCTAACCGCAGCGCACGGCCACGATGCGGCCGCTGCCATCCACCTCCAGGTTGAGGCGTTGCGCATTGAACTCCTTGGTGATCATCTGGCCCGGCCGCAGGATGCGGGCCATGTGCGCACCCGATCGGACCCGCGCTGACTCCATGACCGCGGCCGTGCTGTTCTGCCCGACTGCAAACTGGGCCGGCTGCGCATTGCATTCGGCGATGGGTGCTGGGGCGGCAGGTGACGGCGCGGTGGTTGACGGCGCTGGGCCCGGCGATGCAGCGGGCTGCCCGTAGCCGGAGCATCCCGCCAGGATGGCGACACCGGCCAGCCCAGCAGCAAGGGTTCGGGGAAATTTCAGTGCCATGGGTCATGCTCTCCAGTGAAGTTGGAAGAAGAATCGCGAGAGGACCCACGATACCGGAAGCGGCGTTTGCGCCACGTGACCGGGCGTAACACCCCATCCGGTCCGGCCTTTAAAGGGTTGTACTGCCTCGGCAATGCGATGGAAGGTCCTGCGGCCATCGGCAGGAATGGACACTGTCCTACACCGTCTGCCGCGGGGACAACATACTATTTATTGGTCGATACCCCGTCGACATCCCTCCCGCTTGCAACGAGCAAGTGTTAAGCCCGCAGTCTGCGGGCTTTTTTTTGGGATGGACCTTGTGCTGCTCTGACCGGCCATCAGGATGCGGACTGCAGGCGATCGCTGCGCTCGTCAACCTGCGGCAAGGCCAGCGTTGGCGCTGGTGCAGCCACGCTGCAGCCCTCTCTGGACAACACGCCGAACAGGTTCTTGGGGTCGGCCAGCGCCGGAATCAGGGCCAGCCGCTCGCCCACGCCATCCTGCTGCGCGGCCTCGTACATGAAGCGCAAGGCCGAATAGTCTTCGAGCGCGAAGCCGACGGAATCGAACACCGTGACCTGTTCGTTGCTGTCGCGCCCTGTTCGCAGCCCGCTGAGCACCTCCCACAGTTCCGTCACTGCAAAATCCGCGGGCATCTGCTGGATGTCTCCTTCCACGCGGGACTGGGGCGCGAACTCCACGAACACCTTTGCCGCCTCCAGCACGGCAGCCGCCAGTTCAGTCTTTCCGGGGCAGTCGCCGCCCACGGCATTGATGTGCATGCCCGGCTCCAGCATGTCTGGTGTGATGATCGTCGCGTACGTCTTATCGGCCGTGACGGTGGTCACGATGTCTGCACCTCGCACCGCCTCGCGTGTGCTGGCGCATGCCTGCACTTTCAGCCCGCTGCCTGCCAGGTTGGCCATGAGTTTGGCCGTGGCTGCTGAATCCATATCGAACAGCCGCACGGTGTCGATGCCCACAAGGTGCTGGAACGCAAGGGCCTGGAACTCGCTTTGCGCACCATTGCCGATAAGGGCCATCACGCGGCTCTCCCCCCGGGCCAGCGCCCGGGCCGCCAGCGCCGAAGTGGCTGCCGTGCGCAGGGCGGTCGTCAGGGTCAGCTCGCTCAGCAGCAAAGGTGTGCCCGTTGCCACATCTGCCAGCACCCCAAAGGCCATCACGGTCGAAAGGCCCAGGGCCGTGTTCTTCGGATGCCCGTTGACGTACTTGAAGCTGTACGCCGTGTCATCGGACACCGGCATCAGTTCGATCACGCCATCGCGTGAGTGGTTGGCTACGCGCGCCGACTTGTCGAAATCCACCCAGCGCAGGAAGTCGGCTTCGATGTTGCGGGCAATCGCGTCGATGCAGCGCGCCACCCCTCGGCGGCGCACCAGTTCCACCACGGTGGGGACGCTGAGATACAGCGGGTGGATACAAAGGCTGGGGCGGTTCATGGCGATGTCTCCTCTCCGAACAGTGGCACTGCGCGCGCCTTTTGTGCACGGCGTAGCAATATGAGGCCCAGTTTGGCGAAGCAGCGCGGCAATGAACAGCGGCAAAAAGGTGCCAAAATAGTTACGCTGTTGACGAATCGACAGCACAAAATGACAATTCGCGCAATGGACGACACCGATCAGCGACTCATCAGCCTGTTGCGGCAAAACGCCCGCCTGAACATCGCGGACCTCGCGCACAAGCTGGGCGTTTCACGCGGCACGGTGAACAACCGTCTGCGCAAGCTGGAGGACCAGCAGGTCATCCTCGGCTACACCGTCCGCCTGCGGCCTGAGAGCGAGCCGGACCGCATCCGTGCGTGGATGGGAATACAAGTGGAGGGCAACACCACCCGGCAGGTCATCGCCAGCCTGCTGGGCGAGCCTGGCGTCGTTGCGTTGCACGACACCAATGGACGCTGGGATTTGCTCGCGGAGATCGAAGCTTCGTCCATGCGAGAACTCTCGGATGTGCTTGAGCGCGTACGCCTGATCGGTGGCATCCGCGGGACTGAAACGAACATTCATCTCACGACCTACCGCTGAGCGTGGCGCACCTGCGGAGGGCCGTGAACAAAAAAGCGCCCGATGGGGCGCTGTACGGTGGACGGAAAAAACTGGCGGAGACTGTGAGATTCGAACTCACGGACGGTTGCCCGTCGGCAGTTTTCAAGACTGCTGGTTTAAACCACTCACCCAAGTCTCCGGGAGGAAGGCGCGGATTTTAGCCCATGGTGGCGCCGGTATCTGGATGCACTCTTTTATAGCGAGCCCCGGGGGCGGCCAGTCGCTGTGGGAGATGTCCATGGCAGTGGCTGTCTGCGGCATGACGTTGTGGAGGGCCGCTGCAAGGCCCAGCTCACGCAGCGATCGCCGCCCGTGCCATATGGATTTCCCGCATGGCGTGGATATTGTTTGCCCAGGGCAAACGCTATAGATTCAGTTCGTGCAAGGCAGTGGTGGGGGTGGTTCTCCGTTGTGCGGCTCTCGTCAAGCGCCGCGATCGCTACCACGTCCTGCCGCGGGAGAGCTGTGAAAAACCTCTCTGCAGAACGCCATCGATGAGGGGCCTTTCATGACGACGGAAAAGTTTCACGATGCAAACCCGCAGGCGGGCCCTGCCGGCGATGGGGGCCATTCCGAAGGCGCTTTGCAGGATGTCCAGACCCTGGTGTTTCGCACCCTGATCGGCATCATGCCGGACCGGATTTATGCAAAGGACCTGCAGGGCCGTTTCATATTGGCCAACCACGCGGTTGCGAACCTGATGGGTAAGCGTACGCCCGAGGAGATGCTGGGGAAGACGGACTTTGATTTCTACCCCGAGGAACTCGCGGCGGAGTACTTTGCGGTCGAACAGGCGCTACTCAGTTCCGGCAAGCCCTTGATCGCGTGCGAGCAATATGTGCCCAATCTCAGCACGGGCGAGCCAGGGTGGATCGAAACCACGAAGGTTCACTTGCGCGATCCCGAGGGCAACGTGATCGGTCTGGTGGGACTCGCTCGGGATGTCACGGAGCGCAAGCGGATCGACGCCGAGTTGCTGAGCCGCAACAAGGAACTCACCGAAGTCAATGCGAAGCTCTTTCAGGCGCAGGAGCAGCTCTTGCAGGCAGAGAAGATGGCGTCTTTGGGCCAGCTGGCAGCCGGCGTAGCCCATGAAATCAACAACCCCGTGGGCTTTGTGAGTTCCAACCTCGGCAGCCTGGAGCGCTATATCGAGGATCTCTTCAAGCTGTTGGCGGCCTGCGAAGCCCACGAGCACGAATTGAAGGCGGACACCTTGGCCGCCCTGCAAACGCTGAAGCAGGACATCGACATCGCGTTTCTGCGCGAGGACGTGATGAGCCTGCTGCGCGAATCGATGGAGGGCATGCAAAGGGTCAAGCAGATCGTCCAGGATCTCAAAGACTTCTCACATGTGGGAGAGGCCGAGAGGCAGTGGGCAAACCTGGAACGTGGACTGGACAGCACGCTCAACATGGTGCGCAACGAGGTCAAGTACAAGGCCGAAGTGATCAAGGAATATGCCGGCGTTCCCGACATTGAGTGCGTGCCTTCCCAGCTCAACCAAGTCTTCATGAACCTCATCGTCAATGCAGCCCATGCGATTGAGGAGCGGGGCACGATCACCGTGCGCACCGGCAGCGATGCGGAAAAGGTCTGGGTCGAAGTGGTGGATACCGGTAGCGGCATTTCCAAGGACCACCTGCCGCGGATCTTTGAGCCGTTCTATACGACCAAACCGGTAGGGAAGGGCACGGGGCTGGGACTTTCGCTCTCGTACGGCATCGTGCAGCGCCACCGCGGCAGTATCGAGGTGACAAGCGAAGTGGGCAAGGGCAGCTGCTTCAGGGTGACGCTGCCCATCCAGTACGCGGGCGCGTAGCGGCGCCGCCAGCGCCGCAGCCTATTTTTTCAGCATTCCCCGGGTCTCGATGAACTTGACCACGTCCGCGACGCCGGCCAGGGTCTTGAGGTTGGTCATCACAAACGGCTTGAGGCCCTGGGCCGTGGTGCGCATGCGGGTGGTGTCGGCGTGCATCACGTCCAAGTTGGCGCCTACGTGGGGGGCCAGGTCGGTCTTGTTGATGATGAACAGGTCGCTCTTGGTGATGCCGGGGCCACCCTTTC
>NZ_JALEGG010000050.1 GCF_022763525.1 Acidovorax sp.
GCGCGGGAGGGGGGCGGGCGCCCGCCGCTGGAGTGGAGGCCGAACGGGTGACGGGGAGGGGGCGCTTACGGCGCGCGCGTTCCTGAGCGCGGCACGCTGCCGCAGCGCCCCAATGAAAACGGCCCACGCAGGGTGGGCCGTCAAAGGTCAGGTCAGGGCCGCGATGCGGGATGACCTTGAGGAAGAAGCTGGTCCGGCAACGGGCCGATTACTTCTTGCCCTTGCCCTTGCCCTTGGCATCGGCAGCAGGTGCGGCTTCCGCAGGGGTCTCGACGACCACCACCGGAGGCACCACCGACACCAGCACGGGGTTGTTGTTCTGACCGCCGCGCACCTTGGGCGTCACGCCCTTGGGCAGCTTGATGTCCTTCAGGTGCAGGGAAGAACCCTTTTCCAGCGTGGACAGGTCCACTGCGATGAACTCGGGCAGGTCCGAAGGCATGCAGGTCACGTCCAGTTCGTTCACGACGGGGTTGACCATGCACTTGTCGACCTTCACGGCGGGCGATTCTTCAGCGCCCGAGAAGTGCAGTGGCACCTTCATGTGCAGCTTGGTCTTCTCGTCCACGCGCTGGAAGTCGATGTGCAGCACGAGTTGCTTGTAGGGGTGGTATTGCACGTCACGCAGCAGCACCTTGCTGGTCTTGCCGGCAACTTCCATGTCCAGCACGCTGGAGTGGAAAGCTTCCTTCTTGAGGGCGTGCCACAGGGCATTGTGGTCCACCTCGATCAGTTGGGGCTCGGCGGCACCACCGTACACGATGCCAGGCGTCTTGCCCGAATTGCGCAGACGGCGGCTCGCACCCGTACCCTGCTTGGCGCGCTCAAAAGCGACGAAGTTCATAGTTAGCTCCTGGAGAGAGGCGACCGCGACCAGTCGTCCTCTGTTTCAAAAAAGGCGTGCGGCATGCTTGCCGCCCACCACTGGTGTTCCCGAACAGACAACAAGCCTCCCGAGGGAGGCTTGTGCGCTACCGGTTCCGCCCACTCCCAGCGGGAGCAGGTCAGAACAGGTTGTCCTGGTCCGAGAACAGGCTCATCACCGACTCACCCTTGGCAATGCGCTGGATCGTTTCTGCGATCAGCGGGGCCACGGAGAGTTGGCGAATCTTGGCGCATCCACGGGCGTTGTCGCTCAGCGGGATGGTGTTGGTCACGACCACTTCATCGAGGGCCGTGCCCTGTGCAATGCGTTCGATGGCAGGACCAGAAAAAATAGGGTGCGTGCAATAGGCATACACGCTCTTGGCGCCGCGTTCCTTGAGCACCTCGGCCGCCTTTACCAGCGTACCGGCGGTGTCGATCATGTCGTCCATGATCACGCAGTTGCGGCCTTCGATCTCGCCGATCACATGCATCACTTCCGACACATTCGCCTTCGGACGGCGCTTATCGATGATGGCCAGGTCACAGTTGAGTTGCTTAGCCAGCGCACGGGCGCGCACCACGCCGCCCACGTCGGGCGACACCACGATGAGGTCTTCGTAGTTCTTCTGGCGCAGGTCGCCCAGCAGCACAGGCGATGCATAGATGTTGTCGACGGGAATGTCGAAGAAGCCCTGGATCTGGTCGGCATGCAGGTCCATGGTCAACACACGGGCGACGCCCACGGCCTGGAGCATGTTGGCCACCACCTTGGCGGTGATGGGAACGCGCGTGGAGCGTGGCCGGCGATCTTGGCGGGCATAGCCGAAGTAGGGGATCACCGCGCTGATGCGCTCGGCAGAAGCGCGCTTGAGCGCGTCTACCATGATCAGCAGTTCCATCAGGTTTTCGTTGGTGGGTGCGCAGGTGGACTGCACCACGAAAACATCCCGTGCACGGACGTTTTGCTTGATTTCAACGGTGACTTCACCGTCGGAGAATCGGCCCACATCGGCAGCGCCCAGAGGGGTGCCGAGGTGTTGGGCAATTTCAGCTGCCATGCCAGGATTGGCATTGCCGGTGAAAACCATGAAGTCGGGTTGGTTGGCTTGCATGAGAGTCCCAGCAATCTGAAAAAAAGCCCGTATGCGAGAAGATGTTTGGCAGGGGAAGAAGGATTCGAACCTTCGCATGCCGGAATCAAAATCCGGTGCCTTAACCAGCTTGGCGACTCCCCTACACAGGTCAACTGCCGAAGGCAGCTCACCTTAATTCGCTTCTCATGTCCATCCCGCCAGTGGATGAATCATCAGATTTTCACATGCTTTGACCTGCCAGCCCGCCGGGGCTCCGTTCAAATCTATCGCATGTGGCATTTGCGCAAACACTGCACTGCCTGAGCCCGTCATCCTGCCTTGCAAACCGCGTTCAGCAAGCCATTCGATGGCTTCGGTAACCTGCGGGCAAAGTGCCTGGGCGACTGGCTGCAAGTCATTTCGACCGAAGTCAAAGTGTGCTGCAGCAAAGCCTAAGATTGTAGCACTATCTGAATCGCGTTTCAAACTTGGTGACGAAAAAATTGTTTTTGTCTCCAGGCCTGCTGCAGGCTTCACGATGGCAAAGCGTGCTGGCGGTACTTGGTGCTTTTTCTCAAGCGGCGTGATTGTCTCACCAATTCCCTCTACCCACGCGTTGTGTCCACGTAAAAAAAACGGGACATCGGCACCCAAGGTCAGGCCGATCCTCTCCAGTGCAGCGCGCGGCAGGTTCAGTCCCCAGAGCCGATTGAGCGCAAGGAGGGTGGTCGCCGCGTCCGACGAGCCGCCGCCCATCCCAGCTTGCGACGGGATGCTCTTGAGAACGCCGATGCGCGCACCTTGGCTGCAGCCGGTGGCTTCCTGGAGGGCACGCGCTGCCCGCAAGGTCAGGTCGACTTCCGGCAAGGCAATACCGAGATCTTCGCGCGTGACGGTGGCATTCCTGCTGCGCTCGAAATGCAGTGTGTCGCACCAGTCCACCAGCATGAAGACAGACTGCAGCAAGTGGTATCCATCGGCGCGTTGGCCGGTGATATGTAGAAAAAGGTTGAGCTTTGCCGGGGCAGGCACGTCATACAGCGAATGCATGGCCACTGGAGACACAAAAAAGGAAGAGGTTAGCGCGTCAGTGCGAGGCGCAAGGTGGCTTGTGGTGCGGGCTCATCGCGGTGGGCTACCAGCCTTCCCTGCTCCAGGTTGGAGAGGTCGGCGCGCCAGCCGGGCGTGGTTGAATGCACGCCCTTGAGCCACTGAAACAGGGCTGCGACCGGGATTGGCGTGCCTGTCACGTCTTCCAGCAGCGCGTCCAGCGAGTGCGAGGTCCGCGTTTCTTGCGCGGTCGCCAATTGCGCGTGGCCATCTTGCCATTCCAGCTGTGCGAGGCGATTGCCCAATGGGCTGATCAGTACCAGCCCACCCTTCCGGACGTCACCGTACAGTTCAAATGCCGCAGAGAACGATTGCGACGCCTGGCCGTCCACTTGCAGCGAAATGCGGCCACTCCAAGCGTCTTGTCTGCCGGCGACCTGTTGCGGAGGCTGCGCGCAGCCCAGCAACCAGAGCGGGAAAGCGCACCACACGAGCAGCCGCACGAACCGCGCAAGGAACAGAGGAAAGCGCAAGAGGCGCGATCGCACCGGAAAGCACCCAGCCATTCGCACCGCCGCGAGCAGTTGGTCTGGCGTCAAAGGCTGGCCCCCAGCCGTTTCAGGGTCTCTTTCAACGTTTCGTTGTCGGGGCTTGTGCGCTGGCCTTCTTTCCAGATCCGCATGGCGGCTTCCTTGTCGCCCAGGGTCCAGAGCACCTCGCCCAGATGGGCTGCTATTTCGACGTCGGCGCGTGCCTTGTAGGCGGACTCGAGCAGTCGCCGGGCCTCCGCCAGATTGCCCATCCGAAATTCGACCCACCCCAGGCTGTCGCCGATGAAGGGGTCGTTGGGTGCGAATTCCAGCGCTTTGAGAATCAGCTGCTTGGCCTCGGCGAGACGCACGCCGCGGTCCGCGAGCGAGTAGCCGAGCGCGTTGTAGGCATGGTAGTGCTCGGGCTTCTTTGCAATGATTTCCCGCAGCAGCCGCTCCATGGTGTCGGGCTGGCCCGCCTTCTCAGCGAGCATCGCCCGGTCATAGACCAGTTCGGTGTCATCGGGTGCCAGGGCGACGAGTTCTCCCTGGATAGCGTAGGCCTCCTGGTAGAGACGCATTTCGCGCAGCAATTGCACTTCTGCCAAAAGTTTAGTGCGCTTGTCGTCAAGCGTAGTGCCAGGCAGGGAGCGCAGCAGCGCCCGTGCCTGGTCGACCTTGCCTTGGCGTGCGAGCAGGGACGCGCGCCGGGTTTGTGCAGTGAAGACTTCTTCCGCGTTGTCGATGCGCGCAAGCCACGCTTCTGCAGCCGCAAAGTCCTGCTTTTTCTCGGCGATCTGGGCATGGAGCAGGTAGGCCTGCGTCAGCCCTTTCTGGCGCAGTTCGGCATCGGGGGCTGCTGAGACGAGATCCATGAAGCGCTGGAGCGCAGCTTCCGCGGCTGCGAGGCGGTTGTCCTGTAGCTGAAGAGTCGCCAGTACCAACCAGGGCTCTACCAGATCGGGCTTTTCCTGCGTTGCGAGTTCGAGCTGCCGGGCAGCGTCGGTGTAACGTTGCAGGCCCAGAAGCACGCGTGCGTACGCCATCCGAAGCTCTGGTACGGACCGTTCAGCGAGTGACTCGATCACCAGGGGCTCGGCCTCCGGGGTGTTCTCTTCCAGTAGCTCCAGTGCCAACCTGACGGCGCCCTCATTGGCCTTGTCCAGGGCCTGTGCCTTCCGGGCTGCCTCCAAGGCGCCAGCCTTGGATCCTGCCGCCAATCGAATGCGCCCCAACGACACCCAGGCCAGCGGCCCAGTAGCGGGGTGCACGAGTTCATCCACCAGTGCGGCTTCCACCACTTTGGCGGCAAGCACCTTATCACTAGCCCGGCCATACATCTGCGGTAGCGCGGCCAGCGTGGATGTCTTGGCGCGCGGTGACGATTGCGCCAGTTCCTGACGCAGCAAATCGGGCGTTTCGCCAATCCGGTTGAGCGCCACCAAGATTTGAAGCACGTAGCGGTTTGCCTCCCGGGACTCGGGCAGCGCTTCCTTCCAGGCCTTTGCGGCTGCCAGGGCGTAATCCCCTGATCTCGCCTGCAGTGCGATATCGGCCGCCCTCTGGTAGAGCTGCCCATCAGCGCTGCGACGCGCAGCCTCAAGCATGAATGCATAACCGGCTCCCGGATCACCGGTCCGCGCGCTGACTTCTCCCAGGAAAATCTCGTAGAAGAGCTCTGCGTCAAGAGCCGGGTTGGATTCCACCGCTGGTTGGTTCTCGGCAGAGTTCGCCTCTGCGCCCACCGATTGCGCCCCTGCAGCATGCATTGCCAGCGCCATCACCGCGGCCAGTGAAGCGATCCGAAAGCTCTGAAATAACACCATCGGGCCATAATAATCCATGCCTGTTCACTCGATGTCGTGGTCTTTGTATGCCCGAGTTACCTGAAGTCGAAGTGACTCGCCGAAGTCTTGCCGACGGCATTACCGGCGCTCGCATCGCGGCGGTCTATCTGGGAAAGCCCTTGCGCTGGCCGTTGGGCTGTGCGCCCGACACCTTGGTAGGGCAGCGGGTTGAGGGGCTGCGTCGGCGAGGGAAATATCTTCTGGCCGACATCAGTGACGGGGTGGTTCTCATCCACCTGGGAATGTCCGGCAGCCTCCGATTTGCCAGCGATCTCCCCCCTGCAGGTGTCCACGATCATTTCGATTTGGTGACTACCCAGGGAACGCTACGTTTGCACGATCCACGCCGCTTTGGGGCGGTCGTGTATGCCAGGGCCGAGCAGGACCCTGTCGCAGCAAAGCTGCTGGGTACGCTGGGCGTGGAGCCGCTGTCAGCGGGGTTTTCCCTGGAGATGTTTCGGGCCGGCCTGAAAAAGAGCCGGATGCCCATCAAGCAGTTGCTATTGAGTGGCAAGCTGGTGGTGGGGGTTGGAAACATCTACGCATCGGAAGTGCTTTTCCTCGCTGGCATCCGGCCGACCACCGTGGCGTCGCGTATTGGCCCTCAGCGCGCGCAGAAACTACACGCCGCCATCCAGTCCGTCCTCGCCAGGGCCGTCGAAATGGGCGGCAGCACGCTGCGGGACTTTTCAAGCGCCGACGGTTCTGCGGGACATTTTCAGACCCAGGCCAACGTCTACGGCCGTGAAGGCGCCCCGTGCCTGGTGTGTGGCGGGCTGATTCGAGCCATCCGGCAGGGGCAGCGTAGCACTTACTTCTGCCAGGGATGCCAGCGCCCTTGATCGCTAGGGGTCCTTTGCAAGAATCACCGCGACGTGTGCATTTGCGGGCTGGGGCGGGCTGCGATGCTGCCAATGCTCGCAATAGTTGCTGTGCTTGCCGCCTTGCAGCGGCTCCAGATCCGAAGCGGACGCTTGTTCAGCGGGATTCGTGCAGGGAATTCCCAGACACGGGCCTTCTGGGATTGGGTGGACACTCGATGCTATATTTTGTGTTTACCCGCTTGGCGGGTCGTCTATAGATCTCCGGGAGCAAAGTGGGACCTTCCTTCAACGAACAGTTCGACCAGCACGGCGTCTGGCGACGTGAGTTCGCCCATCAACTCAAGCGGCTGGCTGAGTGGATGGCCTCCCATGAGCTGATGGACGCTGCCGTTCAGGAGCGGCTGCAGCGGCTGGAGGACCAAGTCCGAAGCGACAAGGTCATGGTGGCCTTTGTGGCAGAGTTTTCGCGTGGCAAATCCGAGCTGATCAACGCGATTTTCTTTGCAGACTACGGTCGACGCATCATGCCCGCCAGTGCAGGGCGCACCACGATGTGCCCGACGGAGCTCGGTTACGACGCCAGCTCGCCCCCAAGCCTGCGCTTGCTGCCCATCGAAACCCGCCTGCAGATGCAAAGCTTGGCGGAGTGGCGGGTCAAGACCGACCGCTGGGAGGAAATCCCCCTGACCGTTGGGGATGCTGACCAGATCGCCAAGGCGCTGGAAAAGGTATCGGAAGTGCGCAAGGTCAGCCTGGACGATGCGCGAGCGTTGGGCTTTTGGCACGACGATCTGGTTGACGAGAATCCGGTTCCCGATGCGGATGGGTTGGTGGAAGTGCCCAAATGGCGCCATGCCCTTATCAACATCCCGCACCCTTTGCTCAAGCAAGGGCTGGTGATTCTGGATACGCCAGGGCTCAATGCCGTGGGTGCCGAGCCGGAACTCACCGTCAATCTGATTCCGCAAGCGCATGCAGTCGTTTTCATTCTTGGAGCGGACACGGGTGTCACCCGGTCCGATTTGTCGATCTGGCGTGAGCACCTTGCTACCTCGGTGGAAAGCGTGGACGCCCGACTGGTGGTGCTCAACAAGATCGACACGCTCTGGGACACGCTCAACTCCGCCGAGCAGGTGCAGGCACAGCTAGAGCGCCAGTGTCGGACCTCGGCAGAAGTGCTGGGCATTCCGTTGGACCGGGTGGTACCCGTTTCTGCGCAAAAAGGACTGGTGGCCAAGATCACGGCCGATGATCTTTTGCTGGAGAGCAGTGGCTTGCCGGTTCTCGAAGAGGTATTGGCCAAGGGCATCATGGGCCGGCGGCAGTCCATTTTGCGCGCGGCGGTGGCCAATGGGGTGTCCAACTTGCGCGTTGAGACGTCGCGGGTCATCAACATTCGCCGGAGGGACCTCGATGACCAGATGGCTGAGCTGCGAAGTCTCCGGGGCAAAAATGCGTCCGTGATCGAGTCGATGCGTCACCGTATCGAGCAGGAGCAGCGCGAGTTTGATTTGAGCACGTCCAAAATACAGGCGGTACGCGCCGTGCATCTGAAGCTGCTTCGCGAAGTGTTCCAGCAGCTAGGCGCCAAGGCCCTGAAGGCAGAACTCTCCGAACTGGCCCAAACCCTGCAGCAGAAGGGGCTCAAACTGGGGGTCAAGAAGATCTACCTCCAGACTTTTGACAGCCTGCGCGCTACGCTGGACAAAGCCCAGGCGTCGGGGACTGAAATCCAGGCCATGCTGGGGGGGACCTTCCGGCAACTGAACGCCGAGTTCGGCTTTTCCCTGCAAGTGCCAGCGCCGCCGCAACTCGAGCACTTTATCCAGGACTTGAACCAGATCGAGCAGAGCCATCTCCAGTACCTGGGCATGAGCAATGCGTTGAAGCTGGCGCAGCCCGAGTTCTCTGAGCGCCTGGTTCGTGCGTTGGCCATGCGTTTGCGAACGGTGTATGAATCGGCGGCCAATGACCTGGAACTGTGGAGCAAGTCCGCCACGGCGCAGCTGGACGCGCAGTTGCGGGAACGCCGCCGCAGTTTTTCGCGCCGCATTGAAGCGGTGGACCGCATCCAGCAGGCGGCCAGCGGGTTGGTGGAGCGTATTTCTGAAATCGAAGCCAACGAGGAAGAACTGGGACAGTTGGAGCGCAGGTTGCAGGAACTGACTGCCCAGCTGATTGCGTTGCCGGGCGTTAATGCCGTGACCACGGGCGGCGATCCCCTGCCTGCATGAGCAGCAGGTCGCAAACAGAGGGGATTGCCGAACTGGTCGTTGCCTGGCAGGCATCCCACGGGCGCAATCACCTTCCATGGCAACAGACCCGCGATCCTTATCGGGTATGGTTGTCGGAAATCATGTTGCAACAGACGCAGGTTGCAACGGTGCTCGACTACTACGAGCGGTTCCTGAGCCGCTTTCCCAATGTATCCGCCTTGGCGCACGCGAGCCAGGATGAAGTGATGGGCCTGTGGAGCGGACTTGGCTACTACACCCGCGCTCGCAATCTGCACCGTTGCGCCCAGCAGGTGGTGACGCACCATGAGGGTGAGTTTCCACGCACGGCCGAAATGCTGGCAACCTTGCCGGGCATCGGGCGATCCACGGCTGGAGCGATAGCCGCCTTCTGCTTTTCTGAACGTGTGCCCATCCTGGATGCCAACGTTCGGCGAGTCTTGACGCGGGTGTTGGGGTTTGAGGAAGACGTTGCACTTGCAAAGAGTGAGCGCCTGCTCTGGAGTGCTGCACAAGCGCTATTGCCGGAAAATGATCTAGAGACCAGCATGCCGCGCTACACCCAGGGACTGATGGACTTGGGCGCTTCGGTCTGCACGCCGCGCGCACCGGAATGCGTGCGATGTCCCCTCATGGCACGCTGCGCAGCATTTGAGCGAGGGGACCCCGAGCGGTATCCTGTAAGGACTCGCCGGTTGATACGCCGATCGGAGTCCTGGCACCTGCTGGTGTTGCGTGACCCGGACCACCGCGTGTGGCTACAACGCAGGCCAGCCTCGGGAATCTGGGCTGGGATGTATTGCGTACCAGTTTTTGCGGATGCCGCGTCGGCGGACGCGTTTCTTGCCAACGTGGGCGAAGCGCCGGCCATAGTTTGTAGCGATCTCCAGCCATTTCTTCACGTGCTGACACATCGGGATTTGCACCTTCACCCGCACCTGGCGACAGGGTGCTTTCCGGAACAGTTGGCGGTGGACGGCGCTTGGTTTGGTCCGGACGAGTGGCCTTCCATGGGGTTGCCCACCCCTGTCCGCAAGTTGCTCGGATCAACGCAGGCGCAGCTGTGGTGAACAGCGGTTACGCCTCATCTTCCATCCAGTTCCCGGTGCCGTTTGAGTGTGGCCCAGCGGCTGCTTAAAACCGCCGCCAATCTTTCTACCAAGTACACCGAGCGATGCTGGCCGCCAGTGCACCCGACGGCCACCGTGACATAGCTGCGGTGATTTCTGTCCAGCATTTCCAGCCAATGGGCGAGGAACTGCTCAATGTGCGCCTGCATGAGCGAAACATCGGGTTGCTGCCGCAGAAAATCCGCCACCGGCTCGTCCAGGCCGGTCAACTCGCGCAACGAAGGCTCATAGTGGGGGTTGGGCAGCATCCGCACGTCAAAGACATAGTCTGCGTCCATCGGAATCCCCCGCTTGAAGGCGAACGATTGGAAGACCAGGGTCATTTGCCCCCGGCTCGTGACGAGCAAGCTCTTGACATAGCTCTGGAGCTGAGACGCCCTGATCGTACTGGTATCAATGACGTGCGATTGCTCTCGCAGCTCTGCCAGCAGTTCACGTTCCAATTCGATGATCTGCACAAGCGCCCGGCGACCCTGCTGCAAGTCATCGTGTGAAAGAGGGTGGCGGCGCCGGGTTTCAGAAAAACGCCGTACCAAGGTGTCGATGGTGGCGTCGAGAAAGATCGATTGCACGGAAACCCCGTTGCTTCGAAGGCGCTTGAGTTCCTGTGGGACCTGGTGCAAGGAGGTCGCGCTGCGAACGTCCATCGCGATGGCAACCCGGTTGCCGTGATGGCGATGCTCCAGAGCAACGAAGGCGGGCAAAAGCTCTGGGGGGAGGTTGTCGACACAGTAGTACCCGGCATCTTCCAATGCGTGGAGCGCCACGGACTTTCCCGAGCCCGACATGCCGGTGATCAGCACGATTTCCAGTGCCATCAGTCGCCTCCAACTGGCAGCGCGGGTGCCAACTCCAGCATCTCGCGTGCGTGGGCGAGGGTGGTGCTCGTTGAGCGTTCGCCTCCCAGCATGCGCGCGATCTCTGCAACCCGGCTTTCATCCCGTATCACCACAACCGTGCTGGTAGTGCCCGCAGAGTCCTTTCGTTTGGACACTTTCAGATGATGGTGCGCGCAGGCCGCCACTTGCGGCAGGTGGGTCACCGCAAGTACCTGGCGATCCGAGCCCAACTGCTGCATGAGCCGGCCCACGGTCTCCGCTACGGCGCCGCCCACGCCCGAGTCCACTTCATCAAAGATGAGTGTGGGGGCCATGCCCAGTTCGCTGGTCGTTACGGAAATGGCCAGCGAGATGCGCGAAAGCTCACCCCCTGAGGCCACTTTGCCAATTGGCTTGGGCGTCATGCCGGGGTGGCCCGCCACGAGGAAGGTTACGTCATCCATGCCTTTGGGCGAGGGGTCCTGTGCCTTCGTGACCGACACTTCGAACACCCCGCCCTCCATGCCCAGGCCTTGCATGGCCTGTGTGATGGCGTGCGAAAGCTTCGGTGCGGCCTTTGTGCGCAGCAGAGATAGAGCGCGTGCGGATGCGTGGTATGCCTTGGCGCTGGCCGTCTCTGCGGTCTCCAGTTGTTGAAGGTCTGTCGCTGCGTCCAGCCGCAGCAGCTCTTCCTTCCAACTGCGCAGCAGCATCGGGAGCTCTGCGGGAGTGCGCTTGTACTTGCGAGCCAGCGTCATCCACAAAGCAATGCGGGTGTCCAGTTCCGCCAAGCGCTGTGGGTCGATTTCCGCATGCCGCAGGTACGACTGCAGGGAGTGCACCACATCGCCTGCTTGCGCTAGGCTGGATGAAAGAATGTCCGCAAGATTTGCAAACTCAGGTTCGATGTGCTCTTGGCCCTGCAGAAGCGCATGGGCACGCGAGAGCCCACTCAAGGCACCGGCATCGTCGCCCTGCAGGGCATTGAGAGCGCCCTCCGCTCCATCCAACAGTGCCTGGGCGTGCGAGAGGCGCTTGTGCTGTGCTTCAAGCTCGTCCCATTCGCCGTCGCCAGGCGCCAGCTTTTCCACCTCACCGATTTGCCATTGCAATCGCTCGCGCTCTTGCTGCAAGGTCGCCTGGGCCATGCGGGCTTGCTCAAGCGCCTTCTGATCAGCGCGCCACCGGGTCCAGCAGGCTTCCGCATCGTCTGTCGCGGCGCCCGCAAACGCGTCGAGCAAACCGCGAACAGAGTCGGGTTTGGTGAGGCTTTGCCATGCATGCTGTCCGTGGATGTCCAGCAGCATTTCACCCAAGGCCCGCAGCTGGGCCGCAGTGGCTGGCGTGCCGTTGATCCATGCCCGGCTTTTTCCCTGGACATCCACAGTCCGTCGCAGGAGCAGGAGATCGTCTATGTCGAACCCTGCTTCTTCCAGCCACGAATGGAGCCGGTCGGGGCAGTCGAACTCTGCGCAAATGTCTGTCTTGTTGGCACCTTCGCGAACGACCCCGGCATCCGCGCGAGAGCCCAACACAAGCTGCAGCGCATCAATCAGGATGGATTTGCCTGCGCCGGTTTCCCCGGTCAAGACCGTAAAGCCTGCGCCCAGTTCCAACTCCAGGGATTGAACGATGACAAAGTCACGCAGGGTGATTCGCCGCAGCGCCATGTCAGGAGCCCCCCTCATTCCAGCGCAGCTTCTTGCGCAGGGTGGCAAAGTAGTTCCATCCGCGGGGGTGAAGAAAACGCACGCGGTGCTCGGAGCGGGTTACCAGAATGCGGTCTCCGTGCAGCAGGGAGGCCAGCGACTGCATATCAAAGTTGGCGCTGACGTCCCGGCCACTCACCACCTCCACCGAGACCTCCGTGGCGTCTGAAAGGACGATGGGGCGATTGGACAGCGTGTGCGGCGCGATGGGCACAAGGACCCACCCCGGAATGGATGGGTGCAGCATGGGGCCGCCAGCTGACAACGAATAGGCAGTCGAGCCCGTGGGCGATGCAATGATGAGACCGTCCGCCCGCTGGTTGGCGACAAAATATCCCCCCACGTTGACCCGCAGCTCCACCATACCCGACGTTGCGCCCCGGTTCACCACCACGTCGTTCATCGCAAGGGCTTCGAAGACGATCCGCCCATCACGCACGACGGTCGCGTGCATGAGTGGTCTCAGGTCTTCCTCAAACTCGCCTTCCAGCATGGGCGGCAGCGTGGCTTGGTACGTATCGAGCGGAATGTCGGTGATAAACCCCAGC
>NZ_JALEGG010000051.1 GCF_022763525.1 Acidovorax sp.
CCCCAACGTGGATGCGCAGGGCAAGGTCACCACGGGTGAAGGCAAAGTGCCGGGCACTGAATACATCGCGTTCGCCGACGATGGCACAGGCCGCAAGAACGTCACCCTCATGGTGCAGGTGCCCGCCAGTTTCGACCCCAAGAAGCCCTGCATGATCACCGCCACGTCTTCGGGATCGCGCGGGGTGTATGGCGGCATCTCCACGGGGGAGTGGGGCCTCAAGAAGGGATGCGCGGTGGCGTATTCCGACAAGGGCACGGGCGGCGCGCCGCACGAGCTGCAGAACGACACCGTGCCGCTGATCGATGGCACGCGCTCCAGTGCGGGCGTTGCGGGCAAGAACGCGGCGTTCAACGCCGGCCTCACGGCCTCCGAACTGGGTGCCTTCAACACCGCCACGCCCAACCGCTTTGCGTTCAAGCATGCGCACTCGGGCCAGAACGCCGAGAAAGACTGGGGCACCACCACGTTGCAGGCCGTGGAATTTGGCTACTACGTGCTCAACCAGCGCTACGGCGCCACCGACGCAGCGGGCCAGCGCCTCAAGACGCTGACCCCGGCCAACACCATCGTGATCGCTTCCAGCATCTCCAACGGTGGGGGGGCCGCGATTGCGGCAGCCGAGCAGGACACGCAAGGCCTCATCAGCGGCGTGGCCGTGTCCGAGCCTGCCATCGAGATGCCGGCCAACCCCGGCGTCACGGTGCGCCGCGGCAGTGCCGATGTGGCCGTCACGGGCAAGACACTGGTGGACTTCACCACCTACGCCAATCTCTACCAGGCCTGCGCGGCGCTTGCGCCCTCGGTCAGCACGAGCCCCTTTGCAGCCGCCTTCGCGGCCGGGTTTGCGGCACCTGCGCTGCCCATCGCGCCCAACCGCTGCGCCTCGCTCAGGGCGGTGGGTTTGCTCACGGCCAGCACTACGGCCACGCAAGCCGAGGAGGCGCTGCAAAAGCTGCGTTCCTATGGCTGGGAGCCCGAGTCGAACGATCTGCATGTTTCCATGGCCGCGTTCGAGGTTTCCCCCGCGGTGGCCGTGACCTTTGCCAACAGCCTCTCGCGCGCCAGCGTGCAGGACCACCTCTGCGGCTTCAGCTACGCAGCCACCGCCCCCACAGGTGGTGTCACCCCACTCGCCGCTGCTGCGTTGCCGGCCCTGTTTGCGACCGGCAACGGCGTGCCTCCTTCGGGCGGTATCAACCTGGTCAACAACCTCGGCAAGCTCGGGCCCGCGCGCGACTTTCTTTCTGTGTCGGCCGCTGGCGTGGCTGACTGGAATCTGGCGGGCGCCCTGTGCCTGCGCAACCTGGTCACCGGCACCGATGCCGCGGCCAGGAAGCTGCAAGCCGGTGTGGACGAAACCCGCCGCAGCGGCAACCTGCGCGGCAAGCCCGCCGTCATCGTGCACGGGCGTGCTGACGCACTGCTGCCGGTGAGCCATACCTCGCGCCCCTATGCCGCACTCAACAAGAAGATCGAAGGTGCGGCCAGCAAGCTCCGCTATGTGGAAGTGGCCAACGCCCAGCACTTCGACACGTTCATCGGCCTGCCCGCGGTGCTGCCGGGCTATGACACCCGCTATGTGCCGCTGCACGTGTACCTGAACCACGCGCTCGACGCGGTGTACGACCACCTCGCCAGCGGCAAGGCCTTGCCGGGCAGCCAGGTGGTGCGCACGGTGCCACGTGGTGGCACACCGGGCAGCGCACCCGCCATCACAGCCGCCAATGTGCCGCCGCCGGCCAGCACACCGGCTGCAGCCGACGCCATCGCCATCACGGCGGGCGCCATTGTCATTCCCGATTGAGTCCAGGGAGCTTTGCACGAAACGCCGTTTCCTCTGCCTGCAGGGCAGGCGCACGGGCTTACGGCCCCTGCGCCGCCCGCGGGTGCGGCTGCAAGCCACACAACCAAGGGATTTATCGACATGGACAAGGTCAAGGCATGGGGTCGCCGTTGGGTGGCCGCACTGGCGGTGGTCGGGGGGGGCGCCGCGGCACCTTCGCTGCAAGCCGCCGAAATCGTGGTGGGGCAAGTGGCCCCGCTGTCCGGCGTGCTGGCCAGCACCGGCACGCAGATGGTGCTGGGCGGCAAGATCTACTTTGACTGGGTGAATGCCCAGGGCGGCGTGCACGGCGCCACCATCCGCCAGGCGGTGGTGGACGACGCGTACAAGGTGGCCGACACCGTGAAGCTCACCCGCGAGCTGCTGGCCAAACCCGAGGTGGTGGCGCTGTACGGCTTTGCGGGCACGGCGAACATCACCCAGTTGCTGGCAGACGGCGTGCTGGAGGAGGGCGGTGCCGCGCTGGTGGCCCCTTACACGGGGGGCGAATCCCTGCGCAACCCGTTCAACCCATGGATCTTCCATGTGCGCGCGGGCTATGGCGACGAGGCCGAACACATGGTGCAGCAGCTCACCACCCTGGGCATGAACCGCGTGGCCGTGATGTACCAGGACGACGGTTTTGGCAAGGCGGGCCTTGCTGGCGTGGAAGCCGCGCTCGCCAAGCGCAACCTCCAGCTGGTGGTGGCTGCAGGGTACGAACGCAACACCGACAAGGTCGATGAGGCCGTCAAGGCGATCAAGGCGGCCGATGTGCACGCCGTCATCATGATCGCCGTGAACAAGCCAGCGGCAGCCTTTATCCAGCGCTACCGCGAGCAGGGTGGCGGCGCGCAGCTCTACAACATCTCGGTGGTGGACCCGACCGAGCTGGTCAGGCTGGCAGGCCTGAAAAACGCGCACGGACTGGGCATCAGCCAGGTGGTTCCCTACCCCTACCGGCCCCAGTTGCCGGTGGTGCGCGAGTACCACGCGCTGCTCAAGAAATACGCGCCCCAGGCCGAGATCAACTACACCAGCTTCGAGCAGTTTCTGGGCGCCAAGGTGCTGGTGGAGGCACTGCGCCGGGCGGGCCCAGCGCCTACCCGAGCCAAGGTCGTCAAGGCGCTGGAGTCGCTGCAGAGCTTCGACCTCGGCGGCGTCACGCTGGGCTACTCGCCCACCAACCGCATCGGTTCGCGCTATGTCGAGGTCACGGTCATCGGCAGCAACGGCCGCCTCATGAAGTAAGCCGCCGGTCCTTTCCTCTTTTCCGTTTTTCTGTTCCACAAGGTCGCCATCATGTCTCCCACCTCACGCTACGCCACCTGCGCTGGCTATGAAATCCATTACATGGAATGGGGCGCATCCGATGCCCCGGTGGTGATCGCCTGGCACGGCCTGGCGCGCACCGGGCGGGACATGGACCCACTCGCTGCCCATCTGGCATCGCGCTATCGCGTGATCTGCCCCGACACGCTGGGGCGGGGGTTGAGCCAGTGGGCGCGTGCGCCACAGGACGAGTACTGCCTTTCGTTTTATGCCCGCATTGCGGCCGACCTGCTGGACGAGCTTTCCGTTGACAAGGCCCATTGGGTTGGCACGTCGATGGGTGGGGCCATCGGTACGGTGTGCGCATCGGGCCTGTTTCAGCCGCGGCTCAAATGCCGCATCCAGAGCCTGGTGCTCAATGACAACGCCCCGCGCCTGGCCGATGCCGCGCTGGAACGCATCAAGGCCTACGCAGGCCACCCGCCTGCATTCGACACGGTGCGGGAGCTGGAGGCATTCTTCCGGCAGGTGTACCAACCCTATGGCTGGCTCAGCGACGCGCAGTGGCGCTTGCTGACTGAGAGCAGCACCCGCCGCCTGCCCGATGGCCGTGTGACACCGCACTACGACCCGGCCATGGTGCAGCAGTTCACGCAGCATGAGAACGATTATCTGATCTGGGACCACTACGACGCGCTGGATATTCCCGTGCTGTGCCTGCGCGGCGAGCAGTCGGACCTGGTGCTGCGCGAGACCACGGCCGAGATGCTGACCCGAGGCCCCGGTTTGCGCGGCCTGACGCGGGTGGTGGAAGTGCCCGGATGCGGCCACGCGCCCGCGCTGAATGTGCCGGAGCACTACGCGTTGATCGACTCCGCGCTGCAGGATGCCGAGGCCGGGGCCACGCGGGTGGCAGCCTGCTGATCTTCGCCGCTGGTTTCCGGCGGAGAGTTCAAGCGTGAGGTAGATGGCTCAGCGTCCGCCTGTCGAAGAGGTGCGCGAAGGCGCAGGCGGTAGTGGGCTCGCCGGTGTTGGATGGTCCGGGCGGCAGGTGCTCCCGTGTTGGCCCTCCTCGCGCCGAAGCACCTCGCCCGTGTGCACGATGCGGTAGGAGGATTCGTCCACCCGCACCACGGGCGAGCCGTCTGTCAGTTCAAAGTCGGCCGCGCCGCCACCGAAATGCAGGCCGCCCAGACTGTCCTCGTGGACGCTGGCGGCGCGCTTGCGGATGAGCGTGGCCTGCCCGTGGGCATTGCGCGCCGTGAACTGCTCGGCAACGGCAACGCCAGCGGTGCCGGACCCCGGGGGCAGATCATCGCGTGGCATTGCCGGTGCTGCTGTTGGGCGTGCTGTTGGTCGAACCCGCGTTGGCACCTGCGCCGCTCGGCGTGGATGTGCTGCCTGCTCCGCTGCCTGCACCAGCGCCTGACGCCGGGTTGCCCGCGCTGCCGGCGCCCGCGCCGCTGGTACCGAGTCCCCCCGGCGTGGCTCCGGTGCCGGTTGCGCTGTCGGCGCCCGGAGTGGAGCTGCCCCCCGCATTCGTCCCCGCACCGGTGCTGGAATCCGAAGGCCCAGGCGACGCTCCGCCCATTCCGCCCACGGAGCTGGACGTGCCTGACGCATTGGCGCCATCACTGCGGCTGTCGGTGCCCATGGTGGGTGTGCCCGGGGCGCCAGTCCCCGCGCCGGGCGAGGTCGATCCCGCCGGGGAGCCGATGGGGGGCGTCTGGTCTGTCTTGCGGTCGCAGGCGGTCAATGCCACAGCGGCCGCCGCGATCAGCGGGGCGGCCCACCATCGCTGCGCGGCAAGGGCGCGCGCTCGCAGGCCGGATGGAGAAAGTGCGTTAGGGGGCATGGGAGGTCCTTCGCTAAAGGGTGGATGACGTGGAGAGCGGCAGCCCGAAGGCCGCCGGAAAACCCATGCTCGAACATCCGTGGCTGCACGCCAGTAGGACGCCGGCGCCAGAACAATCGCTTACGGGACGATACAGGCGTGCAGCGGCGATCCCCTGGCACCGCCGGGCCAGAGCGTCGTTTCTGCTTGTAGGACGGCCGGTGGGTTTCCACGGCGTGTTAACCCACCCGGGCCATCGGGCGCCTGCTTGACCATGGCCTTTTGCTCAGGAGTTCCGCCATGGATTCGATCCCCTCTCGCCCTCTTGCGGTGGTCACTGGTGCCTCGTCCGGCATCGGCTACCACCTGGCCCGTTGCTGCGCCACGCAAGGCTTTGACCTTGTGGTGGCGGCAGACCGCCCGCTGGATGATGTCGCCGATGACTTCCGCATCCACGGCGCCCATGTGACCGTCGTGCACGCCGACTTGGCAAGCCAGCCGGGCGTGGATGACTTGTGCGAGGCCATCGGCACCCGCCCGGTGGACGCGCTGCTCGCCAATGCCGGGCACGGGCTGGGCAAGGGCTTTCTGGAGCAGGATTTTGATGATGTCCGCCACGTCATCGACACCAATGTCACCGGCACGCTGTATCTGCTGCACCGCGTGGCACCCGGCATGCGCAGCCGCGGCCAGGGACGCATTCTCATCACCGGCTCCATCGCCGGCTTCATGCCTGGCAGCTTCCAGGCGGTCTACAACGGCACCAAGGCGTTCATCGATTCCTTCGCTGCCGCGCTGCGCAATGAATTGCAGGACACGGGCGTGACCGTGACGTGCCTCATGCCGGGTCCCACGGATACAGAGTTCTTTGCCCGCGCCGACATGCTCGACACCCAGGTGGGCACCGACGACCACAAAGCCGACCCCGCGAAGGTCGCGCAGGCCGGCTTCGACGCCATGATGGACGGCGAGGCCGACGTGGTGGCGGGCCTGAAGAACAAGCTCCAGGTGGTCATGGCCAAGGTCACGCCATCGCAGGTGTTGGCCGAGCGGCACCGCCAGATGGCGGAGCCGGGGAGCGCGAAGAGTTGACTGCCGAAGGGAGGTAGAAGGCAGGGGGAGCGATGCTATGGTCTTGATGCTGCATGCCCGCACCGGCCCAGCGCTGGCGGTCGATTCGATCTGAATGGTATTGGGTCGGGCCAACGCTGGCGGTCCAACGCAGGGCGCCGGCTTAAAACCGGAACACATCGTTGCGTGCGCTAAAGCAGCTGAACAGCAAGCCCGTCGCATGACCCAGCAGATTGGCGGGGGAGGGGCTGACGTGCAGCCACATCTGCGTGTAGATGGCCAGCGCCCCCACTGCCGTGTTGGCGACCCCCGACACGGCACAGGGTCCAGCTGCGCGGTGGCATGCCGCCGTTTCTGTAGTGGCACACATTGGCCGCCAGGACGGGTGCGCCAGCTCAGCCTGCGAGGGCGGAGCCTCCTCCGCGCGGGTCATCGGGCGAAGCGCACCCTCGGCCGGGGGTGTGGCGCCGCGCGCAGCCTGCGGTAGAACCAGCGTTTGGCGGCTTCGGCACACGCCAGGTAGGCGAGCGCCAGCACGGCAATCAGCAGCAGCAGCTCCAGCGGGGGCGAGACAAAGCCCAGCAGCGAGGCCAAAGGCGAGAACGGCAGCAGCACGGCGGTGGCAACCACCCCCAGCGCTGCTGCGATCAGCCAGGGTGAGGGACGGCTGCGCCAGGGGGCGGACCGCGTACGGATGACGAAGATCACCAGCACCTGGGTGGCCATCGACTCGATGAACCACCCGGTGCGGAACAGCGCCGCTTCTGCATGGAACACCGTCAGCAGCAACCAGAAGGTGGCGAAGTCGAACACTGAGCTCACCGGCCCGAGCGTCAGCATGAAGCGGCGAATGAAATCGGGATCCCAGTCGTGGGGGTGGCGCACATACTCGGCATCCACCTCGTCCAGCGGAATGGGCGCTTCCGACAGGTCGTACAGCAGGTTGTTCAGCAGGATCTGCACCGGCAGCATCGGCAGGAAGGGCAGCATCAGGGATGCCCCGGCCATGCTGAACATGTTTCCAAAGTTCGAGCTGGTGCCCATCATGATGTACTTCATCACGTTGGCGTAGGTGCGCCGCCCTTCGATCACGCCGTCATGCAGCACGCCCAGGTCGCGGTCCAGCAGGATCATGTCGGCGGCCTCCTTGGCCACGTCAACAGCCGAATCCACCGAGACGCCCACATCCGCTTCGTGCAGCGCTGGCGCGTCGTTCACGCCGTCACCCAGAAACCCCACCACGTGGCCCCTGTGGCGCAGCGCGCGCAGGATGCGGCACTTCTGGTTGGGGGACACGCGGCAGAACGCGTCGGCCCGCTGCGCCTGCACGGCCAGGGCGGGATCGTCGAGCTGGTCGATCTGCGAGCCGGTCAGCAAAACCCTGATCTGCAGGCCCACTTGCGCGCAGACGTGGCGGGTGACCCATTCGTTGTCGCCGGTCAGCACCTTGATGTGCACATGGCTGCGCTGCAGCCGGCCCAGCGCCTGCGGAGCGCTGGCCTTGGGCGGGTCGAGGAACACCGCAAAGCCGCAAAACACCAGGGCGGTCTCGTCGTCCACGGCCGCGTGCGCATGCTCCGGGGGCACCTTCCGCCACGCGATGGCGAGCACGCGAAAGCCCTCGCGGCTCAGCGATTCGAACTGGGCAAGGCATTGCTGCCGCAAGTCCGCGCACATCGGTCGCAGCGTGTCGGCTGCCCCATCCGGGGCGCCTTCTTCCACGCTCTCGCACAGCCGCAGCACGTCTTCCGGTGCTCCCTTGACGATCAGCAGCCGCTCGCCGCCGCGCTCCACCAGCACCGAAACCCGGCGACGTTCGAAGCCGAACGGCACTTCGTCGATCTTGGACCAGCCCGCTGTGCAGCCTTCCCGTCGCTCCAGGATGGCGTCGTCCAGGGGGCTGCGCAAGCCTGACTCGAACCGGCTGTTGAGGTAGGCCAGCTCCAGCACGCGGGGGCTGTGGCGGCCGAGCGCGTCCACGTGCTTCTCCAGCCGGATGCTTGCCTCGGTCAAGGTGCCGGTCTTGTCGGTGCACAGCACGTCCATGCAGCCCAGGTTCTGGATGGCGGCGAGACGTTTTACTACCACCTGCTTTTCGGACATGCGCAGGGCCCCGCGCGACAGCGTGACCGAAACGACCATGGGAAGCAGCTCCGGCGTCAGGCCCACGGCCAGCGCCACGGCGAACATGAAGGTCTCCTGCACAGGGCGGTGGGCCAGCAGGTGCGTGAAGACCACGAGTAGCACCAGCACGAACGTGATGCGAAGGATGAGCAGGCCGAACCGGCGCGTGCCGCGTTCGAAGGCGGTGGGCCCGGCGGGCTCGCGCAGTGTGTCGGCCATGCCGCCCAGCAGGGTACCGCTACCCGTGCGGCATACCAGCAGCGTGGCGCTGCCGCTGATGACGGAGGAGCCCATGAAGGCCGCGTTAGCTGCATCGGCTGGCTCCTGCGCTTGGTCGCCGAGGTCACCAGGTGCTTTCTCGACCGGGAACGACTCCCCCGTGAGCGCGGATTGCCGCACAAAAAAGTCGCGTGCCTCGATGATGCGGCCATCCGCCGGAACGAGATCCCCGGCGCTCAACCGCACCACATCGCCCGGAACGATTTGCGATGCGGGCAGTTGCACGCATTCGCCATCGCGCAGCACCGTGGCCCGCAGTGCGACCGACTCGCACAAGCGAAGGGCCGCGTTGGCGGCGCGGTGCTCCTGAGCAAAGTCCAAGGTCACGCTGCCGACCACGATTGTCACGATCACCACGAAGCTGGTCACATCGCCCAGCAGCGCAGAAACGCCGCTGGCTGCCAGCAGCAGCAACACCAGGGGATTGCGCAAGTGCGCCAGAAACTCCAGCGCCAGCCCGCGGCGGGGCGCGGCGCGAAGGACGTTTTCTCCACAGGTTTTGAGAAGCGCGGCCGCCGCGGTGCCCGGCAAGCCATGCTCGTTCGCTCCGAGTTCCGCCCACAGTTCTGGCATCGGGCGCGTCCAGAACGGACGTACCGGCGATGGGGGCGGCTCGTGCATGTCGTCTCCTTCGCCCGGCCCACCAGCGCTGCGGCTGCGGCGCCTTGGCGGACCGAGGTGACACCCGTTCGAATTTAGTGCTGGCGCGTGGAGTTTCCTTGCGAAATCTCAACAGCACGGCGCGCTTCGGGTGCGGCAGGCCGTGTGTAGGAGGGCACCAGGCAACCCTTGATGCCCGCAGCGGGGACAAGCTGGCGTGGTGCGCGAGCGAAGATTGCTATTGTTTTGATACCGCTTGCGCCCGCCCATCAAGCGCTAGCGGCCAATTTGGCTTGAAAGCGGCAGGCGCTTGCGCGTTTCACACAGAGGGATAGGGCCCCGTGCCACCCGGCCAGGCCGTCAGCACCTCATAGCCGCTGTCCGTCACCGCCACCATGTGCTCCCACTGGGCCGAGAGCGAGCGATCCTTGGTCACCACCGTCCAGCCATCGGCCAGCTCCTTGGTTTCACGCTGGCCTGCGTTCAGCATGGGCTCGATGCTGGATGGTTTGCCGGCGGAGGAAACGGGTAGCTTCAATGCGTATAGCGGCGGCAAGCTGCCATGGTACTGGCGACGCGGATTGCTGAGGTGTGATACCGATAGTTCAATCCCAGCAGGCGGTAGCAGCCCTTTGAGGTATTTGTTTGGGATATGGCTGTTCTCCCGCTTGCACCAGCCTTGGCGGTTCAGCAAAACATCTGGGCGCAACCCATCGAACCGTGCCGCACGGGGGTTTCATGCTGCATCCATGGACAATGCCGCATGCTTTCTCTCCCCTCTCACGACCTCAACCTGGTCGTCTCCCACACCACAGCCGCTGCCTTTGCCGTGAGTGATTGGGTGGCGAAGCACTATGGCCTGCCAGTGCAGCAGTGCTACCTGATCCGCCGTAACCTCAACGACAATTACGCCGTGCGGGCCACAGATGGCAGCCGTTACGTGGCCCGGCTTTGCGCCATCCGGCCGCGCGGTCCGTTCAATGTGGATTTCGAGGTCGCGTTGCTGGACCACCTGCACGCACAGGGTGTGGGCGTGGCCACGCCGGTCTTGGCAGCGAATGGTGCTGCCAGTATTACCCTGCCGTTCCCTGAGGGGCCGCGTGCGCTGGTCTTGTTTCGCCACTGCGATGGTGCTGTACCCGATACGCCCGAGGAACTGCACCTGACCGGCGCCACGCTGGCGCGGATTCACAGCGCCGCGCAAAGCTACGCAGGCCCCGCAAGCCGCTATGTGCTGGACGGCCACCACCTTGCAGGCCGCACGCTGGACTACCTTACCGCCCATCCGGAGCTGGCCTCTTCCGTGCTGGATGCCTACCGGCAACTGATTGAGCGCCTTCTGAGCGAGTTGGCGGATGTTGAGGGCACCTTGACCCGCGTGATGTGCCACGGCGATACGCATGGCTTCAACAACCATGTGTACACCGATGCTGAGGGTGTGCAGCGCGCCGCATTCTTTGACTTTGACGACGCCGGGCCAGGGTTCCTGACCTATGACCTGTGTGTGTGGCTGTGGTCGAATCTGCCTCGCAAGGCCCCCATGGAGCCCGACGACGCCTTGCTCAAGCGCTGGCACCAGTACCTGGTTGGCTACCGCGCGGGGGGCGGCCTTGTCACCGATGCCGACCTCGCCGCCTTGCCACTGTTCTTGCAGTTGCGGCACCTGTGGAACATGGGGGAGGGCGTGGCGCGCGTCCACCACTGGGGCGCCAACATGATGTCTGCCAACTGGATCAAGAAGCAGCTCGATGTGATGGCCGCTTGGGCCCAGCTGCAATTGCCCAGCGCCTGATGTTCCCTTGCCCCGCAAGGGCGCTGGGCTCTGCACCCACTTTGCAGCGCCAGTTTGGCTATACCGCCGGATAAGCCCCCGTACCTCCCGGCCACGCCGTCAGCACCTCATAGCCGCTGTCCGTCACCGCCACCATGTGCTCCCACTGGGCGGAGAGCGAGCGGTCCTTGGTGACCACCGTCCAGCCATCGGCCAGCTCCTTCGTTTCGCGCTGGCCTGCGTTCAGCATGGGCTCGATGGTGAAGACCATGCCCGCCTCCAGCCGCAGCCCCTGGCCGCGCCGCCCGTAGTGCAGCACCTGCGGCTCATCGTGGTACACGGTGCCAATGCCGTGGCCGCAGTACTCGCGCACCACGCTGAAGTTCTCGCGCTGCGCCACCGTAGCAATGGCGTGGCCCACATCGCCCAGCGTGGCGCCGGGCTTGACTTCGCGGATGCCCGCGCACAGCGCCTCGTACGTGGTGCGCACCAGTCGCTGGGCCAGCACGCTGGGCGTGCCCACGCAGAACATGCGGCTGGTGTCGCCATACCAGCCGTCTTTTTCCACCGCCACATCAATGTTCACGATGTCACCCTTCTTCAGCATCTGCTGGGGCGAGGGGATGCCGTGGCACACGACATGGTTCACCGAGGTCAGCACCGTCTTGGGGTAGCCCAGGTAGCCCACATTGGCAGGCCGCGCGCCCTGCACGTTCACGATGTGGTCGTGGCACAGGCGGTCCAGCGCGTCGGTGGTCACGCCCGGCACCACATGCGGCTCGATCATGGCAAGCACCTCGGCCGCCAGTTGTGCGGCCCGCCGCGCCATCACCAGTTCGTCGGCCGAGCGGATCGGCACTCCTCGGTCAGCGCGGGCCATCAGTGCGGCTGCTTTCTGGTGCGTGCGGCAGGAGCGTCTGCGGCAGGCTTGCTGTCTAGCTCACCCCGCGCCGCCAGCGCCACATCCAGCCCACCCGCCAGCTCGGCCCGCACCAGCATCTGGCAAATCTCGCGGTGGTCCAGGTCGGGGTACAGCTCGGCCAGCATGCCCACGCGCATCCAGTGCTCGGCCTGGGAGTTGATGGAGCGGCTCAGCGCCGTGCTGGCCAGACGCAGGTTCTCGTGCATTTGGTCGGAAATTTTGACTATGCCCATGGGGTACTGCCTTTATGCGAAACGTATTCGAATTGTATATGTTTCGCGTATTCTGAGTTTGCCCATGTGGCTCTGGGCCTCCAGCCGAACTTTGCAACGGGATTTCTTCGCCGCGCTTTGATTTCTCAGCGTTTCACTCCAATCCCAAACTTCCGTAACCGATACGCCATGGTTGCCCGGCTGATCCCCAGCAACCGCGCCGCCAGCGCCACATTCCTGCCCGCGCTCTGCAACGCCTGCCGCAGCATCTGCTCTTCCGCCTGGTGCAGCGGTGCCACCACTGGCGTAGCGGCGGGCGTTAGCGCCACACCAGCCCGCGCACTTGCTGCCGCAGCAGCTTGCGGAACCTGCATCGCAGCAGCCCCCACACCCGCCACCCCCTGCGCATGCAACGTCCCCCCGCTGTTGCCCTGCAAGTGCAGCGACATCACCCCGCCGCCACTTTGCTCACCCCCCGCAAACAAATGATGCGGCTCAATCGGCTCGCCGTCCGTCGCCAAAATCACCGCCCGTTCAATCAGGTTCTGCAACTCGCGGATGTTGCCGGGGAAGGGGTAGTGAAACATCGCCTTCACGGCAGCCTGGCTAAAGCCGGGCACCTGTCGCTGGTGCTTGCGCTGGTAGTGAGCCAGGAAGTGGCTCATCAGCAGCGGGATGTCGTCGCGCCGCTCGCGCAGTGGGGGCAGGTGGATGGGGAAGACGTTGAGGCGGTAAAACAGGTCCTCGCGGAAGCCGCCTTCGCGCACGGCTTGGCGCAGGTCCACGTTGGTGGCGGCCACCAAGCGCACGTCCACGCGCACGGTGCGGGTGCCGCCCACGCGCTCTACCTCGCCTTCCTGCAGTGCGCGCAGCAGCTTGCCTTGGGCCACCAAACTGAGCGTCCCGATTTCGTCAAGGAAGAGAGTGCCGCCGTCGGCGCGCTCAAACCGGCCGGGGCGTGATGTGCCGGCGCCGGTGTAGGCGCCGCGCTCCACGCCGAAGAGTTCGCTCTCCACCAGCGTCTCGGGAATGGCCGCGCAGTTGATGGCCACAAAGGGCTGGCTGCTGCGGGGGCTGATGCGGTGGAGCATGCTGGCAAACATCTCCTTGCCCACGCCCGATTCGCCGGTGAACAGCACGGTGGCGGCGGTGGGGGCCACGCGCTGCAGCATGTGGCAGGCCGCGTTGAAGGCGGATGAGGCACCGACCATGGTGGCAGAGGCGTCGGGGGCCGGGGATGCGTCCGACGCCTTGTGCTGCGGCACGCCCAGGTAGGTGGCGCGGCGGGCCTTGCCGAGCAGTTTGTCGGCCAGCGCGGCGGGCGGGGTGCCCACAAAGTCCTGCGCGTTCAGGTAGAACAGGTCTTGCTCGGGGTCGTCCCAGCGCTCGGCCGATTTGCCCACTACGCGGCAGTGTGCAGCGCCGGAGGATCGGCACTCCACCTCGCGGAACACCACCATGCGGCCGAACAGCGTGCTCACGTAGCCCGTGGCGTAGCCCACCTGCATCCAGCAGGCGGGCGAGCCGCCCACGCCGTAGGCGGCAATGTGCTCGTCGTCTTCGCTGGAGTTGTGCCAGATGAATTCGCCGTCGTAGTCGCCCAGCTCGGCGTCGTAGCGGGCGTGCACCACCTCCACCTGCACCACGCCCTCCAGCGCATGCAGTCGGGTGCCGGCGATGGCCGCGGCCTGGGGCTCGGCATCGGGCCACTGCTGGCGCACCAGGCGCGCATCGCGCGCGCCGCTCACGTAGCCCGCGCGCGTCAGCAGGCCGCGCGCCTTGTCCAGGCCAATGCTGTCGATCAGCTCGCGCCGCAGCGACCCCAGAGCCTCGGAGTGCAGCAGGATCATGCGCTGGTCCTGCAGCCAGATGCGGCCATCGCCCGGCGAGAAGAACAGGCATTCGCTGATGTCGGCTACCGTGGGGTGGGCGTGCTGGCTGATGCCATGGGTATCAAACCCGCCCAGCGCGTGCGGCGGGGGACTGGGCGTGGCGCCCAGCAGGGTCTGGCCCAGGCCGATGGCCGTGCGGTTCAGGTCGGCCAGGGAGATGCGGCGTTTGGGCATGGGCGGGGCTTTATCAAAAATTCATCAAAAAGTGATCATTTGAACAATTGCAGTAGCTGCATTTGATGATGAATCGTAACGATTTGGTGCCAAAAAGTCGCCCATGCCAGCGCACCAAGAGCCTAGGGAAAGTCCGTAGCGCCCCCTCTGAAAAAGCCCGGTTTCGAGCATCTTGCAGCGGCCTTGGCAGGCCCGGCTGGTATGCGCGTTGCAAAACCAAGCCACACCGCCGCGCTGCATTGATTGATGCACACGGGGGCAACCTACAACCAAGGAGCAACGCAATGGGAATGTCAGAAAAACCGGGCCTGCTGGACAACCGCCTGTGGGCGGGCAAAGCTTTTGATGGCGCGTGGCAAACCACGCTGAGCGGCGAACGCAACGTCACCGAGCCCGCCACCGGCGAGGTGCTGGGCACCGTGGGCATTGCCAGCGCGGCCGACATGCAGGCCGCGATTGGCCGCGCAGCCAAGGCGCAAGGCGCGTGGGCCGCGCAGGGGCCGCGCGAGCGGGCAGCAGTGTTCCACCGCGCCGCCAGCATTTTTGAGCAGCACTTTGATGAGCTGGCCCTGGCCATTGCGCGGGAGACGGGCGCCATCCTGCCCAAGGGCCAGCACGAGGTGCGCGAGGCCATCACCCTGTGCCACTTGGCAGCAGCCTTGCCCATGCAGGCCCAGGGCCAGGTGCTGCCCAGCACGCCCGGGCGCCTGTCGATTGCGCGGCGCGTGCCGCACGGGGTGGTGGGCGTGATCTCGCCGTTCAACTTCCCGCTCATCCTGGGCCTGCGCTCGGTGGCCCCGGCGCTCGCACTGGGCAACGCCGTGGTGCTCAAGCCCGACACACGCACGCCCGTCAGCGGCGGCTTCATCATGGCCCGCGTGTTTGAAGAGGCGGGCCTGCCCGCGGGCCTGCTGCAGGTGGTGCCCGGCGACGCCGAGGCGGGCGAGGCGCTGGTGGTGGACGAGCGTGTGCCCATGATCGCCTTCACCGGCTCGCCCACGGTGGGCCGGCGCATTGGCGCGCTGGCGGGCCAGCACCTCAAAAAGGTGTCTCTGGAGCTGGGCGGGGCCAACAACCTCATCATCCTGGAAGACGCGGATCCGGACGCCGCCGCCAGCGCCGCTGCGTTTGGCGCATGGTTCCACCAGGGGCAGATCTGCATGGCTTCCAACCGCATCCTGGTGCACGAATCGATTGCCGATGCCATCCTGCAACGCCTGGTAGGCAAGGCCACGCACTTGCCGGTGGGCGACGGCGCGAGCGGCCAGGTGGCCCTGGGGCCGATGATCGACGCCAAGCAGCTCGAGCGCTTTGACCGCGTGATCCACGACAGCATCCAGCAGGGCGCCAAGCTGGAGGCGGGCGGCACCTTCCACGGCCTGTGCTACCAGCCCACGGTGCTCTCCGGCGTCAAGCCCGGCATCCGTTCGTTTGACGAAGAACCCTTCGGCCCCGTGGCCAACCTCGTCACCTTCCGCACCGACGACGAGGCGGTGCAACTGGCCAACACCAGCCAGGGCGGCCTGGCCGCCGCCGTCATCAGCCCCAGCGTGGGCCGCGCCATGGCCATCGGCCAGCGGCTGCGCGCGGGCATGGTCCACATCAACGACCAGACGGTGAACGACGAATGCACCAACCCCTTTGGCGGCCCTGGCGTAGGTGGCAACGGGGGCAGCGTGGGCGGGCCGGCGGACATTGACGAGTACACGCAGTGGCAGTGGATCACGGTGAAGGACACGGTGCCGCAGTTCCCGTTCTGACAGAGCACCAACCCCCGTTCAGCCTGAGCTTACCGAAGGCAGGGCGGGTGTTGTGCCCCGGCTTCGACAGGCTCAGCCCGAGCGGTTTGTAGGTGACGACATGAACCAGCGCGCCCCAGCCGGTTCACGCTGAGCGTGTCGAAGCGCCGCACAAACGCCACCACACCACCCCAAGACCACACAACATTTTCTGGAGACAACCACCATGACCCTTCACAACAAAACCATCGTCGTCACCGGCTGCTGCTCCGGCATTGGGGCAGACTTTGCCAAGCTAGCCCGCCTGCAAGGCGCCCGCGTGATCGGGGTGGACCGCAACGCCCCCACGCTCACGCTCGACGGCTTTGTGCAGGTGGACCTGGGCGACCCCGCCGCCATCAACGACGCCGTGGCCCAGCTGCCCGCCAAGGTCGATGCGCTGGCCAACATCGCGGGCGTGCCGGGCACCGCGCCGGCGGAGCTGGTGGGCCGCGTCAACTACCTGGGCCTGCGCCACTTCACCCACCGCGTGCTGGACCGCATGGGCGAGGGCGGCGCCATCGTCAACATTGCCTCCATCCTGGGGGCCGAGTGGCCGCAGCGCCTGGAGCAGCACCGCGCCCTGGGCGCCACCGCAAGCTTTGAAGAAGGCGCGAAGTGGCTGGCCGCGCACCCCGTGCCGCAAGAGACCTGCTACCAGTACTTCAAAGAGGCGCTGATCGTCTGGACCTACACCCAGTCGCAAAAGATCTTCATGGAGCGCGGCGTGCGCATGAACTGCGTGGCCCCTGGCCCGGTGTTCACGCCCATCCTGGGCGACTTTGTGCAGATGCTGGGACAAGAGCGCGTGGAGAAAGACGCCCACCGCATGAAGCGCCCCGCCTTTAGCGACGAGGTGGCGCCGGTGATCGCCTTCCTGTGCAGCGATGCATCGCGCTGGGTAAGCGGCATCAACCTGCCGGTGGATGGCGGGCTGGCTTCCACCTACCTCTAAGAAAAGAACAAAAGAAAAATCGGAGGAGACAAAAACATGTCCGCACCACAGCTCGAAGCCATCTTGCAGATGGCCGCGCAAAACCTGCCACCCGCGCAAGCCACCCCCGCGCAGCTGCGCGCCTGGTTTGACGCCAGCAACTCGCAGATGCCCCTGGCCCAGGGACTGCTGCCCATTGAAACCCTGCGCCTGCCCAACGGCGCGAGCGGCACCATGGCCGCCGAGCTGCTCAGCACCCCGCAGGCCGACCCGCGAAAGCTGGTCATCTACTACCACGCGGGCGGCTTCGTGTTTGGCTCGCTCGCATCGCACCGATCGCTGTGCTCGTACCTCGCGCAGTTCTGCGGCGCGCGCGTGCTCAATGTGGACTACCGTCTGGCGCCCGAGCATCCCGCCCCCGCCGCGCATGACGACGCATTGGCCGCCTACCAGTGGGCGCTGGACCAGGGCTACGACGCATCGGCCATCGCGCTGATGGGCGACTCCGCCGGCGGCAACCTGGCGCTGTGCACCGCGCTGCGCGCGCGGGACCAGGGCCTGCCGCTGCCCGCCGCCATCGTGGCCCTGTCCCCCGCGCTGGACCTGGCGCGCGAAGGCGAATCGCACCGCACGGTGGCGGACGACCCCTTCATCACGCCTGAGCTGATGGGCTTCTTCAACGCCATGTATGTGCCAGACGGCAACGTGCGCTCGCCCGCCATCACGCCGTTCTACCGCACCGACCTGCAGGGCCTGCCGCCCGTGCGCCTGCAGGTGGGCAGCCGCGAAATCCTGCGCGACGACGCACTCACCTTCGCTGCGCGCTTGAAGGTGGCCGGAGTGGATGCGGAATGCACTGTGTGGGAGGGCATGGTGCATTGCTGGCAGCTTTTTGCCCCGGCGCTGGACGAGGCGCTGGTGTCGCTGGAGCTGGCGGGGCGCTTTATCGCCCAGCACCAGCGCAACGCGCTGCACAGCGCGGCGGCATAGCCCGCCAGCAACGCCCGATTCGATTCCTCGCACCCGTTGCATGCGCTTTACGGCGCAGGGCGGTGCGCGGGCGCGTGCCGGGTCCGCAAGCCATTGCGCACCGAATTGAAGTACCGCATCACGTTCCATCCACCGCAGAAGGAGTTCCCCATGAACAACAACGCAACGCATTCCATCGCCACCACCACTGTGCAGCCCGAGCAAGGGGCCCCTGCAGACCAGGCCCCCGCCACCATC
>NZ_JALEGG010000052.1 GCF_022763525.1 Acidovorax sp.
CGCACAAAACTTCCATCCGCCGCACGCCGCTCCACGCTGTCGGGCAAGCGGTTCATCACGGCTTCCAGAGCGCCCGCCGTGCGGTCGCGCAGACGCAGCTCCAGCCAGCGGCCGGTGAGCAGGAAGAAAACAAACATCGTCAGCGAGTCGTAGTAGACCTCCTTGCCGAAGATGCCCGCCGGGTCAAACGTGCCCGCCGTGCTCACGATAAACGTGATGGCCATGCCAAGCGCCACAGGCAGGTCCATGCTGACGCGGCGCTGGCGCACGTCGCGCAACGCGCTGCTTAAAAATGGACCGCACGAGAACACCATCATCGGCAGCGTGATGACCCACGACGCCCAGCGCAGCAATTGCTCCATTTCGCCCGTCAGGTCGCCAGGCTGCGCCACATACGCAGGCCATGCGTACATCATCACCTGCATCATGCAAAAGCCGGCGACCAGCCAGCGCCACAAAGCGCGGCGGCTCTCGCGCTGGCGCTGCTCGCGGGCAAAGGCATCCATGGCGGGCATGGCGCGGTAGCCAGCCTTGCGCACGGCCTCCATCCACTGCGAAGGCTGTACCTGAGAGGGTTGCCACATCACCCGCGCACGGCGCGTGGCGGCGCTCACATCGGCCTGCAGCACACCAGGCACGCTGCGCAGGGCGTCTTCAATGGTGAGTGCACAGGCCGCGCAATGCATGCCCCCCAGCACCACGTGGGAGTCCCAGGTGCAGCTGGCGGGATCCACCGGGGCAATGCCCGCAGGCACCACCGGACGGCCGAACGCCGACCACTCCTGCGGATCGTCCAGCAGCGCAGCCTGGGCTGCGGGCGGCGGCTCGGGATCAGCGGCGGTCGGTTGGGCCGGGATGGAAACCGGTGCACCGGGTCGAAACATTGACATGGTTCAAGCCTATCGCTCGGAGGTGGCAGGTACATTGACCTGCATCAAGCCGCGGAACATGATTCAACCTAAGCTTGGTCCATCACTTTGAGGAGATCCTTGTATGTACAAACGCATCCTGATCGCAACGGACGGCTCAGACCTTTCGGACAAGGCCGTGAAACATGGCTTGGCACTGGCGGCCCTCACCGGCGCCTCTGCCGTGGCCCTCAAAGTGGTGCCCCGCTATCCCCGCAGCTACTTTGAAGGCGGCATGCCTGTCGATGCAAACGACGTGAAACGCATCGAATCACAATGGGGCGATGCGGCACAGGCCATGGTGGACGGCGTGAAGGCCCAGGGCGACGCCCAGGGGGTGGCGGTCAAGGCCGTCATCGCCAAGTCCGACCTCGTGGCAGAAGCCATCATCTCAGCCGCCAAGAAGCACAAGTGCGACCTGATCGTGATGGCATCGCATGGCCGCAAGGGGCTCAAGCGCTTGCTGCTCGGCAGCGAAACGCAGCATGTGCTGACGCACTCGCACATTCCGGTGCTGGTGCTGAGGTAACCCTTCCCCCTGGGCCGCCCTCGGCGTCTTCCCTCAGGGGTGCGCCATCCGTGGCCCGGCAAAGCCGGTTCCACGGCGGCCACTGGCTGCGCAAGTGCCAGGCTCCAGCTTCGGCTCACCTCTGCGGATTTCCAGCCAAATCGACCTCTAGCGCTTATCCCAAAAGCGCCAGCAGCTATCAAAACGATAGTTAAACGAACAGGCCCTTGTACTGCTCGCGCAGCAGGTTCTTCTGCACCTTGCCCATGGTGTTGCGGGGCAGCTCGGGCACCACAAAGCACTTCTTCGGAATCTTGAAGTTGGCCAGCTGTGACTTGAGCTGCGCCACGATGGCGTCGGGGTTCAGGTTGGCGCCGGGCTTGGCGATCACCACCGCCACGCCCACCTCGCCAAAATCGGGGTGTGGCACACCCACCAGCGCGCTTTCTGCCACGCCGGACATTTCGTTGATGTAGCCCTCGATCTCGGCGGGGTAGACGTTGTAGCCGCCGCTGATGATGAGGTCCTTGCTGCGGCCCACGATGCTCACATAGCCGCGCTCATCGACCTTGCCCACATCGCCGGTCTTGAACCAGCCGTCCTGGGTGAACTCCTCCGCTGTCTTCTCGGGCATGCGCCAGTAGCCCTTGAACACGTTGGGGCCTTTGACCTGGATGTTGCCGATCTCGCCCACGGGCAGCGGTTGGTTGGCGTCGTCCACCACGCGCAGGCCCACGCCGGGCAGCGGGAAACCCACCGTGGCACCACGGCGCTCCGACTGCCCCCCGTGGCGTGCGTCGGCTGCGTAGGGGTTGGAGGTGAGCATGATGGTTTCGCTCATGCCGTAGCGCTCCAGGATGGTGTGGCCGGTGCGCTGCTGCCATTCGTTGAAAGTCTCGATCAGCAGCGGCGCGGAGCCTGCGATGAACAGGCGCATGTTCTTCGCAGTTTCCCTGTTGAGGCCCGGCTCAGCCAGCAGCCGCACGTAAAGCGTGGGTACGCCCATGAAGACGGTGGCGCGCGGCATGGCGGACAGCACCGCCTTGGGATCGAACTTGGCGAACCAGATCATCTTGCTGCCATTGATGAGCGCGCCGTGGATGGCCACGAAAAGGCCATGCACGTGGAAGATGGGCAGCGCGTGGATGAGCACATCACCATCCTTCCAGCCCCAGTAGTCCTTGAGCACCTGCGCATTCGACAGCAGATTGCCGTGCGTGAGCATCGCGCCCTTGCTGCGGCCCGTGGTGCCGCTGGTGTAGAGGATGGCGGCCAGGTCATCGGTCTTGCGCGGCACGGGCACGTGGGCGTCGGCGTGGTGCGCGGCGCGCTCCAGCAGGCTGCCGGTGCGATCGTCGCCCAGCGTAAAGACATGCTGGGTGCCCAGCGTGAAGGCGATTTTGGACACCCAACCGAAATTGCCGGGGCTGCAAACCACCACCGCAGGCTCGGCATTGCCGATGAAGTACTCGATCTCGGCGCTCTGGTAGGCGGTATTGAGGGGCAGGAACACGTAACCCGCGCGCAATGTCGCGAGGTACAGCAGCATGGCCTCCACCGACTTTTCCACCTGCACGGCCACACGGCTGCCTTCGGGCAGCTTCAGCGAGGCGAGCAGGTTGGCGATGCGCGCGCTGGCGTGGTCCAGGTCGGCCCAGGTGTAGAGCAGCGGGGTGCCATCGGGCGCCGTGGCTTCGACGGCGATGCCGCTCAGGTCGGCAGGGAAGGCTGCGCGCAGTGCGCTGAAGAGGTTGTGTTGGCTCATGGCAGAGGGCGGTTTTTCAAGAAATTGGGGAGCTAGGAGGACGGACTGGTCAAAACAAGGGAGCACGTTTTTCGAGGAACGCCGTGATCCCTTCGCGGTGCTCCGCGCTGTCCGCATAGGCATAAGGGTCAGGGGCGGCATTCACTATGCTTTTCATAGCTACTTGCGCTTTTCCATCCAGCGCCAGAGGCATTTTTAATGCTCGAAAAGTCTGTTTGTTCATACGGGCTGCCTGGGGTGCGAGCGCGGCGATGCGCTGGGCGCTGCCCAGGGCCTCAGTGGCCACCATGCCGTCTGCCACCACCCGGCTCAGGAAACCGCGCGCCAGCATGTCGGTGGCACTGAACGTGGCCGCTTCCAACAGCATCTGCCGGGCCACCACATCGCCCACCGCGCCGGCCACCAGCTGTGCCTCGCGCGGGGCCATGGGAAAGCCGAGCTTGGCGATGGGCGCGCCAAAGCGTGCGCCATTCCCCGCGATGCGGATGTCGCAGCAGCTGGCAATCTCCACGCCCGCGCCCATGCAGGCACCGCGGATCTGCGCCACGATGGGCACATCGCACAAAAGCATGGCGTTGAGGCCACCCCAGACATCGCCTTCATGAAAGTCGCGCAGGGCGGCCGCGTCAAAACGAAAGTCGGGGTACTCCGAAATGTCGCCGCCAGCGCAGAAGGCGTCGCCCTCTCCTGCGATGACCACGCAACGCGCATCGCTGCGCCTCTGGATGTCCTCAAACACCGCACGCAACTCCCGCCACATGGCCCGCGACATGGCATTGAGCCGCCCGGCATGGCGCAAGGTGACATGCACCACCCCCCGCTCACCGGCATCCATCCACACTTCACCCGACATATTTGCTATCCGTCCCGTTGCAACGTTCACAGCCCGTAAAACTCGCACGGCGCTATCGCCAGTGCCACCCTGGAACCGGCTTTGCCGGGCCATGGGTGGCGCCCCCCTCAGAGGGATGGCGCGAAGCGCCTCAGGGGGCTAGTCAAGTTTTGCGCCCGAAGCTTTCACCACCGTCGCCCAGCGGCGGACCTCGCTGCTGACCATGCCCGCGAACTGCTGCTGGGTCATGCCGCCGTACTC
>NZ_JALEGG010000053.1 GCF_022763525.1 Acidovorax sp.
TCGTTCTGCCTGGCATTCCAGCCCGGTGCGCTGGGGCTGCTCACCGGGCTGGATCTGGCGCCCCTGACAGACCAGGTCACGGATGCGCATGCCTGGCTGCCCCAGGACTGGCACCCGTTCCTCCAGGCCGTCCACACGGCGCCCGACCATGGGGCGCGCGAGGCGCTGTGCGTGGACTTCCTCACCCCCCGCTGGGCTGCCGTGGCAGAGCGGCACGCCGCCTGGCTCCAGGTCCTGCGCCAGGCCTGGCAGCGGGGGGCGCGCCAGGCACTGGCCACCACCATGGACTGGACACCTCGGCACCTGCAGCGCCGCACGCGGCAACTGGCTGGCCTTCGGCCGGGCGAGATTGAACGCATGCTGCGGGCCGAACATGCCCTGCTGGACATGCGCGACGGCAATGCGGGCGCGCTCGAAGCCGCGCTGCGCCACGGCTACGCCGACCAGGCGCACTTCAGCCGCGAGGCGCGCATGCTTTTCGAACGCCCGCCTGTTGCGCTCAAGGCCCACACGCAGCGGCCGGACGACGACGCGGACTGGTTGCTGCGGCGCCGCTGAAGGGCGGCCACTACCTCTGGATCACCCGGGGCCGCTTGATCTTGGCCTGCAGTTGCAGGATGCCGTAGAGCAGCGCCTCGGCCGTGGGTGGGCAGCCCGGCACGTAGACGTCCACCGGCACGATCCGGTCACACCCCCGCACCACCGAGTAGCTGTAGTGGTAATAGCCGCCACCGTTGGCGCACGAGCCCATCGAGATCACGTAGCGCGGCTCGGGCATCTGGTCATAGACCTTGCGGATCGCGGGCGCCATCTTGTTGGTCAGGGTGCCCGCGACGATCATCAGGTCGCTGTGGCGCGGGCTCGACCGCGGGATGATGCCGAAGCGGTCCAGGTCATAGCGTGCCATGGCGGCGTGCATCATTTCCACGGCGCAGCACGCCAAGCCGAAGGTCATGAACCACAGGCTGTCGGTTCGCGCCGCCTGGACTACATCGTCCAGCCGGGCCAGCATGAATCCGTCGCGCTCCAGCGACGGGGTGGTCTCCTGAGGAACGAAGGGGACAGAGGGGCGAGAGGGATGAAAAGGATGAGGAGAGGAAGCCATGGCGGCATGTTGGCCCAAGCCTGCAGCCGTCGTCTTGAAGCAAAGCGACCTCGTGCACGCGGCGCCTGCGACAATGCCGGCCGCAGCGACGATGAAGCGGCCGGCGGTGCAGCCAACGCCCACTTATGCACAAAAATGGCGCAGCGCCCGCACCTGTTTCCCCCGGGCACGCGCCGCGAATGTGCGAACGAAAATATTCTCAACCATCGCGTAAGCCATTGATTTCAAAGGAAGTAGCGGCCTTGCTTTTTTGACGGGCAATCCACCGAAAGCACGGCATTTCAAGGGCTTGCAGGGCAAACGCAACGGATATCAACAAAGTTATCCACAGGAATTTTGGATTTCTTACAAATTCCCTGTCAAATCAAGCACTTGCGCACTAAATCGCAGAAAAGGTCGAGCATTTCCGCCATCATCTAGCACAAATTTGGGGCTTTCCAGGGGCTTGACACCCTCCCGTTGTTCGACTTATGCACACAAAACTTGATGCGGCGCAACATCCGCGAGCAGCCGGGCCCTAGCACAAAAACCGCAGCCAAAATTCCTCAGATAGTTGATTCATAAGGATTTTTTAGCACTGCCGAATTTCCGGGCATTTTGTTCCGGCCCAGCATCCATGCGGCTTCGCGAGGGGTTGCAAGGGGATGTCAACAAAGTTATCCACAGAAAGGCGGGATTACTCCAGCCCCGTGCCAAATCAACCACTTAGCCGCCAAACCTCCACACCGCCTGCACAAGCTGCCGTAACTTGCCCAATCCGTGTCTGCAACCCCATCCACCATCGTCCACATTGCGTTGCAAACCCCGTCGCATAGCGGGGTGGGCGACCTGCTGAGCTACGCCAGCGAACGGCCCCTGCCGCCGGGCACCCTGGTGCGGGTGCCGCTGGGCAAGCGCGAGGTGCTGGGCGTGGTGTGGGATGCCGACGCAGCCACCGGTGAGTTGCCCGACGGCGCGACGCTGCGCGGCGTCACGGGGGTTCTGGAGGGCGTGGCGCCGCTGGACGCTCACTGGCGACGGCTGGTGGCCTTTGCCGCGCGCTACTACCAGCGCGCCCTGGGCGAGGTCGCGCTGGCCGCGCTACCCCCGCAGCTTCGCGACCTGCGGCCGGAACAGCTGGCGCGTCGGCTGCGCCGCCCGGCCGGAAAGGACAGCACCACCGAAAATGCTATACAAACAATAGCACTCAGCGCAGAACAGGAAAGCGCCAGAGCCCGAATTTCTGCGGAGCCCGGCCCCTTTCTGCTGTATGGCAGCACTGGCAGCGGCAAGACCGAGGTCTACCTGCGCTGCGTGCAGGAAATACTGGAGGCCAACCCCGAGGCGCAGGCCCTGGTGATGGTGCCCGAGATCAACCTCACCCCCCAGCTGGAGGAACGCTTCACCGCCCGCTTTGCGCCGCGCTTTGGCAGCCAGGCCGTCGTCTCGCTCCATAGCGGCATGACCAACCCACAGCGCCTCAAGAGCTGGCTGGCCGCCCACAGCGGCAGCGCGCGCATCGTGCTGGGCACGCGCATGGCGGTGTTCGCCAGCCTGCCGGGCCTGAAACTCATCGTGGTCGACGAGGAGCACGACCCCAGCTACAAGCAGCAGGAGGGCGCGCGCTACTCTGCCCGCGACCTGGCCATCTGGCGCGGACGCGAGCAGGGCGCCAAGGTCATCCTGGGTTCAGCCACGCCGTCGCTGGAGAGCTGGCATGCCAGCCGCCCACCCACCCCCGAGGAGCCCGAAGGCGGGCGCTACGTGCGGCTGCACATGCCCAGCCGCATCGGCGCCGGCGCCCTGGCCCGCGTGCGCCGGGTGGACATGAACCAGCAGCCCCGCCGCACCGTGTTCAGCGCCCCCCTGCTGCAGGCCATCACCGAGCGCGTGGGGCGGGGCGAGCAAAGCATGGTGCTGCTCAACCGCCGGGGGTACGCCCCCGTGCTGCACTGCGTGGATTGCGGCTGGAAAAGCGACTGTCCCCACTGCAGCGCGCACCAGGTCTTCCACAAGACCGACCGCACGCTGCGCTGCCACCACTGCGGCTATACCGTGCGCGTGCCGCTGCACTGCCCCACCTGCGGCAGCCCCGACATCCACCCCATGGGCCGGGGCACCGAGCAGCTCGAAGAGCAACTGAGCGCCTTGCTGCGCAACGTGCAGCGCCCGGACGGCAACCCCGCCCGCATTGCCCGCATCGACGCCGACACCACCAAGGCCAAGGGCGCGCTGGAAGCCCAGTTGGCCCAGGTGCATTCGGGCGAGGTGGACGTGCTGGTGGGCACGCAGATGATCGCCAAGGGCCACGACTTCCGGCGCATCACGCTGGTGGCCGCCGTGCAACCCGACGGCGCGCTGTTCAGCAGCGACTTCCGGGCCTCCGAGCGGCTTTTTGCCCTGCTGATGCAGGCCGCCGGCCGCGCGGGGCGCGATGCCGCCTACGTGGCGGCGCAAGGCACTCGGGCCGAGATGTGGGTGCAGACCTACCACCCCCAGCACGCCGTGTACGAGGCGCTGCGCCAACATGACTACGAAGCGTTTGCCGCCCGGCAGTTGAAGGAGCGGGAAGATGCCGCGATGCCGCCCTTCTCGTACCAGGCCTTGGTGCGGGCCGACGCGCGGACGCAGGAAGTGGCCCAGGGGTTCTTGACGGCAGCCACCGCCGCGGCGCATGCCGCTGGACTGCCAGGGCTCGATGTGGTCACACTTTTCCCGCCCGTGCCGCTCACCATCCAGCGCGTGGCCGATGTCGAGCGCGCGCAGATGCTCATGGAGAGCAGCAGCCGGATCGCGCTGCAGCGCTTTCTGGCGGCATGGCAGCCGGTGCTGCAAGCCACGCGCAGCCAGCCCGAGCACAAGGGGCTGGTGCGCTGGCTGGTGGATGTGGATCCGTTGGTGATCTGACCACGCCACTGCCGTGCAGGAGCCTCCCTACACTTCAGCTTCGGCCGCCATGGCTCGCGCCGCTGCAAAAGCTGCTGTGCAGTATTGCCCCAAGCTACCGCCGGTGCCGCCCTGCGGGCTTGCGCCGAAGACGCCCGGCGTTTCACGCACACTCGGCGAAGCTATCCCCTTTTGCCAGGGCATGCGCAGCACGGCCTCCTGCGTGAACGCGCAGCGCGCCCGCACCTGACCCCTCAGCCATCCATGTACAAAGAACTGAACGAATTCCACCGGCTTGAGCCGCTGTGGGCCACCATGGCCTTCGCGGTCGCCACGCTCTGGGCCAACTGGATCTGGGGAACATGGTTCTCACAGGCCAAGGATCTCGAAATCGCCCTTCTGGCAATGGCCAGCCTGATCGGATGGCCCTTGAACGTGGTCCTTTTCAATCTGCTCCTCGGCTTTGTCCTGGCACGCAGCCAGGACCAGGTGCTGCTGCGCATGGGCACCGTGCTGGGCGCGATCGGCGGGGGCCTTGCGGTGTATGGCGTGCCCTCGGTGTGGAACCTGGTGATCTGCGCCATCGTCACCACCGCCATGGGGCTCCAGGCCCGGCGCGCCGCGCAGGACGACGCCGATCTGGAGGATCTGTAATGGCCGTCCGCGAGCCCGCGCCAAAAGGCTTGCTCGCCCGTTTTGGCAACCCGCTGTGGGAGCGCCTGCGCCTGGAAGACCTGAAGCCCAAGTGGATCGTGAAAGGCCAGCACCGGGGCTACGACTGGATGGCCATCGAGCTCACGCACCGCGCCACAGGGCTGGTGATGGGCTCTGAACGGTTGCCCGACACCACCACCGTCTTCGTGCTGCGGTTGCCGCGCAAATCCCGGGGCTGGCATTTGCCGGGTGACCGCATCACCCCCACGCAGCAGGTGTGCGTGGACGACGAATGCGTCTACGCGGCGGCGCTGGGCCGGCAGCCCCGCGTCCGCGACTGGCGGCGCTGGCTCGATATCGCGGCCGACGCGGCTGATGAAGTCGTGCGCAACGAACGCCCCCTGGCGGCAACGGGCGCGGTCGGCACAGCCAGCAGCGCGCACGCCGCGGGCAGCAACGCCGGCCACGACGAAGGCGACGAGCCCGTCTGGAACCCCCACGACGGCCGCTGGGTGCTGTTCTGGACGATGGTCGCGTTGGCACTGGGCGGTGGAATACTCCTGCTCCTGGCGATTGGCTACAACGACTGGCAGCGCCATGGCGCCATCGTCCAATGCGACGCGGCGACCCACCTGGGCACCGTGCTGCGGGGCTGGAAGATGTGGCTTTACCTCGGGCTTCTTGCCACGCCCTTGCTGGGCATCGGCCGGCTGCTGCACACCATGGCCACCCGCATGCACCGGCCCGGCTTCACCCTGCAGATCAACGTCGAAGGCACCGTGCTGTTGGTGGCCGCCTTCGCGCTGTCGCAAGCCCTGGGGGCGCTGCAGGCGTCCGCGCGCGGGGCGTGCTGAGCCGCCCGGGCTGCGCGCTGTGTACCCCATGCATTTTTAGCCGCTGGCGCCCTACCCACAAGCGCTATCAGCTATTAATTTCATAGCAACCCAGTCGCGCTAAATCTACATATTCGGCAGATTCAAGTCAGCAGCGCCACCGCCGCCGAAAAACTCAGAAACGCCAGCGCGGTGGACACCAGGATGATCCGCGCCACGCGCCCGTTGTTGGCGCCAAACCTTTCGGCCAGCAGCGAGACGTTGCTGGCGCTGGGCAGCGCCGCCACCAGCACCAGCACCGTGAGCGCAAACGGCGTGAGCGGCGCCCCCAGCGCCATGGCCGCCGTGCCCACAGCCCACACCAGAAGCGGATGCACCAGCAGCTTGGCCAGCGCCACCGGCACATACAGCCGCGCAGGCACCTGCTCGTGCTGGTTCATCTGCGAACGGGCCAGCACGGCGCCAATGGTGAACAGCGCCACGGGCGAGGCCGCATCGGCCAGCATGGCCACCGTTTTGTCCACCGGGCCGGGCAGCTTGAACTGCAGGGCCGACGCCAGCGCGCCCAGCGCGATCGCCCACGGCATGGGATTGGTGGCGATGCCCTTGAAGGCATTGCGCAAGGCCGCGCCGATGCCATGGGTGCCCGCCCCATCCAGTCGCGAGAGGGCGATGCACAGCGAACTGGTGACGACCATGTCCACCACGATGGTCACGATGGCGGGCCCTGCGCTCTGCGCCCCGAGCAGCGCCACCAGCAGGGGCACGCCCATGAAGCCGGTGTTGGGAAAGGCGGCCACCAGCGCGCCAAACGCCGCGTCGTTCCAGCCGACGCTGCCGCGCCGCGTGAGCGCCACGGTACCGCCCACCATGATCAGCGCACACAGCACGTACACGCCCGCCACGGCCGGGTCGAGCAATTGCCCGACGGGCGTCGTCGCGCCAAAACGGTACAGCATGCACGGCAGCGCAAAGTACAGCACGAAGGCATTGAGCCCCGGAATGGCCGGCTGGGGCAGCACGCCACGGCGCGCGGCGACGTAACCGCAGAGCACCAATGCAAAGAAGGGAAAGGTGACGAGGAGGATGGAGAGCACGGGGCTATTGTCCGTGCTCCACCGCTGGCCGCGCCCCGCGCGGCGAGCCATGGTCAGCGCAAAGTCAGGCGGGCGCCGTCGCCGATGGCGAGCATCCTCACGAACCGCCTATCGGATCACTGCTTGCGCTGGACGATCAGGTTGCGCTTGGCATCCTCGGGGTAGGCGAAGGTGATGGCGCCGTTCTTGACCATGCCGATCACCAGCATGTTGCGCGTGATCGCATCCTTGTCCTGCACGCTGAAAGGCTTGTCGTAGGTGGCGACCACGCCGTAGTAGGTCTTCATCTTCCCCTCCAGCGATTCCTTGATGGCGCGGCCCGTGAGGTTGCCGTCGCGGATGCCGAGGAAGGAGTACATCAGCAGATAGGTGGCATCGTAGGCATTGGCTGCCGCCATGGGCACGGCCACCTTGCCCTGGTACTTGCGGGTGTAGCTCGACAGGAACGCGGCCCGGCGCTCGTTGCTGGGCTCGGCGATGAAGGTCTGGACCATGAGCGCGCCCTCGGCGGCGTCCTTGGCGCCTTCGAGGAAGAAGGGGAACGACAGCGGCCAGGCGCCCACCTGGGGCACCTTCCAGCCCAGGGCCTTCTTGCCGTTGGCAATGGTCGCATTCTCCGGCCCCACCGTGTAGCTGTAGATCACATTGGCCCCGGCATTGCGGGCGGCCGTGAGTTCGGCGGTGAGATCCTTCACGCCCAGGTCGAAGCGGGCCACGTGCACGGGCTTGAGGTTCTTGGCCGCTAGCGCCGCCACCACGTCGTTGTAGCCGCCCTCGCCATAGCCCGTCTTGTCGGCAAAGATGGCCACCTTGTCCCAACCGCGCTTGAGGATGTCGTCCACCATGAAGGGCGCCTGCAGTGCATCGCGGGCCTGCACCCGGAAGATGTAGCTGTCGGCAGCGGGGTACTTGGCCGTCACGGCCGTGCCGGTCGAGCACGGCACGATGAGGGGACTCTTGGCGTCCTGGAACAGGTCGATGGCCTTGAGCGCCACGCCGGTGTTGCAAAAGCCGATGGTGGCGACCACTTTCTCATGGAGCAGTTCCTGCGACACCTTACGCCCCTGGTCGGGGTCGGCTGTGTCGTCCTTGACGACCAGCTCCAGCGGCCGGCCGAGGTAGCCACCCACAGCGTTGATTTCATCCACGGCCAGCTTGATACCGTTGAGCATGGGGATGCCAAAGTCCGCCGACGGACCGGTGAACGGCCCCACCACGCCAATGCGCACGGGCGTGCTGCTGCCGGTCTGGGCATGCGCGGCGGCAGGCGCCATCCAAACAGCGGCGGTCAACAGCAGGCCTGGGAGCATCACCCAGGGGCGCAACAAGCGGAAGGAGTGGAAAGGCAGCGGCATAAGAGAGGGGTCACGACACGACACGCCTGACGAGGCGCGCTCGGGCTGTTCAGTATCAATTTGTGACGGCGCCGTGGGCAAGCGGGGTTTCCCCAGGCGGGCGGGCGCAGAGGATCCCTGGGCGTGGGCGACGGCCGCGCCGGTATCATGGCGCCCTCTGGCGCAAGCCAGCCGGTGCGGGCCACCCACCGCCCGGCCCCTGCCGCTTCCGCGCCCCGCGCTCGCTCTCTCCTCTCTCTCCTGCTTCCTCCCCTCCCTCCACGCCATGTCTGCCGGTCTCAATCTTGCCCAGCTTCAAGCTGTCCACTACACCGACGGCGCCTGCCTGGTGCTCGCCGGCGCGGGCTCCGGCAAGACGCGGGTGATCACCATGAAGATCGCCCACATGATCGAAAAGGGCATGGAGCCCAAGCGCATTGCGGCCATCACCTTCACCAACAAGGCGGCCGCCGAAATGCGCGAGCGGGCCGGGCACCTCATCGGCAAACGCGCCAAGGACGTGCTGGTGTGCACCTTCCACGCGCTCGGCGTGCGCATGGTGCGCGAGGATGGGCACGTCCTGGGCCTCAAGCCCCAGTTCAGCATCCTGGATGCCGACGACGTGACGGGCATCCTGAAGGAAGCTTCGGGCGGCACCACCGACATGGCCACGGCACGCCAGTGGCAGTGGGTGATCAGCAAGTGGAAGAACATGGGTCTCACGTCGGCCGAGGCGCTGGCCCAGGCGGCAGACGACAACGAGCGCATCATCGCCACGCTGATGGCACGCTACGAAGAGCGGCTCACGGCCTATCAAAGCGTGGATTTCGATGACCTGATCGGCATGCCGCTGCGGCTACTGCGGGACTTTCCGGAAGTCCGCGCCAAGTGGCAGGCGGCGCTGTCGCATGTGCTGGTGGACGAATACCAGGACACCAACGCCACGCAGTACGAACTCCTGAAACTGCTGGTGGGCGAAAAAGGGCATTTCACGGCCGTGGGCGACGACGACCAGAGCATCTACGGCTGGCGAGGCGCCACGCTGGACAACCTGAAAAAGCTTCCGGTGGATTTTCCCCACCTCAAGGTCATCAAGCTGGAGCAGAACTATCGCTCCACCAGCGCCATCCTGCGCGCGGCCAACAACGTGATCGGGCCCAACCCCAAGCTGTTCCCCAAGACGCTGTTTTCCGAGCTGGGCGAGGGCGAGCCGGTGCGCGTGGTGGATGCCGACAACGAGGAGCACGAAGCCGAGCGCGCTGTGGCCCGCATCCAGAGCCTGCGCGCAGCCAGCAACCCGCCGCCGGACTGGAAGAGCTTTGCCATCCTGTACCGCGCCAACCACCAGGCCAAGCCGTTTGAAAAGGCGCTGCGCAAGGCCAACATTCCGTACAAGGTCTCGGGCGGCACAAGCTTTTTCGATCGCGCCGAAATCAAGGACCTGTGCGCCTGGTTCCGCCTGTGGATCAACAACGACGACGACCCGGCGTTTTTGCGCGCCATCACCACACCCAAGCGCGGCATCGGCCACACCACGCTCGCGGCCCTGGGTGCCTTTGCCACGCAGCACAAGCAAAGCATGTTCGGCGCGCTGTTCAACGGCATGCTGCCCGCCGCCATTCCGAAGCGCGCCATGGACGGCCTGCACGAGTTCGGCCGCTACATCAACTACCTGGAATACAGCGCGCGTCGCACTGTCGGCGCCGAAGACGCCCGCGCCTTTCTGAACGAATGGCTCAAGGAAATCGGCTACGAGCAGCACCTGTACGACAACGAGGACAGCGAGAAGGTGGCCGCCGCCCGCTGGAGCAATGTGATGGAGTTCTGCGACTGGATGGCCCAGCGCGCGGGCGGGCAGATCGACGACACCGCAGGCGCCGTGGTGGCCAAGGAGACCAAGAGCCTGCTGGAGGTCTCGCAGACCATTGCGCTGCTCTCCACCATCAGCGAGCGCGAGCAGGAGCAGGACATGGTCACGCTCTCGACCCTGCACGCCAGCAAGGGGCTGGAGTGGCCGCATGTGGTACTGGTCGGCGTGACCGAAGGCATGCTGCCCTTCAAGCTCGACGACGACGAAGGCCGCCAGCAGAAGGTGACCGACGACGTGCTGCAGCGCCTGCAGGAAGAGCGCCGCCTGATGTACGTGGGCATCACCCGCGCCCAGCGCACCCTGGCCGTGAGTTGGACCAAGCGGCGCAAGAAGGGCCGCGAGATGGTGGCCGCACAGCCCAGCCGCTTCATCGCCGAAATGGGCCTGGACAAGACCACCGCCCGCGAAGATCCGCGCGAGAAACTCAAGGCCCTGCGCGCGGAATTCGCGGCCCGGAAGGCACTGGCGGGGGCGGCCCCTCCGTCGCCCTGACCGGCGCCGGGTTTCGGCCAGCCGCCCCGCTTCGCTTTTGATAGCTATCAGCACTGATCCTACAAGCGCTAGAGCCAAAGCACCTCACAATCCGGCGCGCCTGGCGTGCAACGCCGGGCGCGCCGTGGCGGTGAAATGGTCACGCGCCATGCTTCGCGCCCTACCCGGCCAAGCGCTCGCGCAGCTTCCCGAAAAGATCGTCAACACGCTCGGAGCAGGTTCCCGACCCTGTTCCCGGACAATCAATGCATGGCACATCCATTTTTGCCGCCCGGACCGGCCGGGCGGTGCTGGCAGGTGCGGCAAGAAAGAATCGCGGACATGGAACGACCCCAACACAACCCTTTTGGTCCCAGCGGCAAAACCTCCGACGCCGCCTCGGCGGACGCCACCCGGTGGGCAATGCGCCGCACGGCAGCCCTGGTGCTGGCCGCTCTCGCGCCGGGCGCTGCAGCGTGGGCCCAGCAGGCCGCGGCCCCCGGCGGCGGCACTGCGCCTGGTGCCGCGCCGGTTGCCGAGCCGGGCTGGCGGCGCTGCGCGGCCTTGACGAACGACAACCAGGCCCGCCTGGCCTGCTTTGACCAACTGGCCGCAGAGCAGGCCTGGAAAGCGCCTGCCGCATCCGCCAGCGCCGCCGCGGAGAGCTCTGCCGTTCCGCCGCCGGTGGACACCACGCTGCCCGCCACCCGGATCATCGACGTGGCCCGCACCGAGGGCTGCCGCGACGCGCAGTACAGCGATCTCTCGCGCTTCTGGGAGCTGGAGTCGGGCAGCGACTGCGGCACCTTCAACTTTCGCGGCTACCGGCCCATCACCGTGTCGGTGGTGGCATCGAGCAACGTGAACCGCCAGCCCACGTCCGACGCGGTGGACCACTCGGCCGCCGAGTCCACGCCCTACCGCCGCACCGAGAACCGCATCCAGCTGTCGGTGCGCACCAAGCTCGCGCAGGGGCTGCTGACGCAGGGCCACCCCACGCTCAAGGATTCGGTGTGGTTCGGCTATTCGCAGCAGTCGTACTGGCAGCTGTTCACCCCGGAGATCTCTCGCCCCTTCCGGGCGACCGACCACGAGCCCGAGGTGATGTATGTCTACCCGACCACGGCCCAGCTGCCGTTGGGCTGGAAGTGGCGCTACAGCGGCATCGGCCTGGTTCACCAGTCCAACGGCCAGAGCAAGCCGCTGTCGCGCAGCTGGAACCGCGTGTACCTCATGACGGGCATGGAGCTGGACAACCGCTTCAGCGTGAACGCGCGCATCTGGAAGCGCATCCCCGAAGGCTCGGGCAGCGACGACAACCCCGGCATCAGCGACTACATCGGCCGCGGTGAGCTCTCGGCCTTCTGGAACATCAACAAGGACAACACGGTGGGGGCCACGCTGCGGCACTCACTGTCGAGCAGCGACCGCGGCTCGGTGCGTCTGGAATGGCTGCAGACAGTGGGCACCGGCCTTTTCGGCACCAAGAGCAACTTGCGCTTTCACACCCAGTTGTTCAGCGGCTATGGCGACAGCATGATCGACTACAACCGCAAGCGCACGGTGTTCAGCGTGGGGGTGAGCCTGGTGGACTTCTAGAAAACACCCCCTTGAGGCGCTGCGCGCCCCGGTGCTTCGGCCAGAGGCCTGCGCTCTCACATCGCTGCTCGATGTGGGCAGGGGGACGCAGCCCCCGCTGCGGGGCGGCCCTTGCTTGGCTGCCGCCGCGTCGGGCCCGCGCCAGTTTTATGCGCCGCGCCGCGCTCGAATCGTTGACCACCGCCATTGATATCGCGCAAATCGCGAACAACTCGTTACGACATCATCCTCAAGTTTTGCGCCACAGTGCCGGTGCGCCGCCACAATCTCACGCGCACTCCACTGCGCGTGGCGGGGAATAAGGCCGGTTTTCCTCCCGTTTTACATGCCATTGCCGTTCGGGTGCGCCCTCGAAAATGCCGACAGAGAGGAATACACCCATGGACATGCAATACCAGCTCAAGGCGGGCAGCTACTACCTGTATGACATGCGCGAGGCGCCCAGTGCGGTCACGGGTGAGCGCCGGTTCAAGCTCAAGACCGATACCGTGGCGATTGCGTTCGATGCGCACACGGGCGAGGTGCACCAGCACGGCAGCCCCACCCGCATCCAGTCCTGGGCCAACAACACGCGTCGACGCCTGCGCGCCGCGGGCGCCCAGGAAGCGGCCAATGACATCGTGGTGGTGTCCGGCCCCCTGCCGGTGGACGAACTCAACAAATGCCTGTGGGTGCGCGGGTATGTCCGCCGCATGTTTTCGCGGCTCGCCACGCTGCCGCATGGCAAGCTGCAGCGGCCTGCCGAGCCATTCCGCAAGGCGGCCTGATCACTGCCCAGGCGCTTGCGGGCAGCCGCCTACCCGCTGACGGCGCCAGAGAACAGGGCCAGCCCCAGGCCCAGTGCCCCCAGGATTCCCAACAGCACCACGGCACCGATCTTGTGCTGCAGGTGATCGGCCTTTTCAAAGCCTTGCCAGTCGCCCTGCAGGGCCAGGCGGTGGCGCTTGAACACCAGGTACACGCAGTAGACGTTGGCCGCAACGGCCAGCAGGGCCACACCCACCTTGGCATGCAAAAGAGCGCTGGTCGGCGCCCCCGCCAGCAGCAGGCCGCCGGTGGCGAGCACCAGGACAAAAGCGGGGATCTCGATGAACAGGTCCACGCGCCGGTGCAGCGCTGACAAGATGAGCTCCTTGTCACGGCCGTGGCCCAGCAGCGCCCGCTCAAACAGGGCTTCCGTCAGCACGCAGCCCAGCCACAAGCCGACAAAGGTGAGATGCAGGGGTAACAGCAGTGCGCGCATGCGATCCTCGGTGATTGCCCCGGAAGCGCGGCGCCATGGCCGCAACCCCGTCACGGCAGCGTTATAGCGCAGGGCGCCCTCACAGCGCCAGCACGATTCGCCCCCCTGCGGCCCGCGAGCAACAGGCCAGCATCCGCCGCTGCGTGGCCCGCTCGGTTTGCGTGAGCACCTTGTCGCGGTGGTCGATGTCGCCGTCGAGCACCGCCACCTCGCAGGTGCCGCAAAGGCCCTCGTTGCAGTCGCACGGCACGTCCACACCGGCGGCCTGCAGAGCCTGCAGCAGGGTGCGGTCGGGCGGCACCTGCACTTGCAGTTGCGAGTCGCGCAGCTCGGCCACGAAAGCATGTTCCCTGGCCGAGTCCAGCGCCGCGCCTTCGCCGCTGAAGTGCTCGAAGTGCAGCACGCCCTCGGGCCAAGCGGCACCCAGGGCTTCCAGCTCGTCGATCAGGCGATCGGGGCCGCAGGCGTACACGCGGTCTTGCGCACCGACCCCGGCCAGCACCGCCGGCAAATCCATGCGCCGGCCTTCGGCCTTGACGTACAGCTGCAGTTGCGCGCCATGGTCGCGCTCGGCGCGCTGCAGCAGCGCCATCTGGACGCGCGAGCGGCCCGCGTAGTGCAGGGTGTAGGGCTTGCCCAGGCGCCTCAGGCGGTCGGCCATCGCCAGCATGGGCGTGATGCCGATGCCCGCCGCAATCAGCACGTAGCGCTCGGCGCCTTCGTCCAGGCGAAAGAGGTTCTTGGGGCCGGCCAACTGCAGATGCTCGCCTACCTGCAGCGCGTCGCAGAAGTGGCGCGAGCCGCCACGGCCGCCGGCCTCGCGCTGCACCACCACCTGCAGGTGCTGGCGGTTGTCGGGGTCGCCACACAGCGAGTACTTGCGGCGAAAGCCCCCCGCCACCAGGTCCACATGTGCGCCGGCCGACCAGGCGGGCAGCGGGCTGCCGTCCGGGCTGGCGAACACCAGGCGCCACAGGCCGTCGCCCTCGGGCTCCTTGGCGTGCAGCACCACGGTGCGGGTGATGCTTTCCTTGGGCGGCGGGCCAATGGTGAAGGCGGCGGGCGCCGCCAGCGTGGCCGCGAGCCGCTCGGGGTTGCGCGCCGGATCCCATTCCACCCACAGGGTGGACGGGCCGCGGAACGAGGTGTTGGAGAGATAGTCGATCTGTTGCCCTTCCACCAGCCGCATGTGCGGCAGGCGGCGCACGAACTCCTCGATGAACACACGCATCTGCATGCGGCCGATGTTCTTTCCCATGCACTGGTGGGCACCGTAGCCAAAGGTGAGGTGCTCCACCGCGCTTTCGCGGTACACATCCACCTCGTCCGGGTTCTCGAAACGGCGCGGGTCGAAGTTGGCCGAGGCCTGCACCAGCAGCAGCTTGCCACCCTTGGGGATCGGCACGCCCCCCACCACCGCGTCGGCCGTGGCCACGCGGCGCCACGCGATGATGGAGCCGGCCACGCGCAGGCACTCTTCCACGGCGTTGGGGATGAGCGCCGGGTTGGCGCAGAGGTCCTCCCAGGCCTTGCGGTGCGACAGCAGCGTGAGGAAGGCATTGGCCGTGGCGTTGGAGGTGGTCTCGTGCGCGGCGGCCAGGATGGCCATCATCATCGAGCGCAGATACGACTCCGGCACCACATCGGGGCGGGCGATGTGCTGGCGAATGGTCTCGTACATCCAGCCTTCGCCGTCCGGCTGAGCACGCATGGTGTCCAGGATGCGCTGCGCGGTCTGCCAGAAGCGGCCCACGTTGTGCGCGATCTCCACCTGCTCCTCGGGCGTGGGCCGGCCCCAGGTGTTGAGCGTGTGGGCCACCGCGAACTGGCGCAGTTGCTCGGCCCCTTCGTCGGGCACCCCCAGGAACTTGAGCGCGATGGTCAGCGGGATCTCGTAGAACATCTCGCCCACCAGGTCGGCGCGACCCTGATCGACGAAGCGATCCATGGTCTGGCGCGCGAGCTGGCGCACCATAGGCTCCAGCGTGATCAGCCGCTCGGGCAAGAAGGCATCCATCAGCAGCCGCCGACGCGCCATGTGGTCGGGCTCGTCCTCGTTGACCATGGTGCGGTTCATCGCAAAGCCATAGCCCTGCAGGATCTGCAGCACCTCGGGCGAGGCGGGCGTGATCTTCTCCAGCGCCACCGAGGGCGAGAACAGCAGGTTGTCGCGGAACACGGCCTTCACATCGTCGTACCGCGTGACCACCCAATAGCCCAGCTGGGGGCTCCAAAACACCGGCTCCTCCTCGCGCGCCCAGCGCAGGTAGTCGCCCGGGGCCTGCATGTAGGCGGGCTCGAACGGGTTGAACGCTGCGGCGCGGGCGCTCACCGGGCAGCCCGAAGGCGCCCTGGCGGCGCCCCCCAGCGCGGAGTGGTCGATGGGGCAGCGCCCGGCGGGTGTGGCGGAGGAAAGGTTCATGTCTCGGTATCGTGAATTTTGCGCAATGCTATTACGCAATGCGTAAATTCACAAACACCGACCGAAACCTGCGCGGCTGGAGGGGGATCAATCCGCAGCCGGCGCGAACCCCATGGCGGCGCTGATGCCCTGCGCCTCCTGCACGACGCTGGGGCAGACTTTGCCGCCCGGCCGGGTATCGAATCCGTTGCTGGCCCCGAGCGCCGTGAGCACCGCCACCACATGGCCTCGGGCATCGTGAATCGGCGCCGCAATCGCGCTGATGCCCGCCAGCAGCGTGTCGCGCACGATGGCGCAGCCCTGTGCGCGGACCTGCTGGCAGAGCATGGCCACCGGATCCGGCCCGCCCATCAGCGAACGCTGCTCGGCGCTGGCAGCCGCAAACTCGGCCTCGGCCTGGGCGCGCAGTTCGGCATCTTCCGAAAACGCCAGAAACGCTTGGCCGCTGGCCGACCAGATCACGGGCAGCACCGAGCCGGGGCGGATGTTGACCGTGACGGGCAGGGAGGGCTCTTCCATGCGCATCACCGTGGGGCCCATGTTGCCCATCACGGCGATGAAGCAGGTGACCTGCAGCAACTCGCGCAGGCGCAGCAGCGCGGGCTCGCCAAGACGCACCGGATCGCACTGCCGCAGCGCGGCCAGGCCGATGCGCACGGCCTCGGGGCCCAGGTGGTAATGCTGGGTGGCGGGGTGCTGGGCCACCAGGCCCTCGCTGGCCAGGCTCGACAGGTAGCGGTGCACCTTGGCGGCGCTCTCAGCCGACTCGGCGGCAATGGCGGTGAGGCTGGCCGCGCCGCCCAGGCGCGCGAGGGCCTTCAGGATGGTCATGCCCGTCTCGGCGGACTGCACGCGCTGGCGGCGCTTGGCTTGGGGATCGGTGGGCAAAAGGTGGGGCATGGGATGGCACTCGCGGTGCTCAGGCAGGGTTACTACGGCCAAATGATTACGCATTGCGTAATATCATTGCAGGATAGTGAATTGTTTGATCTATTTTTCAGGAGACACCATGCTGAATCGACGTTATGCCACCGGGCTGCTGGCCGCATTGGCGCTGGCAGCCGGCCCCTCGGCGGTGCTGGCCCAGAGCTATCCAGCCAAGCCCATCCGCTGGGTGGTGCCCTACCCGGCTGGCGGCGGGTCGGATTTTCTCGCGCGCACCATCGGCCAGCAGCTTGCCACGCAAATCAGCCAGACGGTGACGGTGGACAACAAGCCCGGCGCCAACACCGCCATCGCTGCGGTGGATGTGGCCCGCTCGCCGGCCGACGGTTACACCATTCTCTCGGCCGACAACGGCACCATGGTGTTCAACTCGGCCCTGTACAGCAAGCTGACCTACAACCCCGACAAGGATCTGGTGCCCGTGACGCTCATGGGCCGCTTTCCCATGATCCTGGTGGTCGGACCCAATTCGGACATCCGTGACGCGAAGGACTTCGTGGCCAAGGCCAAGGCCGCGCCCGGCAAGCTCAGCTACGGCTCGGCCGGTGCGGGCAGCCCGCACCACCTCGCGATGGAACTGCTCAAGGTGAACAGCGGCCTGCACATGGTGCACATCCCCTACCGCGGCGCAGCCCCGGCGCTGACCGACCTGGCCGGCGGCCAGGTGAACGCGATGATGGTGGACCTGGCGGCAGGCGCGGGCTTCATCAAGGGCGGCAAAGTGCGTCCGCTGGCCGTGGCGCACCCCACTCGCCTGCCCCAGCTGCCCGATGTGCCCACGTTCGCCGAACTGGGCTTCAAGGGTGTGGAGGCTTCGGCGCAGGTGGGCGTGGTGGCCCCCGCCGGCACGCCGACCGATGTGGTGGCCGCACTGCAAAAGCAGGTGGCCGCAGCGATCAACCAGCCTGCCATCCGGCAAAAGCTGGTGGACTTCGGCATTGAGCCCGTGGGCAGCACGCCCCAGCAGTACAGCGACCTGATCCGCAGCGAAGTGCAACGCTGGCACAAGCTGATCCGCGAGCAGAAGATTTCGCTGGACTGAGCCCAGCAAGCTCGTCAACCCGCCCTGTGCAACCGCCCCCTCGGGGGCGGTTTGCTTTTGGGCACCATCAATCGCCGGCGACGTCCCCGTCCAGGGTGTCGTCGCCTTCCCCATTGGCGGGCTCTGCATGCTTGACGATCGTCACGGGCACGCGGCTGGCGCGCACCACCTCCTGCGACACCGACCCCATCAGCACGCTCGAGAGCGCGCCATGTCCTTGCGCGCCCATCACGGCCAGGTCGCAGCCCGAGCGCTCGATCATCTCCAGCAGCGTGTGCGCCGCATCGCCCACGCCCACGTCGGTTTCATAGGACACACCCGCGGCGTCCAGCAGCGCAGCGGCGGACGCCATCAGGTGCTGGCCCGCTTCCAGGCTGGCGGCGGCAATCAGTTCGGGGTCGCGCACGGTGACCATCTCGTACAACGTGGCGGGCTCCTGCACATGGCCCAGCACCACCGTAGCCTGCAGCCCCTGGCGCGCCAGGTTCAGCACGTGGTGCACGCCGTCCAGCGAGAGTTCCGAGCCGTCTACGGCGATCAGTATCTTGAGCATGGGGCCTCCTTGGATAGTTCAGGCCAGTGTAGCCACGGCCGGGGCGGTTGAGGGCGCATTTCCTTGAGCCAGGTCTGGGACAATGCCGCCCATGCTGCAGTTCGACATCCTCAAGACAGACCCCTCCAGCCACGCGCGCCGTGGAACCCTCACGCTCAACCATGGCGTGGTGCAAACCCCCATCTTCATGCCCGTGGGCACGTATGGCACCGTCAAGGGCGTGATGCCGCAAAGCCTGCACGACATGGGCGCACAGATCATCCTGGGGAACACCTTCCACCTGTGGATGCGGCCGGGCCTGGACGTGATGCAGAGCTTTGGGGGCCTGCACGCCTTTGAAAAGTGGGACAAGCCCATCCTCACCGACTCGGGCGGTTTCCAGGTCTGGAGCCTGGGCGCCATGCGCAAGATCACCGAGGAAGGCGTCACCTTTGCCAGCCCCGTCAACGGCGACAAGCTCTTCATGTCGCCCGAGGTGAGCATGCAGATTCAGACGATCCTGAACTCCGACATCGTCATGCAGCTCGACGAATGCACGCCGTACGAGACCAAGGGCCACAAGACCACCGAGGCCGAGGCGCGCAAGAGCATGGAGATGAGCCTGCGCTGGGCGCAGCGCTCCAAGGACGAGTTCGAGCGCCTGCAGAACCCCAACGCGCTCTTCGGCATCGTGCAGGGCGGCATGTACAAGAACCTGCGCCAGGAGTCGTTGGAAGCGCTGGTCGAACTGGACTTTCCCGGCTACGCCGTGGGCGGCGTGAGCGTGGGCGAACCCAAGGACGAGATGCTGGACATCATGGCCCACACGCCACACCGCCTGCCCGCCCACAAGCCGCGCTACCTGATGGGCGTGGGCACGCCCGAAGACCTGGTGGAGGGCGTGGCCCAGGGCGTGGACATGTTCGACTGCGTGATGCCCACGCGCAACGCGCGCAACGGCACGCTGTTCACCCGCTATGGCGACCTCAAGATCCGCAATGCCCGCCACAAGGCCGACCACCAGCCGCTGGATACCAGCTGCACGTGCTACGCCTGCGCGGGCCGCTCGGGCGTATCGTGGGACCAGGGCGGCCGCGAGGGTTTCTCGCGAGCCTACCTGCACCACCTGGACCGCTGCGGCGAAATGTTGGGCCCCATGCTGACCACGGTGCACAACCTGCACTACTACCTGAACCTGATGCGCGAAGTGCGCGAGGCGCTGGACGCGGGCACGTTCGGCCCCTTCCGTGCGCGATTCCGCGAAGAGCGGGCGCGGGGCGTTTGACCGGGCAGGGAACCGCGTCTCGATTGCTATTACATTGATAGCTTGTCGCGCTTGATTTGCAAGCGCCAGAGGCACAAATCATTCAAAACCTGCTGCACCAACTGCTGCGCTGGCCCGCCCGCCTGCTGACCGGCCTGGGCAGCGGCCTGCTGGCGCTGGTCATCCTGTTCGAAGAATGGGGCTGGGTGCCGCTGCAGCGGCTGCTGGCGCGCATCGGGCGCTGGCCCGGGCTGCGCTGGGTCGAGGGCTGGGTGCGCTCGCTGCCACCCTGGGGCGCCGTGTGCCTGTTCGCGCTGCCCACCGCCCTGCTGCTGCCCGTGAAGCTGCTGGCCCTGTGGGCCATGGGGCACGGCCACGTGGTGCTGGGCGTGACGGTGATCGCGCTGGCGAAGGTGGTGGGCACGGCCGTGGTGGCGCGGCTGTTCACGCTCACGCAGCCCGCGCTGATGCAGCTGCGCTGGTTCGCCTGGGCCACCGCGCACTGGATGCGCTTCAAGCACGCCGTGCTGGAGCGCGCCCGCGCCACCTGGGCCTGGCGCACAGCGCGCGTGCTGCGCCGCCGCTGGCTGCAGCGCTGGCGCCAGCGGCGTTGATCCCATCCCTTCGCCCCACCGAGCATTTCGACGCGCCATGGACCTGCAACTGGACCTGCCCACCGTTCTTCTTGTCTACAAGACGGCCCTGATTGCCGGCGCCCTGAGCATCTTCCACGTCAGCCGGCACGCCTGCCAGCCTCGGGGCATGCGGCCGATGGCCATTGCCTACGTGCTGCTGGCCGCTGGCGCCGAACTGGCGGGCCAGGGCGAGCATTCGGCGCTGCCGCCGTGGTTCTGGACGCACGCCAGCCTGCTGCTCGGCACGGTGGGGTACCCGCTGTTCTGGGCTGGCACACGGACGCTGAGCGGGCGCCGCCGGGTGGCGTGGGGCTGGCTGACCATGGTGCCGCTGGGCTGGCTGCTGTTGGGGCTGGCCACGCAGTTCCCGCTGAACAACCTGCTGCGTGCCGGTGCCTTCCACATCACCGCCACGGTGGCCGTGGCCGCGTCGGCCTGGGAAGTCTGGCGAGACCGCCACGTCGAGCCGCTGCCCTCCCGCGCGGTATTGGCCGCGTTGATGCTGACCAGCGCGGGGCTTTTTGCGCTGCGCCTGTTCTACATCGCCACCGAGACCGTGAGCTCCACGGGCTTCGCGGGAGCGTTCTACGTGCAGATGTTCTGCCACTTCGGCATCGCCCTCATGGTGTCGGAAATGTCCAGCGAACGCGCGGAAATGCGGCTTGAGCGCATGGCGCAGACCGATGCCCTGACGGGCGCCGGCAACCGCCGCTGGCTCATGTCGCAGCTTCCCGAACAGCTGCCGGCGGGCAGCGCCGTGCTCCAGCTTGACCTAGACCATTTCAAGCAGATCAACGACCGCTTCGGCCATGCCGCAGGCGACCGTGTGCTGGTGGCCTTCGCGGAGTGCCTGCGCGGCCAGCTGCGGACCACCGACCTGTGGGCCCGCATGGGCGGAGAAGAGTTCGCGGTATATCTGCCCGACACCACGCCGGCAGCCGCCCAGGCCATTGCCCAGCGCCTGTGCTCCGCAGCGGCGGGCATCCAGATGGAGGCCGAAGGCCATGGAGTTCCGGTGACGGTGAGCATCGGCCTGGCCTGCGTGGCCTCGCCGGGCACGGCCTGGTCCACCTGGCTGAGCCGCGCTGACGAGGCGCTGTACGAAGCCAAGCGCGCGGGCCGCAACCGCGTGGCCACCTACACACCTGCCGGTTGACCCGCTTTCCACGCCCGGGCCCTGGGGCGCCACCGCATGGCCACCTGCGCATGCATGGGTCCGGGGCTGCACCGCCCCTTCATTCCCGGGCCAGCTTCACCCCGGCACCGGCACCGCACGCATGGCAGAACCGGGCAAAGGCGCTCTTGCGGGTGGCGCACTGGCCGCAGCGGTCAAACAGCCCAATGCCACAGTGCGGGCAGAAGTCGATCTTGTCGTCCTTCAGGTCCACCGGCCGCTCGCAGCCGGGGCAGACGTTCTTGGCCAGGCGCGCCAGGGCGACGTCGTAGCTCAGCTCCTTGCGGCGCTCCTGGTCCGGCAGCGTTTCGGCCAGCTTCTGGCGTTCCAGGTAGCGGTTGAGCGCCAGGATGGCGTAGCGCCCCACCAGCGCCGTCACCGCAATGCCCACCACATAGCGCACGTAGCCACCGTAGCTGGGCAGGTACGGCACCAGCTCGACGAAGAAGGCAAACAGCGCAAAGAAGATGAAGCCCCACACGAACGGCCAGTAGGTGCCCTTGCGCTTCTTCACGAACAGCCAGCCCGCCACCGCCAGCAGCGGCAGCGTGAGGGCCAGCCGGTACAGGAACACGCGCAGCTCGACCTTGCGGCGCTCGGCGGCGAGCTTCTCGTAGCCGTCGGCCTCCATCTGGTTCAGGCGCGACTGGACGGCCGCGGCCGCCTGGCGTGCGTCCAGCGCGGCCTGCTGCTGCGCCTCCACCGTCTGCTGGGCGCGGCGCTCGGCCTGCTTGAGCAGGTCCAGCGCCTGGGTGCGCGCCAGCACCTCGGGGTCGTGCTCGGCGCGTTGCGTGACGCTGCGGGCCGCCAGCCAGTTGTTGAAGGTCTCGCGCTCGGCCTGGCTTTCGCTGCGGGCCTTGCTGCGCTGCAGTTGCGCCTGCTCCAGCGCGGTCTGCGCGTCCTGCTCGGCCTGGCGCGACTCCTTGACCTGGGCACGCAGCTGGTCGGCTGCGGCCTTGTCCAGGAAGTCATCCACCCGCAGCGGCGTTTCGACCTTGGGCAGATCGCCCACGATGGTTCCGCCCAAGCCGATCAGGAAGCTCGCGAACACGAGCGCCACAAGCCAGAGGCCCCGGCGAAACCATTTTTCGGACAGACGCAGTGACTTGCTCATGGCCCACCTCTCTTGTCGTTACTATTTATTTGATAGCTGCTGGCGCTTGCCGATCAAGCGCCAGCGGCCAATTTGACCTAGTTTCTTGACGTCAGCACCACGGGGGCGCCCGCAAGTTGCGCCCGCTGCAGCCAGGCCAGGACCGAATCCACCGTGACAGTCTCGATGCGGTCCGAGAACCGCTTTTCGTTCGGGTGGTCGTCAAACGCAATGTTGGCCGAGCCCACCCGCCCCCCCATGCGCGTGAGCGGCCCGAGCTTGAGCGTGGTGGGCTCGTAACCCTTGAACTGCAGCCAGGCCTGCGCCTGGTCGCGCGTGCGCACCGAGGCGGGCTCCATGGCCGCGGCCAGGGTTTCCAGCGCCCACTGGTTGGACTGCTGGTACTTGCGGCCCCACACGTAGCTCACCATGCTGTAGGGCGGGTGCTGCAGCGCCCGGGTACGGCCCGTGTCCTGCAGCACGGCCAGCAGGCGCTGCTGCACCTCGGGCGTGGGCACGGCGTACACGGCCTCGTACCGCCACAGGTCGTCCAGAAAGAACTCTCCCAGGCCTTGCCGGTAGAGGTGCCCCACGGCCGTGCCGCATTCGTTGAGCTTGTGCGCCACGCGCCATGGGCCCTCAGGCGTCTTGTAGGCCCAGCCGAAATGCGAATAGCGCAGCCCGTACTTGCCAAGGTCCTGCCCCGCGCGACCGAGCGCCACCACCCGGGTGCCTGACTTGGCATGTTCGGCATCCAGCGCAGCCGAGGTCTGCTCGGCCAGCTTCATGCCGCGCTCGATGACCTGGGGCGTGGGCTTCTTTGCCTCGCACGAGCGGCCGGCGTGGGCTGGAGCCGATGCCAACACTGCGGCGATCGCCAGCGTCGCAAACCCGCAGCACATCCAAGGGGTACGAACCCAGCGCGGGATGCCAAGCAAGGGCTGCCCCGCAGCGAGGGCATCGTCTCCCTCCCCGCGCGCAGCGCGAGAGAAGGGAGAAGCCGCGCAGCGGCTCAGAGGGATGTGCTTCATCATTACAGGCGCTCGTTGTGCAACAAGGCGCGGCCGATGGCGTTGGGCACGAAAGCAATCGCCTCGCCCGCCACCGACAGCACCACGCCCGTGCCGATCACGCTGCAGGTCACCACCGTGCCCACCGCGTAGGCCGATGCGCCCACGCCGCGGCCCGCGACCTCGACGCTCACCTGGGCGCCGTCCGAGGCGCGCTCCAGCAAGTACACCGTGCCCACCGCCGAGCCTTCGACGGCTTTCACGGTCAACACCGCGCCGCCGACGGACAGGGCCGCCGGCACCGTCGCCACGGCACCCGCGGCGGCCGAGGCCACCGACGCCGTGCCCACCACCGAAGCCACGGGCAGCAGCGACAGCGCGGCCGATGCCTCGCTCTGCGCCCGCGCGGGCGTGGTGGCCAGTGCGCACAGCAAGCCAGCGGCCAGGCTCCAGGCCGCAATCTTGGTCCATCTGTTTCTCTTCATGTTTCTCACTCCTCAACAAAGGCGCTGCAATCACACCGCAGCACCGAATCTTTTTTCAGGACAACCCCCGAGCATCCACCACCGCAGATCGGCGGACCTCCAAAGCTCAGTTCACGTGGTTACCAGACGTTGCGGAATGTTGCGCAGCGGTTTCGCGACGGCCTTGCAGGCGTGCTTCCAGCAGGTCGGCTTCGTGGCGGTCGCGCAGCATCTTGGCCAGCGTGAAGGCCGTGGTGATCAGGTAGAGCCAGCTCACGCCCAGGAAGGCCTTGTAAGTCACGTTGATCTCCATGCCCAGCAGGCCCCAGCCCGTCAGGCCCATGGCCACGGCGAATCCGCCCCACACCACCAGCTTCCACAGCGGCGTGTCGCCCCCGCCGCGGCGCGCGGCGCTTTCGTTGTCGCGCACGAACTTGGCCAGTACGAAGGCCGCCGAGAGGCAGAACACGTAGCCCATCACCATGAAAGCCTGCTCCAGCTGTTCGCCCGGCAGCCAGGCAAGGCCCACGCCGCACAGGAAGACGGCGATGCCGAAAGAAACCCACACCTGCAACTGCCAGGCACGGGTATCACGCTGCACGATGATGGGAGAGGGGTTGGACATACAGGTCGGTGGCCACCGGGGCCGTTGTTGAACACGGAGCGCATGGTGCCGCCGACCGGCCCGCGACCACATGGCCTGAATGCACCGGTGGCAGCCGTCCGGCTCCTCGGTATCTAAAAACGATACTTTTTGCCGCTGAAACGGAGCGCCTGGGTGACACACGGACACCGCCTTGTCTTTCACAATCGCAGCCTTGCCCCCCACCAGCCCCGCACGGAACCAGACAGCCCATGACCACCCACACCGCCACCAAACCCTTTGACCTCGTCGTCCACGGCGCCACCGGCTTCACGGGCCGGCTGGTGGTCGAATACCTGCTGCAGCGCTACCCCGCCGGCAGCGGCGTGCGCTGGGCCATGGGCGGGCGCAATCCCGACAAGCTGGCGGCCGTGCGCGACGAACTTGGCGCCCCGGCCGACACCCCGCTGGTGGTGACCGACACCGGCAACCCCGCCAGCCTGCAGGCGCTGATGGACGCCACGCGCCTGGTGCTGACCACCGTGGGCCCCTACCAGCTCTATGGCAACGAGCTGGTGGCCGCCTGCGCAAAGAACGGCGTGGACTATGTGGACCTGTGCGGCGAGCCCGCCTGGATGCGCCAGATGATCGACGCACACGAAGCCACGGCAAAAGCCAGCGGTGCGCGCATCGTGTTCTCGTGCGGCTTCGACTCCATTCCGTTCGACCTGGGCGTGTTCCTGCTCCAAAAGGAGTTCCGCCACCGCTTCGGCCACCCTGCCCCGCGCGTGCGCGGACGGGTGCGCAAGATGAAGGGGACCTTCTCGGGCGGCACGGCCGCCAGCCTGAAGGCCACCATGGCCGCAGCCGCCACCAACCCCGCCGTGCTGGACCTGCTCAAGAACCCGTTCTCCCTCACGCCCGGCTTCGAAGGCCCGCGCCAGCCCACGGGCCACAAGCCCATGGTGGACGATGCGCTGGGCGAAGGCGTCTGGGTGGCCCCCTTCGTGATGGCCGCCATCAACACGCGCAATGTCCACCGCTCCAACTTTTTGCTGCAGCACGCCTACGGCGCGGACTTTGTGTACGACGAGATGCTGGTCACCGGCCCGGGCGAAAAAGGCGAGGCGATCGCCAATGCCGTGGCGGGCGACAAGTCATTGGGCTCCGACAAGGGCCCCAAGCCCGGCGAAGGCCCCTCGCGCGAGGAACGCGAGGCAGGCTTCTACGACGTCCTCTTTCTGGGCACGGACGCTGACGGCCACACGCTGCGTGTGGGCGTGAAAGGCGACCGCGACCCCGGCTACGGTTCCACCTCCAAGATGATCACCGAGGCTGCGCTGTGCCTGCTGCAGGAAGCCACGGACACCCCCGGCGGCATCTGGACCACGGCACCTGCGATGGGCGACCAGTTGATTGCGCGGTTGCAGGCGAATGCGGGGCTGCGCTTTGCAGTGGAAGCGGAAGCCTGAAGCGCAAGCCCTGCAAGCGGGGGACGGGGGTGCGCTGGTTGTCCGTTTTTGATTGGTCCATGGCTGGATGGCGCCAGCGGCCGGAGGACAGGCGACCGACAATGCAAGGCCATTCCGCCGCGCAACCGTACCCGCCATGAACACGTCCCTTCGCCCCCGCGACCTCTGCCTCGCCCTGCTGGTCATCCTCGTCTGGGGGCTGAACTTCGCCGTCATCAAGGTGGGCGTGGCCGACATTCCGCCCATGCTGCTGGGCGCGCTGCGCTACCTGCTGGCAGCCTTTCCCGCACTGCTGTTCGTGCGGCCGCCCAA
>NZ_JALEGG010000054.1 GCF_022763525.1 Acidovorax sp.
AGCACTCAAAAATGATAGCTATTGGCGCTTGATGCACAAGCGCCAGAGGCCAATTTGACTTAAGTACCTGCCCGCCAAGCGCTTCACGACTCTCAGCGTGCAAGCTCTTAGAATCCCCCCACCACTGGGGAGACCGATGAAATACCTCCTGTGGCTGCTCAAGGCAGCCATTTTTTTTACGCTGTTTGCCTTCGCTCTGAACAATCAGCAGGACGCCACCGTCCACTTCTTCTTTGGCACGCAGTGGCGCGCACCGCTCGTGCTGGTGGTGCTGACCGCCTTCGCCGCGGGCCTGGTGGTGGGCGTGCTGGGCATGGTGCCGCGCTGGTGGCGCCACCGCACGGCTGCGCGTCGCGCCCAGGTGGCGACCATGGCCGGCGCCGTCCCGGCTGCACCATTGTCTGCAGTTCCCGCGGGCACCAGCGGCAGCCCGTCCGCCCCCACCTCACCGCCCGACGTGCCCTCTGTCCATGGAATTTGACCTGACCTGGATTCTCCTGGGCCTGCCCCTGGCCTTCGTGCTGGGCTGGCTGGCATCGCGCTTCGACTTGCGCCAGTTGCGCGCCGAAAACCGCCGCGCGCCCAAGGCGTATTTCAAGGGCTTGAACTTCCTGCTGAACGAGCAGCAGGACCAGGCCATTGACGCCTTCATCGAAGCCGTACAGAACGACCCCGACACCTCAGAACTGCACTTCGCGCTGGGCAACCTGTTCCGCCGCCGGGGCGAGTACGACCGTGCGGTTCGTGTGCACGAGCATCTGCTCTCGCGCGGCGACCTCTCTCGCACCGACCGCGAGCGAGCCCAGCACGCGCTGGCGCTCGACTTCCTCAAGGCTGGCCTGCTGGACCGCGCGGAAGAAGCCCTGCACCGCCTGGAAGGCACCCCTTTTGAAGCCCAGGCCCGGCTGGCGCTACTCGCCATCTATGAGCGTTCCCGAGACTGGCCCCATGCAGCCACCATCGCTCGCAAGATGCACGACGCCGACCAAGGCGACTTCAGCACCCGCCAAGCCCACTACCTGTGCGAGCAGGCCTTGGCGTTAAGAGCCCAGGGCGACCCATCCGCCGCGCAGGCGCTGCTGGAGCAAGCGGTGGCCGCAGCCCCCGAGGCCGCGCGCCCCCGCATCGAGCTGGCGCGGCTGCAGCGGCTCCTCGGTCAACCCACGGAGGTGCTGGCCACGCTGCAGGCGCTGGGGGAGCGCAATCCCGCGGCGCTGCCCCTGGCCGCGGCGCTGATGGTGGAGGCCGGCACAGCCACCGGCCGCACGCCGGAGGTCCATGCGCTGCTGCAGGCCCACTACGCTCAAGCCCCTTCGCTCGACGTGCTGGAGAGCATCGTGGCCCTGGAGACAGCGGACGCGGCCACCAGCTGCACGGCGCGGCAGCGCTACGTGGAACATCTGGACAAGGAGCGCTCGCTGGTGGCGGCCGCCAAATGGCTGGCCACCGAAAAACTGGAACACGAAGAGTTTCACCCCCAGATCCAGCGTGCGCTGGACCATGCCGTCAAGCCGCTCACCCGCTACCGCTGCGCGGCCTGCGGCTTCGAGGCCCGCCAGCATTTCTGGCAATGCCCGGGCTGCCAGACGTGGGACAGCTACCCCGCGCGCCGCGTCGAAGAACTCTAGGAAACCTGTTGAACAGGTGCGGGCATCTGCTCTGCCAGGCGCCAGCATCGAGAGCCACCATTCACATACCAAGCGAGAACCCCGAGGGAGATCCACATGTTCAAGAAGATTCTGCTCATCATCACCTTGTTGTATGCCGCCGCGGCGTTTGCCGCGGTCGACGTGAACAAGGCCACCGCCGCCGAGCTGGACGGGGTCAAAGGGATCGGCCCTGGCCTGTCCACCAAGATCCTGGACGAGCGCAACCATGGTGACTTCAAGGACTGGAGCGACTTCATCGCCCGGGTGGGTGGCGTGGGTGAGAAAACGGCGGCCCGTCTGTCTGCCGAAGGTTTGACTGTCAATGGCAAGAAGTTCAGCGCTGCCGCAGTCGCCAAGGCCAAAGCAAAAGCGGACAAGGCCGAAAAAGCCGACAAGAAGGCCAAGGACGCTCAAGCCACCGACAAGAACGGCGCTGGCAGCAAAGGCAAGCAGGAGGGCAAATCCACGGCGGCGGTGCCCGCGGTGCAGCAGCCCACTACCGCAGCCCCGGCGGCCACTGCGGCAGATACCGCTACCAAAAAGTAAGCGCGCCGCCCAATCCACAAGCCCGCCCTGGCGGGCTTTGTTTTTTGGCTGCCGCGGGGGCACTGCGGGGCTTGCACGGCAAGGAGGATGCAGGGTCTTTGGGGGTGCAACCTAAAATCGTTTGCGCATGCCCCTGATCACCCTCATCCTCCTTCCCTTCATCGGCAGCCTGCTGGCGGCAGTTTTGCCCGCCAACGCCCGCAATACCGAGTCCACGCTGGCGGGCCTGATCGCCCTGTTCTGCACCGTCCAGGCGGCACTGTGCTTCCCCCAGATTTCCGATGGCGGGGTCATCCGGCAGGAACTGGCCTGGCTCCCTGCCCTGGGCCTGAACCTTGTTATCCGCATGGATGGCTTTGCGTGGATGTTTTGCATGCTGGTACTGGGCGTGGGCAGCCTGGTGGTGCTGTACGCGCGCTACTACATGTCGTCAGCTGACCCGGTGCCGCGCTTCTTCTCGTTCTTTCTCGCCTTCATGGGCGCCATGGCGGGCGTGGTGCTCTCGGGCAACCTCATTCAGATCGCTTTCTTCTGGGAGCTGACCAGCCTGTTTTCCTTCTTGCTGATCGGCTACTGGCACCACCGCAAGGACGCGCGGCGCGGCGCGCGCATGGCGCTCACCGTGACGGGCGCCGGGGGCCTCGCCATGCTGGCGGGCATGCTGGTGCTGGGCCACATCGTGGGCAGCTACGACCTCGACCGGGTGCTGGCTGCCGGCACGCTGATCCAGGCGCACCCGCTGTACCCCACTGCGCTGGTACTGATCCTGCTGGGCGCACTGACCAAAAGCGCGCAATTGCCGTTCCACTTCTGGCTGCCGCACGCCATGGCCGCGCCCACGCCCGTGTCGGCGTACCTGCACTCGGCCACCATGGTCAAGGCGGGCGTGTTTTTGCTGGCGCGGATGTGGCCAGCCCTCGCGGGCACCGAACCCTGGTTCTGGCTGGTGGGTGGCGCAGGCCTGGCCACGCTGCTGGTGGGCGGCTACGCGGCCATGTTCCAGAACGACCTCAAGGGCCTGCTGGCCTATTCAACCATCTCGCATCTCGGGCTCATCACGCTGCTGCTGGGCCTGAACAGCCCGCTGGCCGCGGTGGCAGCGGTTTTCCACATCATGAACCACGCCACCTTCAAGGCCTCGCTGTTCATGGCCGTGGGCATCGTGGACCATGAAAGCGGCACGCGCGACATACGGCGCCTTTCCGGGCTGCGCAAGATGATGCCCATCACCGCCACGCTCGCCATGGTGGCCAGTGCAGCGATGGCCGGCGTGCCACTGCTCAACGGCTTCCTCTCCAAGGAAATGTTCTTTGCCGAAACGGTGTACGTGAACACCACGCCCATGCTGGAATGGCTGCTGCCCGTGGCCGCCACCGTGGCCGGCATGTTCAGCGTGGCGTACTCGTTGCGCTTCACAGTGGATGTGTTCTGGGGCCCGCCCGCCACCGACCTGCCACGGCCGCCGCACGAGCCGCCGCACTGGATGCGGGTGCCCGTCGAGCTGCTGGTGCTCGCCTGCCTGGTGGTGGGGACGCTGCCCGCATGGTCGGTGGGCGCCTATCTGGCCGCCGCCGCACGGCCGGTTGTTGGGGGCGATCTGCCCAACTACAGCCTCGCGGTGTGGCACGGGTTCAATACGCCTTTCGTGATGAGCCTGGTGGCCTTGGCCGGTGGCGCCGCCCTGTACGCGCTGCTGCGCTGGCAGCGCAGCCAAGGCACGCTGGATGCGCCGCCGGCAATGCGTCACATCAGCGGCCAGCGGCTGTTTGAAGGTACCCTCGCCGCCCTCACCCAGTGGGGGCGCCAGGGCCGCAGAATGCTGGGTACGGGACGTTTGCAGTGGCAGATGCTGTGGCTCGTGAGCGCGGCGCTTGCCGCCTGCGTGCTGCCGCTGTGGGCACGGGGCCTGCCCATTGGCGACCGCGCGCAATTGCCGTTGTCACCGGCCTTCGCGCTGCTGTGGCTGCTGGGCGGCCTGTGCGCCATGGCCGCGGCCTGGCAGGCCAAATACCACCGCTTGGCGGCGCTGACGCTGCTGGGCGGCTCGGGCCTGTGCGTGTGCCTGACCTTCCTCTGGTTTTCCGCGCCCGACCTCGCGCTCACGCAGATCGTGGTGGAGGTCGTGACCACCATTCTCATCCTGCTGGGGCTGCGCTGGCTGCCCCGGCGCGACGAAAGCCTGCGCCTGCCCACGCTGGCCGAAGCACGCCGCACCCAGCTGCGCCGCTGGCGCGACATGGCCCTGGCGCTGACCAGCGGCGCGGGCATGGCGCTGCTTTCCTTCGCCATGATGAGCCGCCCCTTCCCCGACAGCACCTCCACCTTCTTCCTGGAGCGCGCACTCACCGAAGGCGGCGGCACCAACGTGGTCAACGTGATGCTGGTGGACTTCCGGGGTTTCGACACCTTCGGCGAGATCGTGGTGCTGGGCATCGTGGCGCTCACGGTGTATGCGCTGCTTCGGCGCTTCAGGCCTGCGCGCGAGGTGATGGACCTGCCACCGCAGCAGCGCGCCCTGCCCGCCGACGTGGATACCGACCTGTCCAACCCACGCCAGACCGCCGACACCGCTGTGGGCTACCTCATGGTGCCCGCCGTGCTGGTGCGCCTGATGCTGCCATTTGCCACGCTGGTGTCCATGTATCTCTTCATGCGAGGCCACAACGAGCCCGGGGGCGGCTTTGTGGCCGGGCTGGTGTTCTCGGTGGCGCTGCTGCTGCAGTACATCGTCTCGGGCACCTCATGGGTCGAGGCGCACCTGCCGTTGTACCCGCGCCGCTGGATTGGCGTGGGCCTGCTCACCGCTCTGGCCACCGGGCTGGGAGCGCTGGCCTGGGGCTACCCCTTCCTCACCAGCCACACGGCCCACCTGCACCTGCCAGTGGTCGGCGACATCCACGTGGCAAGCGCTCTGTTCTTTGACATCGGCGTGTTCACGCTGGTGGTGGGCTCCACCATGCTCATCCTCACCGGCATCGCCCACCAATCGGTGCGCAGCCACCGCTACAACAACACACGCCCCGCCGAGGAAGCGCAGGCCGCGGAACCACCCACCGTCGCAACACAGGGAGAAGGCCCATGGAACTGATACTGGCACTGGCCATTGGCGTACTCACAGGTTCGGGCGTGTGGCTGCTGCTGCGGCCCCGCACCTTCCAGGTCATCATGGGGCTGTCGCTGCTGTCGTACGCGGTCAACCTCTTCATCTTCAGCATGGGGCGCCTGGGCCTGGCCATCGACAAGGAGCCCGTGCTGCAGCCCGGCCTGCCGCAAGATCTGGCGCACTACGCCGACCCCATGCCCCAGGCGCTCACACTCACCGCCATCGTGATCGGCTTTGCGATGACGGCGCTGTTCCTGGTGGTGTTGCTGGCATCGCGTGGCATGGCGGGCACCGACCATGTGGATGGCAGCCGCTCGAAAGACGCTCAGGAAATGCCGTGATCAATGACACCCCCGTGAGGCGCTACGCGCCTTGGTGCTTCTGCCAGAGGCGGCCGCTCTTCGCTGCCGTCCAAGCCTGCGCAGGCAGGCTTGGAGCCGCGGCACTCAGCCCCCGCTGCGGGGCGGCCCTTGCCGGGCTGCCCTGGCCTTGGGCGCGGCAGTTTCGTGCGCAGCGTCCGGGACAACTGACATGACACTCACTGGATTTTTAGTAGACCGGTTGCTGCCGCACCTGATCATTGCTCCCATCGCGTTGCCCATGCTCACGGCCGGGCTGATGCTGCTGCTGGTACAGGCCAAGGACCCAGCCCAACCGCATGGACTGGGCGTATACCTGCCCGGCAACTGGCCCGCGCCGTTCGGCATCGTGCTGGCCCTCGACCGGCTCTCGGCCATGATGCTGGTGCTGTGCAGCACCGTGGCGCTGGCAGCTGTGCTGTTCTCGGCGGCGCGCTGGCACCGTGCGGGGGTGCACTTTCATCCGCTGTTCCAGTTCCAGCTGATGGGTCTGGCGGGCGCGTTTCTCACGGCCGACCTGTTCAACCTGTTCGTGTTCTTCGAAATCATGCTGGCGGCCTCGTACGGGCTACTGCTGCACGGCTCGGGCCGCCCGCGCGTGTCGGCGGGGCTGCACTACATTGCCATCAACCTCGCCGCCTCATCGCTGTTTCTGATCGGCGTGTCCATGCTCTACGGCATCACCGGCACGCTCAACATGGCCGACCTGTCGCAGGCAGTTGCGGGTGTTGCGCCCGCAGACCGCGGCCTGTTGCACGCCGCTGCGGCCGTGCTGGCGGTAGCCTTTCTCATCAAGGCCGCCGTGTGGCCGCTCAACTTCTGGCTGGTACCGGCCTACAGCGCGGCTACGGCGCCAGTGGGCGCTCTTTTCGCGCTGATGACCAAGGTGGGTGTGTACAGCGTGCTGCGGCTGTGGACGCTCCTGTTCGGCGCCGAGGCGGGCGAATCGTCGCTGTTCGGCAGCCAGTGGCTGGTGGGCGGCGGCATGCTGACCATGGCGTTCGGCGCCATCGGCATGCTGGGCTCGCAGCGCCTGGGGCATCTGGCGGGCTTCAGCGCCATCCTGTCGTCGGGCACGCTGCTGGCCGCCATGGGCTTTGGACAGAACCTGCTCACGGGAGGGCTGCTGTACTACCTGCTCAGCTCCACGCTGGCGGTGAGCGCCCTCTTCCTGCTGACCGACCTGATCGATCGCTGGCGCAACGATGGCGCCAGCGTCGCGCCGCACGAACAGACGGATGACGCCCCCTTCCTGTCGGCTGATCTGGTCCCCAACGAGGGCATGAACCTCGACGACAAGGAGCAGGCCCTGATCGGCGAGGTCATCCCTGCGGCAGCCGCGTTCCTCGGCCTGGCGTTCATCGCCTGCACGCTGGTCATTGCGGGCCTGCCTCCCCTGCCCGGATTTGTGGGGAAATTCGCCATGGTTCACGCGCTGCTCAATCCCCTGGGGCTAGGCGCTTCCAGCGGCATCCAGTTGGGCGTAGCAGGCTGGACGATGGTGGCGCTGGTGGTGGCATCGGGCCTGCTGGCGCTGGTGGCGCTGACCCGCGCGGGCATCCGGCACTTCTGGGCGGCGCACGACCGATCGGCCCCCAAGCTGCTGGTGCTGGAGGGGTTGCCAATTGCCCTGCTGCTGGGCGCTTGCGTAGCCCTGGCCTGGCAGGCCGGCGCCGTGATGCGCTACACCCAGGCCACGGCCGATGCGCTGCACACGCCCTCGACCTATGTACGCGCGGTGATGACCACCCTCCCCATGCCCAATCCGCCATCGGCAACAACCCCGGCCGAGCAAGGAGCCCAGCACCCATGAAGCCCCGCAACGCCCCCCTGCAGCGGCCCTTCAAGCGCCTGGTGCCCGCCCCCGTGCTCTCGCTGGCACTGCTGGTGCTGTGGCTGCTGCTCAACCGCAGCCTGAGCGCGGGCCACATCGTGCTGGGCACAGTGCTGGCGCTGGCCATTCCGCTGCTCACGGCCGGGCTGCGGCCATTGCCGGTGCGCATCCGCAGGCCAGGCGCCGTGCTGCGCCTGGCCCTTGCCGTCGCAGTCGATACCGTGCGCTCGAATGTTGCCGTGGCGCGACTGCTGCTGGCACCGGGCCGCCGCCGGCACCCGGCGGGATTTGTGCACATCCCGCTCGATGTGCGCGACCCCAACGCGCTGGCCGTGCTGGCAACCATCGTCTGCATCACCCCCGGCACCGCCTGGGCCGAGCTGGCGCTGGACCGCAGCATGCTGCTGCTGCACGTGCTGGAACTGGACGACGCCGCCACCGTCATCGCCAACGTGAAGCGGCGCTACGAGGCCCCCTTGATGGAGATCTTCGAATGACCCCGATTCTGGATTGGGCCCTGCCCATTGCCCTGTTCATGCTGGCTCTGGCCATGGGCTGCGCGCTGATACGCCTGCTCAAGGGCCCTTCCGCGCAAGACCGCGTGCTGGCGCTCGATTGCATGTACCTGAGCGGCATGCTGGTGATGCTGGTGCTGGGCCTGCTGTATGGCAGCAAGAACTACTTCGAAGCCGCCTTACTGCTGGCGCTGTTCAGCTTTGTCGGATCGATGGCCATGGCCAAGTTCCTGCTGCGCGGCGAGGTGATCGAATGACCGAGGCCGCCACCATCGCCGTTCTGCCGCTGTGGCTGGAAATCATCGTGGCCGTGCTGGTGCTGTCCGGCGCGGGGCTCGCGCTGCTGGGCTCCACCGGCTTGCTGCGCCTGCCCACGTTCTTTGAACGGGTACACGCGCCTGCCATCATCGCCACGCTGGGCTGCTGGCTGATCATGCATGGCACGGTGCTGTACTTTTCGGTGGCCGACCGCAGCCTGGCGCTGCATGCTCTGCTGATTGCCGTGTTCGTGGCGATCACCGTGCCGATCATGTCGATCTTTTTGATGCGCGCTGCGCTGTTCCGCGCGCGGCAGATGGGGCTGGATGTGCCGCCGAGCTTGAGCCAGCCCAAGACGACGCCATCGGAAACTGAAAACTCCTAAATGAATAGCTGCCAACGCTTGCTGGACAAGCGCTAGCGACCAATTTCATTCAAAGTTCAATTTGTTCCAAATCCGCCGCCGCCGGGCGTGTGGATTTCGAACACATCGCCCGGCTGCATCTCGGCCTGGCCGATATGGTCCAGCAGTTCCACGCGGCCATCGCTGCGCACCACCTTGTTGATGCCCACAGCACCCGGCTGGCCGCCTGCCATGCCAAACGCGCCATGGTGGCGTCCGTTCGACAAGATGCTGGCCGTCATCGGCTCCAGGAAGCGCACGCGGCGCACGCCGCCATCGCCGCCCTTCCAGCGCCCCGCGCCGCCCGAACCCTTGCGGATGGCGTAGCCCTCCAGCCGCACCGGAAAGCGGAACTCCAGCACCTCAGGATCCGTGAGGCGCGAGTTGGTCATGTGGCACTGCACGACGCTGGTGCCGTCAAACCCGCCCACCAATTTCCCATCGGCATCCCACACGCCGCCCGCGCCGCTGCCGCCCGAGATGGTCTCGTAGTACTGGTAGCGCGTGCTGCCAAAGGTGAAGTTGTTCATGGTGCACTGCCCCGCCGCCATCAGCCCCAGCGCGCCGTACAGCGCATTGGTGATGCAGGTGGAGGTCTCCACATTGCCCGCCACCACCGAGGCCGGCGGGTTGGGGTTGAGCATGCTGCCGGGCGGGATGATCACGTTGAGCGGCTTGAGGCACCCGGCGTTCAGCGGAATGTCATCGTCCACCAGCGTGCGGAAAACGTACAGCACCGCCGCCATGCACACCGCCGTGGGCGCGTTGAAGTTGTTGGTCTGCTGCGGGCTGGTGCCGGTGAAGTCGATGGTGGCGCTGCGGTTTTGCGCATCCACCTTCACGGCCACGCTGATCTGCGCACCGTTGTCCAGCGGCAGGGTGAACGCGCCATCCTTCAGGCGCGTGATGACCCGGCGCACGGACTCCTCCGCGTTGTCCTGCACATGGCGCATGTAGGCCTGCACGACATCGAGGCCAAACTCCGTCACCATGCGGCGCAGCTCCTGCTGGCCTTTCTCGTTGGCGGCGATCTGCGCACGCAAGTCCGCCATGTTTTGCTGCGGGTTGCGGCTGGGGTACTCGCCGCTTTCCAGCAGCGCAATCATCTCGGCCTCGCGCAGCACGCCGCGCTCCACCAGCTTGACGTTGTTGATCTGCACGCCCTCTTCCTCGATGCGCGTGGAGAACGGCGGCATGGAACCCGGCGTGGTGCCGCCCACATCGGCGTGGTGGCCACGGCTGCCCACATAGAACGTGGGCGTGGCCTCGTCGGCAATGTAGACCGGGGTGATGACGGTAATGTCCGGCAGGTGCGTGCCGCCGTGGTACGGGTCGTTGAGCACGAACACATCGCCGGGCTGCATGCGGCCGCTGTTCTCGCGGATCACGGTCTTGATGCTCTCGCCCATCGAGCCCAGGTGCACCGGCATGTGCGGCGCGTTGGCGATCAGGTTGCCCTCGGCGTCGAACAGCGCGCAGCTGAAGTCAAGACGCTCCTTGATGTTGACCGAGTAGGCCGTGTTCTGCAGCTGCAGCCCCATCTGCTCAGCGATGTTCATGAACAGGTTGTTGAACACCTCCAGCAGCACCGGGTCCACCGTGGTGCCCACGGCGTGCTGCACGGCACGCGCCACGCGGCGGGTGAGCAGCAGGTGGTCCAGGTCGGTCAGCGCGGCCTCCCAGCCGGGCTCCACGATGGTGGTGGCGTTTTTCTCGGCAATGATGGCCGGGCCGGGGATCACGTCGCCGGGGCGCAGATCCTCCCGCACCACCAGGGCGGCGTCGTGCCATGCCGCAACGCCATCGATGCCGCCGGTGTACATGCGCACAGTGCTGCGGCGCGGCACCTCGCGCGCAGGTTGCAGCGTGTGGCGCGGCTCCACGGGGGCGTCGCCGGGCACCACCGCTTCGACCGACACGGCTTCCACCACCAGTCCCTTGCCCTGCATGAGGAAAGCAAAACGCTGGCGGTAAGCGTTCTCGAACGCGGCGGTGATTTCGGCCTGCGTGCCAAACGGCACGATGAGTGCCGAGTCGCTGCCCTCGTAGCGCACATGCACGCGGCGGTGCACCACGGCTGTGCCCGCGCCCACCTGCTGGCGCTCCAGCTCGGTGCGTGCGGTGGTGGCCAGTTGCTCCAGAGTGGCTTCGATACCAGCCAGCGCATCAGGCTCCAGCTTGGTTTCCACCGCCTGCTCGCGGATCACGTTCTGGTCCGCCAGGCCCATGCCATAGGCGCTGAGCACACCCGCCAGCGGGTGCACGAACACGCGGGTCATGCCCAAGGCATCAGCCACCAGACACGCATGCTGCCCGCCCGCGCCGCCAAAGCACTGCAGCGTGTAGCGCGTCACGTCATAGCCGCGCGCCACGCTGATCTTCTTGATGGCATTGGCCATCTGCTGCACAGCGATCTGGATGAAGCCGTGGGCGACATCCTCCGCGCTGCGGCCAGTCTGCGTGGCGAGGTCGCCAAACTTCTGCGCCACCGCGTCGCCGTCCAGCGCCTCATTGGCCGCATGGCCAAACACCTTGGGGAAATGCGCGGGCTGGATCTTGCCCACCATCACGTTCGCGTCCGTCACGGCCAGCGGGCCGCCCCGGCGGTAGCTGGCGGGGCCAGGGTTGGCACCCGCGCTTTCGGGGCCGACGCGGAAACGTGCGCCATCAAAACCGAGGATGGAGCCGCCACCGGCCGCCACGGTGTGGATGCTCATCATGGGCGCGCGCATGCGTACGCCCGCCACCTGCGTCTCAAACTCGCGTTCGAACTCGCCCGCGTAGTGGCTCACATCGGTGCTGGTGCCGCCCATGTCAAAGCCGATGACCTTGTCGTGCCCTGCAAGCCCTGCGGTGCGTGCCATGCCGACGATGCCGCCTGCGGGGCCGCTCAGAATCGCGTCCTTGCCCTGGAACACCTGCGCATCCGTCAGGCCGCCCGACGACTGCATGAAGAACAGCTTCACGCCCGGCATTTCGCTGGCCACCTGGTCCACATAGCGCCGCAGGATGGGCGAGAGGTACGCATCCACTACCGTGGTGTCACCCCGGCTCACCAGCTTCATCATGGGGCTGGTGGCGTGCGATGCGCTCACCTGCGTGAAGCCCGCTTCGCGCGCAATGCGTGCGGCGGCTTCTTCGTGCGCGGTGTAGCGGTAGCCGTGCATGAACACGATGGCTGCACTGCGCAGGCCCGCGTCGTAGGCCGCCCACAGCCGTTCCTTCAGGTGCGCTTCGTCCAGCGGCTCGATCACATCGCCATGGGCGCCCATGCGCTCCTGCGCCTCGATCACGCGCTCGTACAGCAGCTCGGGCAGCACGATGTGGCGGTCAAAGATGCGTGGGCGGTTCTGGTAGGCGATGCGCAGCGCGTCCTTGAAGCCTTGGGTAGTGATAAGCAGCGTGGGCTCGCCCTTGCGCTCCAGCAGCGCGTTGGTGGCCACCGTGGTACCCATCTTCACGCACTCCACCAGGTCGGGCGTCACCGGTTCGCCGGGCGCGAGGCCCAGCAGGTGGCGAATGCCCGCCACGGCCGCGTCCTTGTACTGCTCGGGGTTCTCGGACAGCAGCTTGTGCGTGACCAGGGTCCCGTCCGGGCGCTTGCCCACCACATCGGTGAAGGTGCCTCCTCGGTCGATCCAGAACTGCCAGCGTGGGGTGGAATCGAGGGGTGCGGTCATGGTTTACTCTACTTTTGATAGCTGCTCGCGCTTGTCATTCATGCGCCACAGCCCATTTTGATTCAATTGCCGGGGCACGCCTAAAGTGAAGCCGCCGAACGCGCTGCCTGGTCGTACATGCCCGAAAGCACACGCAGCAAGCGCGCCAGCTCGCCAATGTCCTTGTTCAGTGCGTCGTCGGCATTGAGGGCATCAATCAGGCAGTTCTCGCGGATCTCGCGGTAGCGCTGCACATAGCCGCGCCCCAGGTCGGTGGCGGCATAGGTCACTTCCTTGCCGTTCTTGCGGGAGGCGACCACGCCCAGGTTCTGCAGCTTCTTGAGGGAGTAGTTCACCAGGTGCGTGTCTTCCACGTTCATGATGAAGCAGATGTCGGCCAAGCGCTTGTCGCGCGCGCGGTGCGTCACGTGGTGCAGCACCAGCACGTCCAGCGGCATCAGGTCCTTGAGCCCGGCCGCGGCCATGCAATGCACCACCCAGCGGTGGAAGGCGTTGCCCGCCACGATCAGGCCGAACTCGAACTCGCTCATCTCGGCACTGCGGGCGGATACCAGGTGGGCCGACGAAACAATCGACACAGCGTCGGTGGGCTTCTTGGCCGCAGGCTTCATCCAGGGAACTCCGTGAGAGGCAATGAAAGGCGGCGCTGGCACAGGTTGTGCATGCGCCGCATTGTAGGCATGTTGATAGTAATTTGTCGGTAATTTGTCGACATTGAGGCAATTACCTATGCCGCAACGGCCTCGCCTCCGATACATTGTTTACATATCGTTTGTCCCTCAACCAACCCACTGTGGAGTCCCCCATGAAGCGTCGTCGCATCTTTCCCGTCACGGCATTGGGCGTGGCAATGGCCCTGGGCCTGTCCGCCGGTTCGGCTTTTGCACAGACCAAATGGGACCTGGCCGCCGCCTACCCCGCCACCAACTTCCACACCGAGAACATGGTGCAGTTGGCCAGCGATGTGGACAAGGCCACCGGCGGCAAGCTCAAGATCACGGTGCATGCCAACGCTGCGCTGTTCAAGGCCCCTGAAATCAAGCGCGCCGTGCAAGGCGGCCAAGCGCAGATGGGCGAGATCCTGCTGGCCAACTTCCAGAATGAATGGCAGATTTTCGGTGTGGACGGCTTGCCCTTCCTCGCCGACAGCTACGACGCCTCCAAGAAACTCTACGCGGCGCAAAAGCCCTTCCTCGAAAAGAAACTGGCAGAACAGGGCATGGTGCTGCTGTACGCCGTGGCTTGGCCTCCTCAAGGTATCTATACCAAGAAGCCCCTGGCCTCTGCCGCTGACCTCAAGGGCATCAAGTGGCGCGCCTACAGCCCCGCCACCGCCCGCATTGCCGAACTGGTGGGCGCGCAGCCTGTGACGGTGCAGGCCGCAGAGTTCTCGCAGGCGCTGGCCACGGGCGTGGTCGAATCGACCATGACTTCGGGCGCCACAGGCGTGGACAGCAAGCTGTACGAGCACCTCAAGTTCTACTATGACACCCAGGCCTGGCTGCCCAAGAACGCGGTGCTGGTGAACAAGAAGGCGTTTGACGCGCTGGAAAAGCCGCTGCAGGACGCGCTGCTCAAGGCCGGCGCCGACGCCGAAGCGCGCGGCTGGGCTGCCAGCGCCAAGGTGAACACCGACACCGTGGCCAAGCTCAAGGCCAACGGCATGGCCGTGGAGGCACCACCCGCCGCGCTCAAGGCCGACATGGCCAAGGTGGGCGACACCATGCTCAAGGAATGGCTCGACAAGGCCGGCCCCGAAGGCAAGGCCCTGATCGACGCGTACCGCAAGTAAACCCGTTCGCATAACAGAGCCCCATGCGCCGCCTTCTTGATTGGGTGTACGACAGTGCCGCCGCCCTGGCGGCGCTTTTCATGGTCGGACTGCTGGGCATGGTGCTGCTGTCCATCGCCAGCCGTCAGTTCCACTTTCACGTGCCGGGCACCGACGCTTACGCCGGCTACCTCATGGCCGCCTCGGGCTTCCTTGCGCTCGCCCACACGCTCAAGCGCGGCGAGCACATTCGCGTGACGCTGCTGCTCAACTTTCTGAAGGGCGGCGCCAAGAAGGCGTTCGAGGTTTGGGCGCTGGCCATTGCCACGCTGCTCGCCCTGCTGTTTGCGGCCTACAGCTGCAAGCTGGCCTGGCAGTCGCACGAGTTCCACGACATCTCCACCAGCAGCGACGCCACGCCGCTGTGGATTCCGCAGATCGCCATGGCCGTGGGCACGGTGATTCTGGCCATTGCCTTCGTTGACGAGCTGGTGCTGGAGCTGCTGGGGCGCCGCGCCCAGGCAGCCTCGGGCGAAGCGCTTCGCAACGAGTAACCACACGACGGATGTCCCATGAGTGATCTCGCCATTACCGGACTGCTGGTCCTGTCACTGTTCCTGATCCTGGGCAGCGGCGTGTGGATCGGCCTCACCCTCTCGGGCGTGGCCTGGATCGGGATGCAGCTGTTCTCATCGCGCCCCGCGGGCGATGCCATGGCCGTGACCATCTGGGGCAGCGCCTCCAGCTGGACGCTCACCGCCCTGCCCCTTTTCATCTGGATGGGCGAGATTCTTTTCCGCACGCGACTTTCGCAGGACATGTTCAAGGGCCTGGCGCCCTGGGTGCAGGCCCTGCCCGGGCGGCTGCTGCACACCAACGTGGTGGGCTGCACCATCTTCGCAGCCGTGTCGGGGTCGAGCGCTGCCACCTGCGCCACGATCGGCAAGATGACGCTGCCGGAACTCACGCGCCGCGGCTACCCCGAGCACATGGTCGTGGGCACGCTGGCGGGCGCGAGCACGCTGGGCCTGTTGATCCCGCCGTCCATCATCATGATCGTCTACGGCGTGTCGGCCGAGGTGTCCATCTCGCAGCTCTTCATTGCAGGTGTGCTGCCGGGCGTGCTGCTGGCCGCACTGTTCTCGGGCTACATCATGCTGTGGGCGCTGCGGCACCCCGAGCAGGTGCCCGCCGCCGACGTGGGCATGACCTTCCTGCAGAAGCTGTCGGAGTCGCGCAGCCTAATCCCCGTGGTGCTGCTGATCGCCGCGGTGCTGGGCAGCATCTACACCGGCTTCGCCACGGCCACCGAAGCGGCCGCTGTGGGCGTGGTGGGATCGCTGCTGCTGTCCGCCGTGCAGGGCTCGATGAGCTGGAGCACCTTCAAGGATTCGCTGATGGGCGCCACGCGGCTGTACTGCATGATCGCGCTGATCCTGGCGGGTGCCGCGTTTCTCACCCTGGCGATGGGCTACATCGGCCTGCCGCGCCACCTGGCGGAATGGATCGCGTCGCTGGGGCTCAACCAGGCCCAGCTCATCGTGGCACTGGCCATTTTCTACATCATCCTCGGATGCTTCCTGGACGGCATCTCGATGGTGGTGTTGACCATGGGCGTGCTCATGCCCACGGTGCAGGCCGCAGGCATCGATCCGATCTGGTTCGGCATCTTCATCGTGCTGGTGGTCGAGATGGCGCAGATCACCCCGCCGGTGGGATTCAACCTGTTCGTGCTGCAGGGCATGACGGGCAAGCAGCTACCGTGGATCTCCAAGGTCTCCGCGCCCATGTTCCTGCTCATGTGCGGCGCGGTGGCTCTGATCTACGCCTTCCCTGCCATCGTGACGTGGCTCCCACAGCAGATGGCCACCCGCTGAAAAAGCCCGCTGCCCGGCGAATCACCGGGCTCGCACAGCGGCACGCAATGTGCCACCGCCTTCGGCGAAAATCGCCCCGATGCTGAATGTTCTTGCGATCTGCCTAGGTGCCTGCGCTGGCGCGCTGGCCCGCTGGCGCCTGGGCCTGTGGCTCAACACTGGCGGAGTGCTGCCGTGGGGCACGCTGGCGGCCAATCTGGTGGGCGGCTACCTCGTTGGCCTGTGCGTGGCCGTGTTCCATACTCTCCCCCAGCTGGACCCCGTCTGGCGCCTTGCCCTCGTCACCGGTTTTCTGGGCGCACTCACCACCTTCTCCAGCTTTTCTGCCGAGGTGGTGGGCATGCTGATGGCGCAGCGTTATGCCATCGCGCTGGGTACCACCGCGCTGCACCTGCTGGGGTCGCTGTGCCTGACGGTGCTGGGCATTCAGACCGCTTCATATTTCATAGCATCCCGCGCCGGATGAATAGGCGATTCAACCCGATATCCTTCTGAGAAACCCACACGCTACCGATATCCGGCGGGCGGCCGCCACGGCGCCGCAGCCTTCTCCACCACCTTTTGCCTGCACCGTACGAAAAGCCATCCATGGACGCCAACACCCAACTGAATGAACGCCGCCTGGCCGATGCCTGGGCCGAATTGCACACGCATGCCGTCAACGGCAATCCGCTGCACGCCGACGCCTACCGCCTGGCCTTCGCCGACCCCGAGTTCCTGTTTCGCCGCGAAACGCGCGGCATCCGATTTCAGCTGGAGATGCTCAAGCCCGATCTGGGCCAGGCCGAGCAAGGCATCGAGAACACCGTCGTGGTCTACGGCAGCGCCCGTTTCGTGGCGCCGGATGAAGCCGCAGCCCAGCTCGCCGAGGCCGAAGCCAGCGGCGACGAAGTGCGGCTTTCGCGCGCGCAGCTGGCGGTGCGCAACGCCCGGTACTACGACCTGGCCCGCCAGTTCGCCAAGCTGGTGGCCGACTACAGCGAGCGCCAGCGCCCTGCCGACCGCATCTACATCTGCACCGGCGGCGGCCCCGGCATCATGGAGGCCGCCAACCGTGGCGCCCACGAGGCCGGTGCGCTGAACGTGGGCCTGAACATCGCCCTGCCCCACGAGCAAAGCGGCAACCGCTTCATCTCGCCGAGCCTGAGCTTCAAGTTCCACTACTTCGCGCTGCGCAAGATGCACTTCATGATGCGCGCCAAGGCCCTGGTGGCCTTCCCCGGGGGGTTTGGTACGCTGGACGAGCTGTTCGAAGTGCTCACACTGGTGCAGACCAAGAAGGCCAAGCCCGTGCCCATCGTGCTGTTCGGGGCGGACTACTGGAAGCGGCTGATCAACTTCGACGTGCTGGTGGAAGAAGGCACGATCTCGGCGCAGGACCTCCAGCTCTTCCACTACACCGACGATCCGCAGGAAGCCTGGGAGCTGATCAAGTCCTTCTATCAGCTGTAAACCGGTTTCCCAGCGAGAGCGCGCGCCCGTCGGCCTTCCTTCGCGCGCTGCGTGCCGGCATGCCAATCCGATCGCCTTTGCTGCTCAGCGAATGATCGGCGGCGGTGCTGGCGGCAAAACGATGATGGGCGGCCGCAGGATGATGATGGGCGGCCGCGTCACCGGCGTGGGCGCAGGTGCCGGGGTGACGGGCGGCGGCGGCCGCGTGGTGGGCGGCTGCGGCGGCCTGGACGGCGGGGGCGGCGCGCCCGGGTCGGGTGCTGGCGCGGGTGGCGCAGGCGTGCCTGGCGGGCGAGTTGGGGGTGGTGGCGCAGGGACGGAAGGGTCCATGGGCGCAGGAGCCGGCGCGGGCCCCGGCGGCGTGGGCGCGGGCTCTGCGGGCGCCTGCGTATTCCGCTCGTTCCCCAACTGCTCACCAACGGCCCACGGAACCGGCGGCGGTGGAACTGGCAAGACTGCGCGCGTGTGGGTATACACCGGCAACTGGCGGCTGGAAATCACCCGCACCGACTCGCCGGCCTTCAGCCCCACGCAGCCGGCTTCGGTGCAAACCTCGATCTCATCCTGCTCCCCCGTTACCAGCAGTTCCCCCTGCTCATTGAACGCAATCAGAAAGGCCGAGCCGCGAATGCCGACCAGTGCCGTGGGCGTGGTCACCTTGTAGTTGCGCGCGTCCCGCTTGCCGATCCAGCCCGTGATGGCACGCAGGCCGCCGCGCACGAGGTTGACGGCAAACTGATCCTGCGCGGCGTCGCCGGTGTCCGCATAGCGCGTCACCATGAAGTGCGAGTCCGGGTACAGCGCCACCAGGCCACCATCCGAGAAGCGGATCTGGGCGCGCCCATTGGCCCCGGTGACCACGATGTCGCCGCTCTCCACCTCGGAACCCTTCATCGCGGGCAACGCGCCGGCTGCCCTGCGCAACTGAACATCACCTGTCGCAAATTGCACCATGCCCGCGGCGGCCAGCCCCTGCAGGGGCCACGCGGCGGCCACGGCCATCCACAGCGGCCACCGCGTTGATGAATGATTGGACTGCATCGCTTGGCTCCTCAAAACTCGCGCCGCACCGTGACGGAGAACACCCGGCGGTCATAGTCGGTAATGGGCACGTTGGATGCGTTGCGCGTCTGCGCCCATTGGGGCGTGACGCGCCATCCCGGCGCGGGCAGCCATGACAACCCCAGCGCCCACTGCGTCTGGCGATCACGGCGCACCACGCCAAAGAAGGGGTCCGCCCCACCGTAGCTGCGCCGTTCGTGGTTCAAGTGCGCGAAGGCAGCCCATTGCGCACTGAGCGCCCACTGCAAGCCCGCGCGCACGCCAGTCAGGTCATGCTGCAGATGTTCGAGGTTGTCTGCACGGGGGGACTCCCGCCCGGCATACAGCCCCGCGTAGAACAGGCTGCCGGTGCGCAGCACCTGCACGTAGGAAGCCCCGCCGACCGTGCGCCGCGCATCCCGCAGGGACTGCGCCGGATAGCGCAGCCCCTGCACCTGGACAAACGTATCCCAGTGGCGATAGCCGTCGATCCGGTAGATCCACTGCGCCAGCGCCCCTCCAATGTTGCGCAGCGTGCTGCCGTCCAGCCGGTAGGTCGCCCCCTGGGCACTCAGCATCCACTCGTGCCGTTCCCACCGGTAGGCCACGCCGGCCGTGGCGTCCAGCTGGGTACTGTCGTACGCATCCCCGGCACCGGCATGCCCGTGCAGCTCGGCGGTTGCCGAGCCGATGAGGGACCAGCGCGCATCCAGCACGTGCCGCCCGCGGAGGTTGCCCTGCACCTGGGCATACGATGCGCGCTGTGCTTCAGCACCCGGGGCCAGCGTCCAGGCCGGTGTGCCTGGGGGCGAAAGCGTGGGGGCGTCGGGGCCCGGACCGGCGTTGACGTTGGAGTCGCGCCCCAGCGCGAATTCAACGTAGCCCTTCCAGGTGGAACCACCATCGTGTCCCCGGCGGTCGTGCGAGACCAGGAACTGGTCGATGCTGAGCGCGGCATCCACAGGCACCCCGTCGGTGCGAACGCGCTCCGAGACCGCAGCGGCGCCCCGCCGATCGCCCACGGCATGCAGCGCGCGTCCCAGCTCCCAGGCCGCAGCGGCGTTGTCGGGTTGCACGGCCACCACGCGTTCCCACGCCAGCACGGCGCGGCTGAACTGGCCCGCCGCAAAGGCGGCCCGCCCCATCAGGGTGTCAAAAGCGGGGTCGCCCGCGCGGACTGCCTCGTACGGGTCGAGCAGCTCGAACGCGCGCTGGGCATCGCGCTGCGCGAGCAGTGCTTCGGCCTGGCCCAGCACGTCACCGCCGACACCGTCCGCGCCTTCGCCGGCGTGAAGCATGGCACCGGGAGCCCCCAGCAAAAAAGGCAGCATGGCCAGGCGACGTGCGAGCCGCCAGCAGGATGGAACGCTCATGTCAGCCCCCTCTACCCTCTGTCGAAGGCGCCAATCTACTCTTTTTCTGGCCATTTGCTCATCCGCGCAAGCCCTGGCTAGGCAAGGGCTTCCCACCGTGCGGCACCGCGCGGGCTGCGCCGCTGGCTATTTCTGGCCGCCGATGCACCACGCCAGCCGGGCGCCAGCCAAACCGGCCGCGCCCACCGCCCAGAACAGGCCGGCCACGCCCATCACGGCGCCGGCCGAGCCGAACAGCAGGGGCATGAAAACGCTGGAGGCGTTGATGGCCATCAGGCGCAAGCCCAGTGCTTCGCCCTGGCGGTGCGATGGGGTGATCTGGTGCAGCAGGCTCATCACCATGGGCTGGCCAGTGCCCAGCGCCAGGCCCAGCAGCACCGAGCACAGCCCCATCGCCAGCGCGCTGTGCAGCAGCGGGTACACAGCGAACAGCGCGGCCGTCAGCAGCATGGCGCCCGCCATCACGCCGCGCTCGCGCAGATGCCTGGCCACAAAGGGCATGAGCACGCGAATGGCCGTGACCGCCAGCGCAAACGCACCGAAGATGGTGCCGATGACCGCCGCCGACAGGCCGCGCTCGTGCCCCAGCAACGGCACCGCAAAGGCGTGCACGTCCCAGCAGGACGAGATCAGCCAGTTCACGATCAGCAGGCGGCGAAACGGCGGATCCTTGAGCAGATCCCAGGCGCGCGGCGGCGGCCCGTCGTGGGCCGCGGCGGCGGCAGCTGTTGGCAGCTCCTGCGTGCCCCGCACGCAAAGCCAGCTCACCACGGGCAGCAACGCCAGTAGCGCAAAGGCCGCCCGGTAGCCATCGAGGCTGCCCGGACTTCCACCCGCGTGGTCGATGGCCAGCCCCGCCACAAAAGGGCCGATGAAATTGGACACCCCGGGCCCGATGGACAGCCAGCTGAACACCTGCTTGAGCACCGTGGGATCGTGCACGGCGCGGCCCGCGTGGCGCTGCACGGCAATGGTGGCGCCCCCTGCGGCAGCCCCTGTCATGAGGGCGGCAAGGCACAGCACCACAAAGGTCGGGAACACCACCGCCAGCCCCGCGCCCGCGCATGCCAAGGCCACCGAGTAAGTCATGGGCCGCTGAAGGCCGTGGCGGTCGGCAAAGCGGCCCGCCGGCAGTGCCAGGATCACCTGCGTGAGCGCAAACAGCGCCACCAGAAATCCCACGGCTGCCACGCTGTAGCCCTCGCGCAGCGCCAGCAAGGGCGCTGCCAGCCGCATGCCGGCCATGCTGCCGTGCACACAGATCTGCGCCGCAATCAGGCGGGCCAGGGCCCAGTTCACAGCGGATCGTCCTCGGGGTCGAGGCCCGGCAGCGCGGCCGTGCCGCCTCCCGGCAAGGGCACGGTGGTGGCGGTGGGGGCCGGCAGCTCCTGCACGTCGCGCAGCTTGCGCTGGATGGCGCGGGTGCGCACGCCCACCTCGTCAAACTTCTTGGCGGCGGCGTCGATGGATTTCTTGGTGGCCTCCACCACGTCGCCAAACTTGGCGAACTCGGTCTTGACCATGCCCAAAAGGCTCCACACCTCGGAGGAGCGCTTTTCGATGGCCAGCGTCTTGAAGCCCATCTGCAAACTGTTGAGCATGGCCGCTAGGTTGGCCGGGCCGGTGATCATCACGCGGCATTCGTTCTGCACCGCTTCGACCAGGCCGGGGCGGCGCATCACCTCGGCAAACAGCCCCTCGGTGGGCAGGTACAGCACGGCAAAGTCGGTGGTGTGCGGGGGCGAGACGTATTTGGCGAAGATCTTCTTGGCCTCGAGCTTGATGGACGTCTCGAACGCGTTGCCGGCCGACGCGATGAGGAGCTTGTCGGCCGCGTCCTGCGCGTCCAGCAGGCGTTGGTATTGCTCCACGGGATACTTCGAGTCGATGGGCAGCCACACGGGATGTTCGTCGTTTCGGCCTGGCAGGCGGATGGCGAATTCGACCAGTTCGTCGCTGCCCGGCACGGTCTTGACGTTGCGTGCGAACTGGTCGGGCGTGAGCACGTTGTCGATGATGGCACCCAGCTGCATTTCGCCCCAGGTGCCGCGCGTCTTCACGTTGGTCATCACGCGCTTCAAGTCGCCCACGCTGCCCGCAAGGGTTTGCATTTCGCCCAGGCCCTTGTGCACTTGCTCCAGCCGGTCGCTGACCAGCTTGAAGGATTCGCCCAGGCGCTGCTCCAGCGTGGCGTGGAGCTTTTCGTCCACCGTGCGGCGCATCTCCTCGAGCTTGGTGGCGTTGTCGGCCTGGATGGCGCCCAGGCGCTCGTTGAGCGCGGTGCGCAGTTGCTCGGCGTTGTGCTGGCTGCCCTGCACCAGGCCGGCCAGCTGCTGCGAGACGGCATCTTGCAACACCGAGAACTGGTTCTTGATCTGGGTGCCATTGGCCTCCAGCTGGTCCTTGAGCGCCGTGGACATGGTGCCCAGCTGTGCCTGAATGTCTCCCTTGAGCGAGTCAAGGGTGAGGCGCGTGGCAGCCTGCAGGGCCTCGAAGCGCTCCTGGATGCGTTTCTCGAACAGCACTGCGCTCTCGCCCATCGCTTCGCGCGACTTGACGCTTTCGGCCGCCAGCGCGCCCGTGGTGGCGGTGAGCTCGGTGCGAAAACCGACCAGCGTGTCCGACAGCTCCTTGCGGGCGGCCGCCGAATCCGCCTGGCCCTGTGCCAGGTGCGCCAGGAGCGCCTTGCTGCTTTCCTCCAGGCGGCTGGCCACGGCCTGCTGAAGGCCGTCAAAGCGCTGCGCGAGAGAGGCATCCAGCGCCGTCTGCCGCTGCTCCAGCCGCGCTTCGAAAACCCCAAACGCAGCCAGCAGCTCGGCGCGACCGTTGCGCGACTCGGCCACGGCTTGGGCCAGACGCTCGTCCACTGCGTGGCGCAGGGACTCCAGCGTGTGCTGCGTGGCCTGCGTGAACCCGGCCAGCTGGTTGGCCAACGCGTCCATGGCCCCGTCGTTCTTGGCCACGGCCAGCTGCGTGGCCTGCGCGGTGCTCTCCAGCGCCGTCAGGCGCGCCAGCCATTCAGGCGGCAGGTCCACCCGCGGGCGCCGCACCAGCAGCAGCACGGTCAGCACCAGCACCAAGGCCAGCACGGCCAGCAGAACAAGCGATTCAGTAGTCAAGGCAGTCCACTATGTTTTTGATAGCTGCTTGCGCTTGACTGGCAAGCGCGGGCAGCCGATTGGATTCAAACTCTGGCGGAGGCAGGCTTGTTCACCGGCGTGAGCGCGCCCTGGCCGCCAAAAAAAACGATCAGATTGTCCGCCGCCAGATTCGCCATGGCCCGGCGCGTGGGCACCGTGGCGCTGGCAATGTGCGGCGTGAGCACCACGTTGGGCACGGTGAGCAGGTCGGGGTGCACGTTTGGCTCGCCCTCGAACACATCCAGGCCCGCTGCCGCAATGCGCCGCTCGCGCAGGGCCAGGGCCAAAGCCGCGTCGTCCACGATACCGCCGCGCGCAATGTTGATGAGCGTGGCCGTGGGCTTCATCAGCGCCAGCTCGGACGCGCCGATGGTGTGGTGCGACGCGGCCGTGTAAGGCACGACCAGCATCACATGGTCTGCAGTGCGCAGAAGTTCCTCTTTGCTGACATAGCTGGCCTTGCATTCGGCTTCTAGCTCTGCCGAAAGCCGCGAGCGGTTGTGATAGACCACCTTCATGCCAAAGCCATGCGCGCCGCGCTTGGCAATGCCCTGCCCGATGCGCCCCATGCCGATGATGCCCAGCGTGCTGCCGTGGATGTCGCTGCCCGCGAACATGTCGTAGCTCCACTTGGTCCATTTGCCGGCGCGCAGGTAATGTTCGCTCTCGGTCATGCGGCGGGCCGTGGCCATCAGCAATGCAAACCCGAAGTCGGCCGTGGTCTCGGTCAGCACATCGGGCGTGTTGGTGCCCTGCACGCCAGCCGCCGTCATGGCGTCCACGTCGAAGTTGTTGTAGCCCACGGCCATGTTGGCGCAGATCTTGAGGCGCGGCGCGGCGGCCAGCAGCGCGGCGTCGATGCGCTGGCTGCCGGTGGTGAGCACGCCATCCTTGTCAGCCAAACGCGCGGCCAGCTCGGCCGGGGTCCAGATCACGTCGTCGGGGTTCGCTTCCACGTCGAAATGCTCGCGGAGGCGGTCCACGATGTCGGGGAAGATCGCTCGCGCGACCAGGATGCGGGGTTGGCTCATACTGCTATTTCCAATCAATTGGGTGGAGATCACCGCACGTAGAACGGGCGTGCACCAATACCAGGGCCGCCGAGCAAAGGCCGCCCTGCAGCGAGGGCGGCGCCCCCCTTCCCGCAGCGCGCAGCGATGCGAGAGAAGGGGGCAGCGGCGCAGCCGCTCAGGGGGATGTCCACTATCTAAACCAGATGAAAGTCATGATGATGAACAGCGGCACCAGGATGCCTCCCGACCACAGCATGTAGCCGAAGAAGCTCGGCATCTTCACGCCCCGGTCTTCGGCGATGGCCTTGACCATGAGGTTGGGCGCGTTGCCGATGTAGGTGTTCGCGCCCATGAACACGGCCCCTGCCGAGATGGCAGCCAGCGTGGGCGCCAGGGTGGTCATCAGCACGGCCGGGTCGCCACCGGCGGTGTTGAAGAACACGAGGTAAGTGGGCGCGTTGTCGAGGAATGAGCTGAGCGTGCCTGCCGCCCAGAAGTACATGGCCGGATCCGGCGAGCCGTCCGGCCGCGTGACAGCCGCCACGATGGCGCCAAACGGGCCATTGACCCCGGCCTTGAGCATGGCGATGACGGGGATGATGGTGAGAAAAATTCCAGCGAACAGCTTGGCCACCTCCTGCATGGGGCCCCAGCTGAACTGGTTGTCCTCATGAACCCTCTTGGGCGTGAGCCACAGCGACACCAGCGTCACGATGACGAGGCCCACGTCGCGCACGATGCCGGGCAAACCAACCTCTGTGCCTGCGATGTTGAACACCGTGGGGGACTTCCAGAAGCCGCTGAGCAACACGAGGCCCACCACTGCACCCAACAGCGCGAAGTTCACCTTGCCGTCAAAGCCGATCGCGCGGCTGTCAGGCGTGGGGTCGGCATGGAGCACTTCTTCGCGGCGGCGGTAATACCAGCTGTCGAGCACGAAGAAGATGGCCAGCAATGTGCCGACGAGGAACAGCGTCTCAGGGAGGATGTGGCGCACCGTCCAGAAGAAATCCACCCCTTTGAGAAAGCCCAGGAAGAGGGGCGGATCGCCCAGTGGGGTGAGCGAGCCGCCCGCGTTGGAGACGATGAAGATGAAGAACACCACTACATGGGCCACGTGTTTGCGGTTGTCGTTCGCACGGATGAGGGGGCGGATGAGCAGCATCGACGCCCCTGTCGTCCCCATGAAGCTGGCCAGCACCGCTCCAATGGCCAGGATGGTGGTGTTGAGCCCCGGGCTGCCATGCAGGTTGCCACGGATGAAGATGCCCCCTGCCACGGTGAACAGCGCCGTGAGCAGGATCACGAAGGGGATGTACTCGGCCAGCAGCGCATGCACCAGACTTGCGCCTGCCACGCCAGGACCGAAGGTGATGGCAAACGGCAGCAGAAACGCCAGCCCCCAGGCCGCCGCGACCTTGCCGAAATGGTGGTGCCAGAAAATGGGGGCCAGCAGCGGCATGAGCGCAATCGACAGCAGGATGCCCGCAAAGGGCACGCCCCACAGCACGGACAGCGTGGCACCGTCGATATCGGCCGCCATGGCCCAGCCGGGCAGCACTGCAAGAAGGCCAGCACACGCCAGCCCGCGCGAGAATTTCATCTTTCTTGTCTCCATCAGATTGTCGAAAACGGGGGTGCGCGTGCCGTCCCGGCAACGCAATGTTCTTCAGGCGGGCGCCGGGATGTCGAACACCTGACGCAGGTAGGCCAGGTACTTCTCGTCATCGCACATGCCCTTGCCGGGCGTGTCGGAGAGCTTTGCCACGGGCTGGCCGTTGCAGCGCGTCATCTTAATGACCACCTGCAGCGGCTCGTGCACGGGCGGGCTGCCGAGATCGTTCGTCAGGTTTGTGCCAATGCCGAACGCGAGCTGGCAGCGGCCGCGGAACTGCTGGTACAGCTCGATGGTGCGCGGCACAGTGAGCGCGTCGCTGAAGATCAGCGTCTTGGTCAGCGGATCCACACGGTTCTTGCGGTAGTGCTCCAGCAGGCGCTCGCCCCAGGCGAAAGGGTCGCCGCTGTCGTGGCGCGCGCCGTCGAAGAGCTTGCAGAAATACAGGTCGAAGTCGCGCAGGAACGCACTCATGCCGTAGACATCCGACAGTGCGATGCCCAGATCGCCGCGGTATTCCTTGGCCCACATCTCGAAGCCAAACACCTGGCTGTCACGCAGCCGCGGACCCAGGGCCTGGCAGGCCTGCAGATATTCGTGCGCCATGGTGCCCAGGGGCGTCACACCCAGCTTCATCGCATACAGCACGTTGCTGGTGCCGGCAAACTGGCCCGGCCCCGCGGGCGACCCTGGACGGCGGTCGCCCGTGCCCAGGCGGGCCACCAGCACACGCAGCACTTCCTCGTGCCAGGCACGGCTGAACCGGCGGCGTGTTCCATAGTCGGCGATCTTCAGGTCCGACAGTCCTTCGCCCTGCAGGAGCGCGATCTTGGTGTCCAGCCGCCTGCGGCCCTCGGGGAAGTCCGGCACCTTCTGGGTGTTGCGGAAGTAAACCTCATTGACGATGGCCAGCACCGGGATCTCGAACAGGATGGTGTGCAGCCAAGGCCCTCGGATGCTGATGTCGATTTCGCCGTTTGGCTGCGGGGTCAGGGTGATGTACTTTTCGTTGAGCTTGAACAGCCCCAGAAAATCCACGAAATCGCTCTTGATAAAGCGCAGCGATCGCAGATAGGCCAGCTCGGCATCCTGGAACTGCAGGCTGCACAGCGAGCGGATTTCGTCGCGAATCTCATTGGCGAACGGCGCCAGCTGCACGCCCGGATTACGGCACTTGAACTTGTACTCGACCTGCGCCCCCGGAAACTGGTGCAGCACCACCTGCATCATGGTGAACTTGTACAGGTCGGTGTCGAGAAGGCTGGTGATGATCATGGACAGTGCGGTGCGGACGCGCGAGAACGCCGGGTGCCCAGAGGTCCTCTGCACGAATCTCGCTGCCCAATGGGCGCTGCGGATCGGGATGGGTTGCGAGGCGCAAACCGCCCGAGTCCGCAGATGCATACGGCGCGGTGATTCGTGCAGAGGGTCCCTGGGGGCCGTGCAGCAGAGCCGCAAAGTGTAGGCCATGGCGCGCGGCGCTGCCCGAGGGCAAACACCTGCCGCGGGCGCGGTCGCCACGTGGCTCAAAATGGCAGCCCGCTCTGAATAGACAAGCACCAAAAGCTATCATAAAGATAGCAATCGCCTCCCAAAGGTCAACTTGCCGTCAGCAAGGCTTCCAGCACTTTGCGCAAGGGCTCGGGCACGGGCACGGGACGGCGGCTCCCGCGGTCGACATACACATGGATGAAGTGCCCCGCCGCTGCGGTGAGCGGCTCGCCCTGCGCGAACAGGCCCACCTCGTAGCGCACGCTGGAGCCGCCCAGCCGCGCCACCCGGATCCCGGCCTCCACGGTTTGGGGGAAGGCCAGCGGGGCAAAGTAGTTGCATTGGGTCTCGATGACGAGGCCAATGGTCTGGCCCGCGTGGATGTCGAGCACCCCCTGGTCAATCAGATGCGCATTGACGGCCGTGTCGAACCAGCTGTAGTACACGACGTTGTTCACGTGGCCGTAGACGTCGTTGTCCGCCCAGCGTGTGCTGATGGAACGAAATGCCCGATAAGCACTGCGAGGCTGCGGTGCCGGACGTGCGGGGGCGGAAGGCGGGCTCAAGGCGTTGCGGGCATCGGAGGTCATGGCCGCAGATTTTGCCAGCGCTGGTAATACTGCCAGGCGACCCGCCAGGTGTTGAGCTGGGCCTGCACCGTATCGTCCAGATGGCGGCCGTAGCCCCCTGCCATCGCAAACGCGATCGGAATGCGCCGCTGCCACGCCCAGTCGAACACCCGCCGGTCGCGCGCCTCCAGGCCGTCGTGCGTCAGGGCAAGCCGGCCCAGGCGATCGCCCTCGTGCGGGTCCGCACCCGCTAGGTAAAAGACCAGCTCCGGCTGAAACTGCTCTTCGAGCGTTTGCAGCGCCTGCTCCAGCGCCTGAAGGTATTCCGCATCGGTGCAGCCATCAGGCAGTTCCACGTCCAGGTCACTGGGCTCCTTGCGAAACGGAAAATTGCGCGCGCCATGCAACGACAGCGTGAACACGCTGTGGTCGCCGCAAAAGATCTGTGCCGTACCGTTGCCCTGGTGCACGTCCAGATCGATGACTGCCACGGGCAGGCGCCGGCTCCGCTGCGGCCGCCCGGCGGCGCGGGCCCGCTCCACCTGCATCACCCGTGTGGCGACTGCAACATCATTGAAAACGCAAAAACCGCTGCCCTTGCCCGTTTGCGCGTGGTGTGTGCCCCCGGCCAAATTGCCCGCAACGCCATCGCGCAATGCCGCGCGTGCCGCTGCCACGGTGGCACCCACCGAGCGGCGCGCACGCTCGGCCATTGCCGGGCTCCACGGAAATCCGATCTCGCGCTGGGCTGCAGGGGCCAGCGTGCCCTCGGCAATGGCGTCGATGTATCGGGGGTCGTGCGCAAGCGCGAGTTCGCTGTCGGATGCAGGCAAAGCCACTTGCAACGCTACCCCCGGCAGGTGCAGCGCCACCTGATCGCGCAGACGGCGGTATTTCGCCATCGGAAAACGGTGACCGGGCGGGAGGGGCAGCACGAATTGGTCGGCATAGTAGGCGTGCATGACGCCATTGTGGCAAGCCGCCAATCTCTGGGTGGCCGCCCCTAAATTGCTGCAATGCAACAAAAAACCCTTGCAATAGCGCCTCAAGTCCCTAAAATTCGTTCCATGCTGCACTGCAACATGACTAACCAGTCGGGGCCAGCGCAGATGTCCGTGAAGTACCCGGCCGCCAAGGCCCCTCATTTTTAGGAGTTATGACATGACGCTGACCGCTGAACAAATCCTGGCCTCCCACAAAGCCAACATCGAAACCCTGTTTGGCCTGACCAGCAAGGCTTTCGAAGGCGTGGAAAAGCTGGTGGAACTGAACGTCACCGCTTCCCGCGCAGCACTGACCGAAGCCGCCAACCACACGCAAGCCGTTCTGGCCGTGAAGGACGCGCAAGAACTGCTGGCCCTCCAAGCCGGCCTGTTCCAGCCCCTCGCCGAAAAGACCGCAGCCTACAGCCGTCACCTGTACGACATCGCGTCGGGCACAGGTGCTGAATTCGGCAAGGCTTTCGAAGTGCAGGCTACCGACGCACAACGCGCATTCACCAACCTGGTGGACAGCGCCGCCAAGAACGCCCCGGCTGGTTCCGAAACCGCCGTGGCCGTGATGAAGAGCGCCGTTTCCGCCGCCAACAACGCTTTTGAATCGGTGCAAAAGGCCGTCAAGCAAGCGTCGGACGTGGCCGAAGCCAACTTCAACGCCGTGGCCAACACCGCTGCCAACGCTGCCAAGACCGCGGCTCCCCGCAAGCGCTGAATGGCAACCTGTGGTCTGGAGTGCAGACTCTAGGCCGCACTCAGGGGTTACCCTGATAATTCAACCTCGCGCCGTTGACATTGTTAGTGGCGCATCAGTTGTCTCCTTGGATCCTCTCGAAACCCCCGTTTCAGGGATCCTTTTAAAGCCCGGTTCATGACCGGGCTTTTTTTTGGCTTCGCGGCAGCTGGGCGGTGTTTGACGGCACACGGCATGCGCCAGAACCCAATCGACGCAACACCCTGCTTGCGCTGGGTCAGACAACCTGTTCTCAATTCCGGTTCGCAGACCAGTACTTATTAAGAATAATTCGTGTTTGCTTTATCATCGGAGCAGTCCAACCTTGAAAGATGCATCGATGTCGAAGACCGTGAAAGCCCTGCTGAGCGTTTGTGTCGTGGCCGCTGCCACTGCAGGCACCGCCCATGCTCAGGAGCAAGTTGTCAATCTCTACTCGGCCCGCCACTACTCCACGGATGAGGCGCTGTACAGCGGCTTCACGAAGGCCACGGGCATCAAGATCAACCGCGTGGATGCGGACGACGCCGGGATCCTGGCACGTTTGAAAGCCGAAGGCGCTGCTTCGCCGGCCGACGTGATCTTGCTGGTGGATGCGGCCCGCCTCTACAAGGGCGAGGTGGATGGCCTGTTCCAGCCCATCCAATCAGCCGTGCTCAATGAGGCGATCCCCGCCAACCTGCGCAGCAAACCCGCCGCCGACGGTGGCATCGCCTGGTACGGCCTGTCAACCCGGGCGCGCGTGGTGGTCTACAACAAGATCAAGGTCCAAAAGGCGGACGTTGATACCTACGAGGAACTGGGTGACCCCAAGAACAAGGGCAAGCTCTGCATCCGCTCGGGCTCGCACCCTTACAACCTCAGCCTGTTTGGCGCCGTGACCGAACACATGGGCGAGCAAAAGGCAGAGGCCTGGCTCAAGGGCGTCGTGGCCAACCTGGCCCGGCCTCCCAAGGGCGGCGACACCGACCAGATCAAGGCTGTGGCTGCAGGCGAATGCGATATCGCGGTCACCAACAGCTACTACCTGGCCCGCATGATGCGTTCCACCAAGCCCGAGGACGTGGCCGTGGTCAATAAGGTCGGCGTGGTATTCCCCAACCAGGACTCTTGGGGCACCCACCTGAATATCTCTGGGGGAGCTGTCGCCAAGCACTCAAAGAACCAGGCCAACGCCATTAAGTTCCTCGAATACCTCGCCAGCCCCGAAGCCCAAAACTACCTTGCCAATGGCAATAACGAGTGGCCTGCCGCCAAGGGCGTGACCCTGGACAACCCGGCCCTCAAGGCCATGACGGGCGGCCAGCCGTTCAAGAGCGAAACCATTCCCATCAGTGCTGTGGGCGCCAACACCACGAAGGTGCAGCAGATGCTGGACCGCGTGGGTTTCCAGTAAGTCTGCCCTGCACCCCGCACCGACAAGCCCGGCCTGGTCCGGGCTTTTTTTCGCCTTCAGCAGCCCTGGGAGATGCGCCATAATTGACGTTTACGTTAACGTCACTTATCGGAGACAGAACATGGACATCAAGGGCAAGGTATTCATCGTCACTGGCGGCGCCTCAGGCCTGGGAGAAGGCACAGCGCGCATGCTGGCCGCACAGGGCGGCACCGTGGTCATCGCCGACATGCAAGCCGAAAAGGGTGAAGCCGTGGCCAAAGACATCGGCGGCTCATTCGTGAAGTGCGATGTCAGCAACGAAGCCGACGGCCACGCCGTGGTGGCCAAGGCAGTGTCCCTGGGCAAATTGATGGGCCTGGTCAACTGTGCCGGCATCGCGCCCGCAGAGAAAACCGTGGGCAAGAACGGAGCCCACGCACTGGCGCTGTTCAGCAAGACCATCACCGTCAACCTGATCGGCAGTTTCAACATGATCCGTCTGGCCGCCGAAGCCATGAGCAAGAATGAGCCCGAAGCCACGGGCGAGCGCGGCGTGCTGATCTCGACCGCCAGCGTGGCGGCCTTTGACGGCCAGATCGGCCAGGCAGCCTATTCCGCATCCAAGGGCGGCGTGGTGGGCATGACCCTGCCCATCGCCCGCGACCTGGCCCGCAACGGGATCCGCAACATGACCATCGCTCCCGGCATCTTCGGCACACCCATGCTGTTCGGCATGCCGCAGGAAGTGCAGGACGCACTGGCCGCCGGCGTGCCCTTCCCCAGCCGCCTAGGCACGCCACAGGACTACGCCAAGCTCGTTAAGCACATCTTCGAGAACGACATGCTGAACGGCGAAGTCATCCGCCTGGATGGCGCGATCCGCCTGGCGCCGCGCTGAATCATCCCGATTGCTATCAAAACAATAGCCATCAGCGCCCGCTAGCCAAGCGCGAAGGCCCTCCGAGGCCATGAAATCAGGCCCGGTTCCGCCGGGCCTGGTCTTTTGTGGCGGCCCGGCGGGCACCCGGTGCAAAGCCGATCCACAACGCCAGCGCCATGCCAAACGCGAGTGCCGCCACCCCCACCGACAACCACAAGGCCGCCGCCGCCCCTGCGTGATCGATGACGGCTGCGTACGCCACCGGCGCACAGGCCGACAGCACAAAGCCCGGAGCCACCAGCCGCCCCATCTGAGCGCCGTAGCTACGGTGATCGAAGAGCACCAGCGGCACGGTGCCGCGGGTGATGGTCAAGAGGCCGTTGCCCGCACCATAGGCCAGCACGAACACCAGTGCCGCCAGCGCCTGGCCCGACCACAGTCCCGCCAGGCAGGCAACGGGCAGCAGCAAAGCGGCCCCGGCACCCAGCGCCAGCGGGTGCCACCGACCACCCCACAGCACGTCGGCCAGCCGCGCCGATGACTGGCCCACGCCCCGCAACGACGCCATGCCCACTGCCCACGGCAGCGCGAACCCCAGGCCGGCGAGCAGCCCCACGGTGTGCGCCGACATGCCCGCATTCAGAAAATTCACAAGCGTGGTCATGGCGGCAAACAGCGCGCCGGCCAGGGTGCGCTGCGCGCGCGTTGCGGCCAGCGGCTCTCCACCGATCGGCCGGGCAGCGTCCGTACCGCCGGCACCGTCTTTCGCGCCCGACAACAATGCAGCGCAGCGCGGCAACGCGAGGTGCAGCGGCACCGTCAGCAGGGCCAGGGCGGCGTACACCACCAGCGCACCACGCCACCCACAGGCACCGGCCAGTGCATGTCCCGCGGGCCAGAAGACGCTAGATGCCAAGCCGCCCAGCAAGGTGATCTGCGCCATGGGCCGGCGCGCTTTCGGCCCCAGCCAATGCGCCAGAGCGGCAAAAGCGGCGTCGTACAGCGTCAGGCGCATGGCCACGCCCATCACCATCCAGGCCGCGTAGTAGACCGCGACACCGTCTGCAGCTGCGAGGGCCAGACATGCCACTGCCAGCAAGAGCGATCCGGCCGCCATCGCCCGCCGGCCGCCCCATCGGTCCACGCAACGCCCCGCGGCGCTGGACACGGCGCCCATCACCAGCAGTGCCGCCGCAAACCCGCCATGGACCACGGTGCGGCTCCAGCCAAGCCCGTACGAGATGGCATCGCCCAGGGCGCCGATCAGGTAGTACGAGATGCCCCATGCAATGAACTGCGAGACACCCAGGTACAGCACGGCGCGTCCCGGAAGGCCCTGCCCGGGCACCGTGGAGGTTGAACGGGTGGCCGGAACGTCCGTCCCCGGAACCGGCGCCACTAAGCCCCCGCCCTGCTTTGCAACGGCGCCCCCCAGGGCTGCATGCTGGAGGGTCCAGTCCCGCTTCCGGTACCGAGCGGCCGCTGCATCAGCACGGTGTCCAGCCATCGCTCCTGCTTGAACCCCACCGACCGCAGCGCGCCGATGCGCTCGAACCCCAGGCGCGCATGCAGCGCCATCGAGCCGGCGTTCTCGTCGCCCTGCCCGATCACCGCGAGCATTTGCCGCCAAGGTCCCGCCTCGCACAGCCGGATCACTTCGCCCAGCAATGCGGCACCAATGCCGCGCCCCGCCCACCCCGGAGCCACGTAGACGGAATCCTCCACCGTGTGGCGGTACGCCGAGCGCGCCCGGTACTGCGTGGCATAGGCAAAACCGACGACCTGGCCATCGAGCTCCGCCACCAGGTAGGGCAGTCCTGCCGCCCGTACCGCGGCATGCCGGGCGCGCAGCTCGGCCACGTCGGGGGGCACTTCCTCGAACGATGCCAGCCCGTGGAGCACGTGGTGCGCATACAGCGCCTGGACGGCGGCCAGGTCGTCGTCGCGCAGGGCGCGTACGGCGGGTGCAGCCGCAGTTTTTCCGTTGGCAGCCTGGGCAGCCTGTACAGCAAAGGGCAACAAGGGCGCGACCTGGTCGGCGTAGCCGGTGCGTGAAGGGTGTGGAGTGCGTGAAAAGGTGTGCATGGCTGCCAGTGTGGCAAGCCTTGACTCATAAAAGAAGCTTTGTCTTTTTATGCATAGTATGAGAAATTCTTTGCTATGGAGCGCATCAACCTCGACCAGCTGCACGGCTTTGCCACCGCCATCGAACTGGGCAGTTTTTCAGCGGCGGCGCAGCGCCTGGACTTGACCCAACCGGCCGTGAGCCTGCAGGTGCGCCAGCTTGAAAAACGCCTGGGCACGCCCCTGGTGGAGCGCGCAGGGCGCGTGCTGCGGCCGACCGCGGCAGGCGCCGAATTGCTCGCCCATGTGGGCCGCATCGATGCAGCAGTGAGTGACGCCCTCGACGCGGTCGCCCGCCACGCCGATGGCACGGCAGGCCGTGTCCGCCTGGGCACGGGCGCCACGGCCTGCATCTTCCTGTTGCCCCCCGTGCTGCGGTCACTGCGCCAGCGCTTTGCGGGCCTCGAGATCACGGTGAGCACGGGCAACACCGCCGACATCGTGCAGGCGGTGGAAGACAACACGCTGGACGTGGGCCTGGTCACGCTGCCAGCCAGCGGGCGCATGCTGGATGTCACGCCGCTGCTGGACGACGCATTCGTGGCCATTGCCCCCGAGGGCACCGGCCTGCCAAGGCGCGTGGGCGCCAAGGAGCTGGCACGCCATCCTGTGCTGCTCTACGAGCCCGGCGGCCAGACCCGGCGCTTGGCCGACGCGTGGTTTGCCCGCGCCGGGGTTGCGCTGCAGCCGGCCATGTCGCTGGGCAGCGTGGAAGCCATCAAGGAACTGGTGGCCGCCGGCCTGGGCTGCGCGGTGCTACCCGGGATGGCGGTACAGGAAAGGCGGCACGGCAGCGCGCTGGAAGTGCGGCCCTTGTCACCACCACTGCGCCGCACGCTCGCCATCGTCCTGCGCAAGGACAAGCGGCTGCACCGGGGACTACGGGAAACGGTGGCGGCGTTGCAAGCGCTTCGTCGGTGAAGCAGCTGCAGCAGCTGCAGTTGCTGCGGATTTCGCGTTCAACGCTGAAAACTTCGATACCCGGCGCAGGTTCACAGCCAAACAACGGACAAAGAAAAACGGACTGCAGTAATCGCTACTACAGCCCGTTTATTTTTCTTCATTACGCCGCTAAAACCCCGATGGGCTGCAGCGTCATGACAATCTGGCGGAGTGGACGGGACTCGAACCCGCGACCCCCGGCGTGACAGGCCGGTATTCTAACCAACTGAACTACCACTCCTGGCAGGCAGCTTTTCGCT
>NZ_JALEGG010000055.1 GCF_022763525.1 Acidovorax sp.
ATTACCGCTATTTTTTCTTAGGCAGCATTGTTGCATTATTTGTATTTTCATTGTTCTTGATTATGAATGGCAATATAAAATTTTTAGCCTTCCCTGAAATTGAAGGTGATGTCATTCAAGCAAGAGTACAATTACCACAGGGTATTCCCTTTCAAAAAACAGAAAGAATTGCAAATCTTATATCGAACGCACTATGGGAAGTAGATCGTAACTTAGAAAAAAAATATCAACAAAAAATTATTCAACAAGTCACTATTCAATATGGTGAAAATTTAGATGTAGATTCCAAAGGTAACCATCTTGTAACAGTAAGTGCAGATTTACTAAAATCTGAGAAGCGAAAAGCAAACTTAAGTGAGATTTTCATGGCATGGCGCAAGCTAGTCGGTGTGATCCCAGACGCAGTAGCTATTAACTTTAAAGAACCACAAATAGGTCCTGGGGGAAGAGCCATTGACATGCAAGTATTAGGTGACGATCTCAATAGAATTAAACAAGTTGCCATGCGGCTACACTGGTGTTCATACCGTTGGTGGGTGGCCTCGCAGGTGCGTTCTTTGCGATTCTGCTGGGCTTTGTTACCACCAAGAAGTCGGGCACCACGTTTGCCATGATCACGCTGGGCATCGGTGAACTCGTCGCCTCCATGGCGCTGATGTTCCCCGAGTTCTTTGGCGGGGAGGGCGGCATCACGACCGACCGGGTCTACGGCAAGCCCTTCTTTGGCATCACCTTCGGGCCCGCCATCCAGGTGTACTACCTCATCGCCGCCTATTGCTTCGTCTGCACAGCCGCCATGTTTGCGTTCACCGGCACGCCGCTGGGGCGCATCCTGAACGCAGTGCGCGACAACCCCGAGCGTGTGGAGTTCATTGGCTATAACACGCAGCGCGTGCGCTACTTCGCGTTCATCATCGCGGGCTTTTTTGCGGGCATCGGTGGAGGCCTCGCAACGATCAACTTCGAGATCATCACGGGCGCGGACAGCCTGAGCGTGATTCGCTCCGGAGGCTACCTGCTGTTCACGTTCCTGGGGGGCGCCACGTTCTTCTTCGGCCCGATCATCGGCGCGGTGCTGCTGGTGCTGGCCTCGGTGCTGCTCTCCGAGCTGTCCAAGGCGTGGCTGCTGTACCTGGGCCTGGTCTTCCTGTTCATGGTGATGTATGCACCCGGCGGCATCGCCAGCCTGATCATGATGAACCTGCGCGTGGCCAAGTACGGCAAGCTGGGGCGGCTGTGGGTTTCGTACCTGGCGCTGGCGGGCACGGCGCTGGTGGGTGTGATGGGTGCAGCCTGCATGATCGAGATGACCTATCACCTGCAGCTCAATGCGGCCCTGGGCCCCGAGTTGACATTTTTGGGCGGAACGCTCAATGCCAAGGGATTCACAAGTTGGTTTGGCGCCATCTTTGTGATGGTGACCGGTTTCGGGCTGTTTGAACTTTGCCGTCGCCAGTTTGTGCGGCAGTGGGGCACGATCCAGGAAGAGATCGAACATGAAATCAAGCGTGGGGAGGCGCTGTGAACATGGCGGCTGACAACGCAACCAACATGACGACATACGCCTTGGAACTGCGCGACCTGCGCAAGAGCTTTGGCAAGACCGAGATCATCCGCGGTGCGAACCTGGCGGTTGCGCCGGGCGAGCGCGTGGCCATCATCGGCCCCAACGGTGCGGGTAAATCCACGCTGTTCAATCTGATCAGCGGGCGCTTTGCGCCCACGAGCGGGGACGTGATTTTGAATGGCCAGCGCATCAATGGCTTGGCGCCGTATGAGATCAACCGCAAGGGACTCTCGCGCAGTTTCCAGATCACCAACATCTTTCCCAAGCTGTCGGTGTTTGAAAACCTGCGCTGCGGCGTGCTCTGGAGCATGGGCTACAAGTACACGTTCCTGCGCTTTCTGTCGAACCTGCACGACGCCAATGATCGCGCCAAGCAGTTGATGGAGATGATCAAGCTCGACAAGAAGCGCGACACGCTGGCCATGAACCTCACCTATGCCGAGCAGCGCGCGCTCGAGATCGGCATCACGATTGCGGGCGGGGCCAACGTGATCCTGCTGGACGAACCCACCGCCGGCATGAGCAAGACCGAGACCACGCGCTTCATCCAGCTCATCAAGGAGGTGACCGAAGGCCGCACCTTGCTCACTGTGGAGCACGACATGGGCGTGGTGTTCGGTCTGGCCGACAAGATCGCCGTGGTGGTGTATGGCGAGGTGATTGCCTTCGACACGCCTGACAAGGTACGCGCCAACCAGCGCGTGCAGGAAGCCTATCTGGGCTCCGTTGTCGCGGACGAGCAAGGGGCGGGACACTGACATGCTGAAAATCGAAAATCTTCACGCCTACTACGGCAAGAGCCATGTGCTGCATGGCGTGACCTTTGATGTGCAGCCCGGCGAGATCGTGGCCCTGCTGGGCCGCAACGGCTCGGGCCGTTCCACGACGGCCAAGGCCATCATGGGCCTGGTGGATTGGGAGGGCACCCTCGAGTGGAAGGGCCAGCCGCTCAACGGCAAGAAGGCTTACGAGATCGCCCACCTTGGCCTGGGCTATGTGCCCGAGAGCCGTGACGTGTTTCCCAACCTCACCGTGCACCAGAACCTGATGCTGGGGCAAAAGGGCAGCGGCAAGAACAGCCGCTGGTCGTTCGACGACATGTACGCCATGTTCCCGCGCCTGAAGGAGCGCCAGCACACCGAGGCTGGCGTGATGTCCGGTGGCGAGCAGCAGATGCTCACGCTGTGCCGCACGCTCATGGGCGACCCTGACCTCATCATCATCGATGAGCCTACCGAAGGCCTAGCCCCCAAGATCGTCGAGCTGGTGGGGGAGTACCTGCAAACCATCAAGGCACGGGGCATTTCTGTGCTGCTGATCGAGCAGAAGCTCACCATCGCCATGAAGATCTCGGACCGGGCGCTGGTGATGGGCCATGGCTCCATCGTGTTCCAGGGCACGCCGGACAGCCTGCGGGCCGATGCCTACGTGCGCAAGGAGTGGCTGGAGGTTTAGCAGGGCGATCCCCCTGAGGCGCTGCGCGCCATCCCCCTTCTCTCGAATCGCTGCGCGAATCGGGAAGGGGGACGCAGCCCTCGCTGTGGGGCGGCCCTGGCTAGGCTGCCCCTTCTTGGGGTCGCGCCAGTTTCTGGACGCGGTGGGCTCATCTGAGGCCGGCAAGCGCTGCTGCTAGCTTGGCCTGGAAAGGCGCTGATTTATAGCGCCTCTTTTTTTGCCTGCGTGGCCGCCGCTGTCGCCAAGCCTTGTCCCGCCCGGGACAAATTGACACTGTCAAAGGCGATTGAAGTCTCTACAATAAAAACGCACGACCGTTCTTTTTCAACTTTCCAAGGAACAACAGCACCATGACCGCTGAATACAAAGTCCACGGCTCCGTTGCCGTGATCACCATGGCGAATCCTCCCGTCAACGGACTGGGGCTGGCAACCCGGCAGGGCATCGTGGACGGCCTGGCCCGCGCCAATGCCGACGCGGCGGTCAAGTCCATCGTCATTACAGGGGCGGGCGGCGCCTTCTCGGGCGGTGCCGACATCAAGGAATTCGGCACCGACAAATCGCTGCAGGAGCCCAACCTGCTGTCGGTGATCCTGGCGGTGGAGAATTCGGCCAAGCCCGTGGTGGCCGCCATGCACACGGTGGCCATGGGCGGCGGCCTGGAGCTGGCGCTGGGTTGCCACTACCGCATCGCGGCGCCTGGCTGCTCCATCGCGCTGCCTGAAGTCAAGTTGGGCCTGATCCCTGGCGCCGGCGGTACGCAGCGTCTGCCCCGCGTGATCGGCGTAGAAGCCGCGCTCAACCTCATCGTGAGCGGCGAGCCCGTCAAGAGCGAAATGATCGCCGGCGTGCCCGGCCAGAAGCTGTTCGACAAGCTGGCAGCATCGCCCGAGTCGTTGGCCGAGGAGGCCCTGGCGTTTGCGCAGAGCGTCGCCGACGCGCGTCCGCTGCCCCTGGTGCGCAATCTGCCTTGCAAGCACCCCGAAGGCGATGCCTACTTCCAGTTCGCGCGCAACATGGTCAAGGGCATGGCCAAAAATTTCCCCGCGCCCGCCAAGTGCGTGGACGCGGTCGAAGCAGCGACCAAGAAGAAGTTCGCCGAGGGCATGCTGGTCGAGCGCGAGATTTTCATCAACCTGATGTGGACGCCAGAATCGCGCGCGCTGCGCCACCTGTTCATGGCCGAGCGCGCTGCGAGCAAGATTCCTGACGTGCCGTCGGACACCCCCAAGCGCGACATCCAGAAGGTAGGCGTGATTGGCGCGGGCACGATGGGTGGTGGCATTGCCATGAACTTCCTGAACGCCGGCATCCCCGTCAAGATCCTGGAAATGAAGCAGGAAGCCCTGGACCGCGGCATCGGCACCATCAAGAAGAACTACGAGGCCCAGGTCAAGAAAGGCAAGCTCAAGGAGGACAAGTACGCGCAGCGCATGGCCCTGCTGAGCACCACGCTGAGCTATGACGACCTCAGGGACTGCGACCTGATCATCGAGGCCGTGTTCGAAGAGATGGGCGTGAAGGAGGCGGTGTTCAAGCAACTGGATGCTGTGGCCAAGCCCGGCGCCATCCTCGCCTCCAACACGTCCACGCTGGACGTGGACAAGATCGCGTCCTTCACCAAGCGTCCACAGGACGTGGTCGGCATGCACTTCTTCAGTCCTGCCAACGTGATGAAGCTGCTCGAAGTGGTGCGTGGCAAGGAGACGGCCAAAGACGTGCTGGCCACCGTGATGGCCGTGGGCAAGAAGATCAAGAAGACGGCGGTGGTCTCGGGCGTGTGCGACGGCTTCATCGGCAACCGCATGATCGAGCGCTACAGCCAGCAGGCTGGCTTCCTGCTGGACGAAGGCGCCACGCCCCAGCAGGTTGACAAGGCCATCGAGAAGTTCGGCTTTGCCATGGGCCCATTCCGCATGGGCGACCTGGCCGGCAACGACATTGGCTGGGCGATCCGCAAGCGCCGCTACACCGAAAAGCCCGACATGAAGTACAGCAAGACCGCGGACCTGCTGTGCGAGATGGGCCGCTTCGGCCAGAAGACCGGGGCAGGCTGGTACGACTACCAGGCCGGCAAGCGCGATGCGATCCCGAGCGACGTGGTGAACAAGATGATCGAGGACCACCGCAAGACCCTGGGCGTCACGCCGCGCAAGATCTCGGACGAAGAGATCGTGCAGCGCCTCGTGTTCGCGCTGGTGAACGAAGGCGCCAAGATCCTGGAAGAGGGCATCGCCAGCAAGTCCGGCGACATCGACATGGTTTACCTGACGGGCTACGGCTTCCCCATCCACCGCGGCGGCCCCATGCACTACGCCAGCGAAGTAGGCCTGTTCAACGTGGTGCAGGCCATGAACCGCTTTGCGCAGAACCCCATGGACGACGCCAACGCCTGGAAGCCCGCGCCCCTGCTGGCCAAGCTCGCCGCTGAAGGCAAGGCCTTCCAGTAAACAGCCCGCGTGCACCGCAATACCGAATAGACAAGGAATTCACATGACCTCCGCAGTGATTGTTTCCACCGCCCGCACGCCGCTTGCCAAGAGCTGGAAGGGTTCGTTCAACATGACGCACGGCGCCACGCTGGGCGGCCATGCCGTGCAGCATGCCGTGCAGCGTGCCGGCATCGACGGCGCCGACGTGGACGACGTCATCATGGGCTGCGCCACGCCGGAAGGCGCCACGGGCAGCAACATCGCCCGCCAGATCGCGCTCAAGGCGGGTCTGCCAGTCACCACGTCTGGCATGACCATCAACCGCTTTTGCTCCTCGGGCCTGCAGACAATCGCCACCGCCGCGCAGCGCATCATCGCGGGCGAGGGCGACGTGTATGTGGCTGGTGGTGTCGAGAGCATCTCGTGCGTGCAGCAGGAGATGAACCTGCACATGATCCAGGACCTGGCGCTGGCCAAGCAGAAGCCCGAGATCTACTGGAGCATGCTGCAGACCGCCGAGCAGGTGGCCAAGCGCTACAACATTGGCCGTGACGCCATGGACGAGTACGGCGCCGCCAGCCAGCAGAAGGCCTGCGCAGCCCAGGCCGCCGGCCTGTTCGATGCCGAGATTGCGCCCATCACCGTCACCGCCGGCATCGCTGACAAGACGCTGGGCCTGATCACCAAGCAGGTCACGGTGAGCAAAGACGAAGGCACGCGCGAAGGCACGACCAAGGAAGGCATCAGCGGCATCCGCCCCGCGCTGCCCGGCGGCCTGATCTCGGCCGGCAATGCCAGCCAGTTTTCGGACGGCGCGGGCGCCTGCGTGGTGACCAGCGAGCAGTACGCCAGCGCCAAGGGCTTGAAGCCCCTGGGCCGCTTCCTCGGCTTTGCCGTGGCCGGCTGCGAGCCTGACGAGATGGGCATCGGCCCTGTGTTCGCGGTGCCCAAGGTGCTCAAAAAGCTGGGCCTCAAGGTCGAGGACATCGACCTGTGGGAGCTGAACGAAGCCTTTGCCGTGCAGGTGCTGTACTGCCGCGACACGCTGGGCATCCCGGCCGACCGCCTGAACGTGAACGGCGGCGCGATTGCCCTCGGCCACCCCTACGGTGTGTCGGGCCAGCGCCTCACGGGCCATGCACTCATCGAAGGCAAGCGCCGCGGCGCCAAGAA
>NZ_JALEGG010000056.1 GCF_022763525.1 Acidovorax sp.
GCGGGCAAGCCCATCGACAGCTACACGCAAAGCGACGTGACCAACCTGGCGCGGGTATTCACCGGCTACGACTACGACCAGTCGCAGAACACGCCCATTACCGTGCCGGGCACCACCCGCACCGTGCCCAGCACCACGTTCACCCGGCTGCCGATGGCGCTCAACGAGTCGCGCCACTCCACACTGGATGCCACGTTCCTGGGCACCACCATTTCGGGCAACACGCCTGGCGCGGCCGCCCTCCAAACGGCACTGGACACGCTGTTCAACCACCCGAACGTGGGACCATTCATCGGCAAGCAGCTCATCCAGCGCCTGGTTACCAGCAACCCCACGCCCGCCTATGTCGGGCGCGTGGCCGCTGCGTTCAACAACAACGGCGCGGGCGTGCGCGGCGACTTGCGCGCCGTGGTCAAGGCCATCTTGCTGGACGACGAGGCGCGCGCACCGGCGGGCCTGACGCAACCGGGCTTTGGCAAGCTGCGCGAGCCCATGCTGCGCTTCGTGCAGTGGGGGCGCACCTTCGGCATCAGCTCCGCACGCGGCAGCTGGAAGATCGGCAATCTGGGCGACCCGGGTTCACGCCTGGGCCAGAGCCCGCTGCGCTCGCCCTCGGTGTTCAACTTTTTCCGCCCCGGCTATGTGCCGCCTTCCACCGCGCTCGCCACCAGCGGTGCCGTGGCCCCGGAATTCCAGCTGGTCAACGAAAGCAGCGTGGGCGGCTACCTCAACTACATGCAGGGCGTCATTCGCAACGGCATCTGGGTGAACGGCCCCGACGTGCCCCACAACGCGAGCACGCCCAATGACGGCTTTGACATCAAGGCCAGCTACAGCAGCGAACTGGCGCTGGTGACCGACCCCGATGCGCTGGTGGCGCGAATCAACCTTCTGATGTGCGCGGGGCAGCTTTCGGCCGCCACCGTCAAGCTGATCAGCGACGCGCTGAAGACCACCACCGTCACGGCATCCAGCAGCGACAACGCCAAGCTCGACCGCGTCAGCGCTGCCATCTTCCTGGTCATGGCTTCGGCCGAATACCTTGTCCAGAAGTAAGCCACCGGGCTAACGATCGTCCCCAAATTTCCCTGTAGGCCCGCACATGCACCTGCTTCAACCCGAACTCCATTCGCGCCGCGCGTTCTTGCGCCGCTCTGCCCAGCTGGGACTGGCAGGCACCGCCCTGCCCTTTGCGCTCAACCTGGCCGCGCTGGGCGAGGCTGCCGCGTTCACCGCCACCGACTACAAGGCCCTGGTGTGCGTATTTCTGTACGGCGGTAACGACTACGCCAACACGGTGGTCACGTATGACGACGCCAGCTACAACCGCTACAGCGCCATCCGCGGTGGCGGCGCCGGGCAGACAGCAGGCGGCATCGCGCTGGCCAAGTCCGATCTGACGGCCACCCTGCTGAGCCCGACCACGCCCCTGCCAGGTGGGCGCCAATATGCGCTGCACCCGGCCATGACGGGGCTGGCGAGCCTGTTCAACAGCGGCAAGGCCGCCGTACAGCTCAACGTGGGGCCGCTGGTGGTGCCGCTCACCCGCGCGCAGTACAACAGCCCGGACCGCACCACCTACCCCATTCCTCCCAAGCTGTTTTCGCACAACGATCAGCAGTCGGTATGGCAGTCGTCCTCGCCCGAAGGCTCTACCGTGGGCTGGGGCGGCAACATCGGCGACCTGGCGCTGTCTTCCAACGGCAACTCGCTGTTCACCTGCATTTCGGTCACGGGCAACGCGGTGTTCCTGTCGGGCGACTCGGCGCTGCAATACCAGGTCAGCACCAACGGCGCCGTGGCCATCAATGGCGTGAAGAACAACGTGTATGGCTCCACCGCCGTGCGCACGGCACTCACCTCGCTCATCCAGCAGTCCAGCAACCAGATCCTGGAGAACGAATACAACCGCGTCACCGCCCGTGCCATCGCGGCAGAAAGCCAGATCACCGGCGGGCTGGCGGGGGTGAGCCTGTCCACCGCCTTCCCCGGCAGCAACTCGCTGGCCGACCAGCTCAAGATGGTGGCCCGCCTGATCGGCGCGCGCAACGCGCTGGGCAGCAAGCGCCAAGTGTTCCTGGTGTCGCTGGGCGGGTTTGACCTGCACGACAACCTGATCTCCCAGCAGCCCGGGCTGATGCAGCGCGTGAGCGAAGCGATGACCGCCTTCTACAACGCTACCGTGGAGCTGGGCGTGGCGGACAAGGTGACGGCCTTCACTGCCTCGGACTTCGGCCGCACGCTCAGTTCCAACGGCGATGGTTCGGACCACGGCTGGGGCAGCCACCATCTCATGGTGGGCGGCGCCGTGAAGGGCAAAGCCTTCTACGGCAGCGCGCCGCCAGTCAGCATCACCAACACCGCCGCGCCCGAGGACCAGTGGCACGTGGGCCAGGGCCGCCTGCTGCCCACCACCTCGGTGGACCAATACGCGGCCACCCTGGCCAAGTGGTTTGGCGTGGCCGACGGCGAGATGGCCAGCGTGCTGCCCAACATTGCGCACTTTGGCGCCGCCGCTGGGCGGCCGGACTACCCGGTGGACCTGGGCTTCATGGCCTGAAGGGGGCACATGCTGCACTGCCGCGCGCAGGCGCACGCTGACACACAAAGGGCGCCATCGCCCGCCCTGGGTGCAGCGGCCGCCCCAATAATGCGGGGATGACCTCAGTGACCCCTCCCGCACGGCCCCGGATTGTCATCATCGGTTGCGGCTTTGGTGGCCTGGAAGCGGCCCGCGCCCTGCGCAGCGCGCCGGTGGACGTGACCGTGGTGGACCGCACCAACCACCACCTTTTCCAGCCCCTGCTCTACCAGGTGGCCACCGCAGGGCTGTCAGCCCCCGCCATCGCGGCACCCATCCGGCACCTGTTCCGGCGCCAGGCCAATGCCACGGTGCTGCTGGGCGAAGTGGTGCGCATCGACGTTCAGGCGCGCGCTGTGCACTTGAAGGACGGGCTGGCGCTGCCGTACGACCACCTCATCGTGGCCGCGGGGGCGGCGCACAGCTATTTCGGCAACGACCAATGGGCGCCCTATGCGCCGGGGCTCAAGACGCTGGACGATGCGTTTGACATTCGCGGCCGCATCTTGCTGGCCTTCGAGGCAGCCGAGAAGGAGCCCGAGCCGCAGCGCCGGGCAGACTGGCTGACCTTCGTGGTCATCGGCGGCGGGCCGACGGGCGTGGAAATGGCGGGTACCCTGGCCGAGATCGCCCGCCATACGCTGCCTGGGGAGTTCCGCAACATCGACCCGGCGACCGCGCGCGTGATCCTGCTGGAGGGCAGCGACCGCGTGATGCAGTCCATGCCGCCCACGCTGAGCCAGCGCGCGCAGGAGCAGCTGGAAAAGCTGGGCGTGGACGTGCGGGTCAACGCCCGCGTCACAGCCATTGATGAAGACGGTCTCACCGTGCAGAAACCTGCTGCCGGCCTGCCACCGGGCGAGACCCGAGCCGCCGACAGCTACCGCATCCGCAGCAAGTGCATCATCTGGGGCGCGGGCGTGGCCGCCTCGCCCCTGGGCCGGCAGCTGGCCGAGAGCACCGGCGCCACCGTGGACCGCGCAGGCCGCGTGGTGGTGGAGCCCGACCTGAGCCTGGCCTCGCAGCCAGAGATCAGCGTCATCGGCGACTTGGCCGCCGCCAAGAGCCATACGCCCGGCCAGGAGCCCCTGCCGGTGCCGGGGGTTTCGCCCGCGGCCAAGCAGATGGGCCGTGCCGCTGCGGCCAACATCCTGCGGCGCATCGCGGGGCAAGAGACGGCGGCATTCCGCTACCGCGACTATGGCAATCTGGCCACCATCGGCCGCAACTCCGCCGTGGTGGACCTGGCCTCGCCCCTAGGGCCGGTGCGGTTCTCAGGTTATTTCGCGTGGCTGTTCTGGCTGTTCGCGCATGTGTTCTTCCTTATCGGCTTTCGCAACCGCGTGGTGGTGCTGATGGACTGGGCCTGGGCGTACTGGACCTTTGCGCGCCAGGCGCGGGTGGTGACGGGCCTGGCCTCTACACCCGTGCAAGCCGGCGCGTCGGCGAGCGAGGTGGCTGCGGCAGAAGCGGCACACAAGGGGCCTGCGGCGTGAGCCGCCGGCCCTGAGCCCGCACAGAGGACCTGGCGCCACCAGGACGCCCGCGCAGGCTTCAGGACCCCGGCGCGCTCAGGGCAGGGCAGGCGCTGGCAACAACACGCCGGAAAGTTTGGCCCCGGGTGGTCCGGGGCAAAAGGAGCTCAGTCGCCCAGACTGTCCACCCAGTCGCCCAGCTCGCGTGCGGCTTGCGTGGAGGCTTGCGCCAGCGCTGCCACGCCGCCCGCCGCATCGGCACTGCGCGCGGGCGTACGCACCGCAAACACGCGCTGGCCCCGCAGCGTTTCGCCCGCGCGTGTCAGGTCGACCATGGTGGCGCGCAGGCGCACCACGGCGGCACTGTCGGTGGCACTGGTGAAGACGTGGCTGAATTCTTCGATCTCCACGCGCAGCACGGGCGGCAGCTTGCCCCCACGGGCCGCATCGCGCGCGAGGGCGGCGCCGTCTTCCGCTTTCAGGATGGCGCGGCGCTGGCCGAGCTGTTCGCGCAGGCGCTGCTGCACCAGTTGCGCGGGCGGCTGGCTCCAGCGGGCCTGGCTGTAGGGACGCAGCTGCTGCGCGTCGGCATAGGCCAGGCGGTAGAGCACGGCGTTGCTGCCGTCCGGCAGGCCCGGCGCTTCCACTTCGGCCAAGCCCAGCGGCTGCAGCGAAGCGGCGCGATCGCCCGGAGAGGGCGCCGCCGTGAGAGGACCGAAGTCGTACATCACCGGGCGCGAAGGCGGCGTGGGCAAGGCGGAGCAGCCCGCCAGCACCAAAGCGAGCACGCCCGCACCGAGGTTCTTCCAAAAAAAGGGTCTAGCGCTTGTCGGATGTGCGCAGGCAGCTATATTTTTCATAGTATTCCTCTTGCACCGATGCCTTCGTCAGGGGGCCGCAAACCCCGGCTCGCCGGGCCCGGGTGGAATCCGGCCCGAGCCGTAAATGAACAACTGCGGGTTGTCGGACACGCCCCCGGCCGTGCGGCTGAGCGTGCGGGCCGCGCGCGAGGTGTCGTCGGCTGCGCGGTTCAGGCGCGGCAGCGTGGTGGTGCTGAACTGATCGGCCGCGCGGGCGAGCGATTGCGTGCCGATCGTGATCTGGTCGATGGGGCCGCCCTCGGCCCCCAGGCGCTGCGTGGTCTTGCTCACGTCGGCCGCCAGCGCCGACACACTGGTGCCCGCCTGCTGCAGCGCCTGCAGCGTCTTGCGCGCATCCGTGGCCAGGGGGGGCAGCGCGGCCAGTGCCGGGTCCAGCCGCTGGGCCACGGTGGTGTCCAGCCGCTGGGTGAGCGTATTCACGCTGCCGGCGGCCTGCGCGATGTTGGACAGAGCCTCGGAGAGTTTTTGCTGGTTGCCGTCGCCCAGCACCTGGTTGATGCGGCGTGTGGCTTCCTCCACCTGCGTGAGGATGGCAGGGGCCTGCTCGGCCAGCTTGCCAAAGGGCGAGGCCTTGAGCGGCAGGCGCGGCAGGCCGCTGGGGCCGGGCGGCAGCTCGGGGTAGGGCTTGTCGGCATCGTCCAGCTGCACGTGGGCCAGGCCTGTCACGCCCTGGTAGCCCAGCACGGCAAAAGTGGTGGGGCTGATCGGCGCCTGCTCGTTGACGGCGATGCGGATGAGCACGTTGCCCGTCACCTGCGGGTCAAAGCCGATGCGCGTGACCTTGCCCACGGCCACGCCTTTGTAGCGCACAGCGGCCTGAGGCTGCAAGCCGCTCACACCGTCCTTGGTGGACAGCTCGTACTGCTCGTAGTTGGCGTTGTCGCGCGTGAGCCAGATGGCCAGGCCCGCCAGCATGGCGGCCACCACCAGCACGAAGATGCCTGCGGCGAGGGCGTGGGATTTGTTTTCCATCAGGTGGGTTCCTTGTCGGGCGTGGGCGCGGTGGCTGCGACCTGCGCTGCCACGGCGTGCTCCACGGATTGCACCGGGGCCATGGCGCGCTGGCCACGTTCGCCCAGGAAGAAATGTTCGATGAACGGGTGCTTGAAGTGCGCCACCTCGTGCGGCGGTCCCGTGACGATGACCTTCTTGTCGGCCAACACGGCCACGCGGGTGCTGAGGGCAAACAGCGTATCGAGGTCGTGCGTGACCATCACCACCGTGAGGCCCAGCGCCGCCCGCAGCTCGCGCAGCAGCGCGCAGAAGTCGTCGGAGCTGCTCGGGTCCAGTCCCGCCGTGGGTTCGTCGAGCAGCAACAGCGGCGGGTCCATGATCAGCGCCCGCGCCAGCGCCACGCGCTTGACCATGCCGCCCGAAAGATCCGCCGGCATGCGCGTGGCATGTTCGGGCTTGAGGCCCACCATCTGCAGCTTGACCATGGCCGCGTCGCGCACCAGGTCGGCCGGCAGCGTGCCCTGCTCGCGCAGCGCAAACGCCACGTTGTCGAGCACATTGAAGGCCGAGAACAGCGCGCCGTGCTGGAACAGCATGCCCACGCGGCTGGCCGCGCCCTCACGCCCCATTTCGGACGCGGGCCGGCCCAGCACCGTGACGCTGCCGCGCGCCGGCCGCGCCAGCCCCAGGATCTGGCGCAGCAGCACCGTCTTGCCCGTGCCCGAGCCCCCCACCAGCGACAGCATCTCGCCGCGCTGCACCGTGAAGTTCAGGTCCTGGTGCACGGTGAAGACTTCGCTGCCCTTGCCGAACTGCGTCCACAGGCCCTGCACGTCCACGATGGGCGGCTCCCCCGGCGCGACAGCAATGTGCTCGGGTTTGGCGATTCGTTCTGTCATGGCTTCACCACCCCATCCACCAACAACGCCGCAGCGCTCGAGACTCGCGCGCCCCAACCCAGCGGCCGCCGCGCAAGGGCCTCCCCGCCGCGCTGGCGGCGTCCCCCTTCCCGAATCACGCAGTGATTCGAGAGAAGGGGGAAGCGGCGAAGCCGCTCAGGGGGATGCCTCATCTTCATATACCAATGTTCTTGAACGCCACCGCAAACAGCGCGTCCACGATGATGACCATGGTGATCGAAGTGACCACCGACGCGGTCGTTCCCTCGCCCAGGCTTTGCGTGTTGGGCTTCACGCGCAGGCCCCAGTGGCAGCCGATGAGCGCGATGAAGGCACCGAACACCACCGACTTGGCCATGGCCAGGCCGAGGTTGCCGATCTTGACGGCCGCGGGCAGCGCCTGCACGAAGTAAGCGGGCGAGATACCCATGGAGATGTCCGCCGCCAGCATGCCGCCCGCCAAGGCGGCCAGGGTGGTCCATACGCTGATGAGCGGCATGGCCAGCGCGAGTGCGATGGTGCGCGGCATGACCAGCCGAAAGCCGTGCGGAATGCCCATCACCCGCATCGCATCGAGCTCCTCGGTCACGCGCATCACACCGATCTGCGCCGTGATGGCCGAGCCCGAACGCCCCGCCACCAGGATGGCCGCCAGCATCGGGCCCAGCTCGCGGATCAGCGAAATGCCCAGGATGTTGACGATGAACGATTCGGCGCCGAACTGCCGCAGCTGCAGGCTCATGAGGTAGGCCAGCACCACACCGATGAGGAACCCCACCAGCGCCGTGATGGGTAGCGCCGTGGCCCCCATGCGGTACAGGTGGCCGGACACGTCGCGCCACGGCCCGCGGCGCGGTGCGCGGACGAGTCGGGCCAGATCAAGCACCAGGCGGCCCACCATTTCGAGCATGTGGCGCGCGTGGTCCACGGCGTGCAGCACCAGCACGCCAAGGTGGTCGACCTGCTGGCCCAGCCGCCAGGGCTCCGGCGCTGGCGGCTGGGCGGTAGCGGTGAACTCGGCCACGCGCGCCAGCATGGCGCGCTGCGCATCGGTGCAGGCCAGCTGGGCGGGCCAGTCGTGCTGCCACTGGTTCCACAACAGCTGCGCGCCCACATGGTCCAGCCACCGCAGCTCGCGCAAGTCCCACGCCAGCGCGGCCCCGGCGGGCAGATCGCGCAACTGGTCCGACAAAACCCGCCATTGCGCACGGCTGCCCAGCTCGGCCGCCCCCCAGCGCCCATGCAGCTGCGCGCACGGCCCCTGGGGCGTATCGGTGCGAACGATGCGAGGTGCGTGGTCGGTCATGGACACGGCGGCGCGGCCGCCAGGAATGAAGTGAGCGAGCATGGTAGCGGAGCGCAACACCCCGCAGGCGTAGGATTTGCGCGCGCAGCGGAGGCGGGGCCCGCCGACGCGGACCCGCTGCCCGTGAAATAAATATCAAACAAGCCCGCAGGACAATACACATCAGCGCAAGCCGCTAGATTTTTGATAGCAACCCGCACAATCCCTGTCGACACACCGGTTTCGATCCGCACAATGGCGCACCATCCATCCCTTGCTGCCCCGTGCCGAGCCCATGAGCGACCACACCACGTTTGACACCATCATCATCGGCGGCGGCACTGCCGGCGCCCTGCTCGCCAACCGCCTGAGCGCGGACGGAAGCCACCGCGTGCTCCTCATCGAGGCGGGCCGCAAGGACGACTACCACTGGATCCACATCCCTGTCGGCTACCTTTACTGCATCGGCAACCCGCGCACCGACTGGCTCTACCAGACCGAACCCGATGCGGGCCTGAACGGCCGCACGCTGCGCTACCCGCGCGGCAAGACGCTGGGGGGCTGCAGCAGCATCAACGGCATGATCTACATGCGCGGCCAGGCGCGCGACTACGACCAGTGGGCCGAGCTGACCGGCGACCCCAGCTGGCGCTGGGACAACGCCCTGCCCTACTTCCGCCGCCACGAAGACCACTGGCGCCTGGACCAGCCCGGCGGCGCCAACGAGAACTTCAAGCGCCTGCACGGCAACAAGTCCACCGGCAGCACCGGCGAGTGGCGCGTGGAAAAGCAGCGCCTGCGCTGGGATGTGCTCGATGCCTTCGCCCAGGCCGCTCAGCAGGCCGGCATCCCGGCCACCGACGATTTCAACAGCGGCAACAACGAGGGCGTGGGGTACTTCGAGGTCAACCAGAAGGGCGGCTGGCGCTGGAACACGGCCAAGGCCTTCCTGCGGCCCACCTGCTACGGCCGCCCCAACTTCGAGATGTGGACCAGCGCGCAGGCCGCCAAGCTCCTCATCGAGACGCGGCCCGACGGCAGCAAGCGCTGCACCGGCGTGCAGGTGTGGGACGGGCACGAAATGGTCACCGCGCGCGCCACGGGCGAGGTGATCCTGAGCGCGGGGGCCGTCAACTCGCCGCAGTTGCTACAGCTCTCGGGCATCGGCCCCGCGGCCCTGCTGCGTCGGCACGGCATCGACGTGGTGCACGACCTGCCCGGCGTGGGCGCCAACCTGCAAGACCACCTGCAGATCCGCGCCGTGTTCAAGGTGGGCGGCGTGCCCACGCTCAACGCCATGGCGAGTTCGCTGTGGGGCAAGGCCAGGATCGGGCTCGAATATGCCTTGAAGCGCAGCGGCCCGATGAGCATGGCGCCCTCGCAGTTGGGCGCGTTTACGCGCAGCAGCCCCGACCAGCCCTGGCCGAACATCGAGTACCACGTGCAGCCGCTGTCGCTCGACGCGTTCGGCGAGCCGCTGCACAGCTTCCCGGCCTTCACCGCCAGCGTGTGCAACCTCAACCCTACCAGCCGCGGCACGGTGAACATCAAGAGCGCCGACTTCAAGGCCGCCCCCGCCATCGCACCCAACTACCTGAGCACGCCCGAAGACCGCCAGGTGGCCGCCGACAGCCTGCGCGTCACGCGCCGCATCGTGGCCCAGCCCGCACTGGCCAAGTACCAGCCCGAGGAATGGAAGCCTGGCGTTCAGTTTGAAAGCGACGAAGACCTGGCGCGCCTGGCCGGCGACATCGCCACCACCATCTTCCACCCCGTGGGCACGACCAGGATGGGGCGGGACGACGACCCGATGGCCGTGCTGGACTCGCAGCTGCGCGTGCGCGGCATTGCGGGCCTGCGCGTGGTGGATGCGGGGGCCATGCCCACCATCACCAGCGGCAACACCAATTCGCCCACGCTGATGATGGCGGAGAAGGCGGCGGAGTGGATTGTGAAAGCGCGGCAGGCTGCCTGACGCCGGCCGCCGCCGCCAACCCGCGCGCTGGCAAGCTCAGCGGATTCCGCCCACGTAGCGGGGCACTTCGGGCGGTGGCTCCGGCGGCGCCATGCGTTGGCGCACGGCCTGCGTGGCCACATCCAGCAGGGGGCGGCGCGGCGCGGCGGGTGGGGTCGCCTGCAAGGCATTGTCCAGCCGGTCGGCCCACTCCGCCAGCTCGGGTGCGTTGTCCTCCACGGCACGCAGGCGCGCAAACCGCACGATCTCTTGCGCGTAGTCCGCGTTGGCGGCCATCCATTCGGTATCGGTCACGCGCCCCGTCTTGCGCCGCAACAGCACATGCAGGTGCGCGGCAATCGCTAGTTTGTCGGAATCGGGCATGTTCGGCTCCTTAGAACGTGTTTACGATCTTTTCGGGGCCGCGTTGGAGTGCCATCGTGATGGACGTGGATGCTTCGGATGTGCCGCATGGGCTCATGCCCATGCAAGCAGCCGAGGCATCCAATCGCCCGATTCCACTCCAACCCTTCGGGCAAGTGCCTTGCCGGGCGGTCTGCGGCGTTGCGGCGCTTGTGGATAGCCGAGCTATCCACTGCGCACCGCGCCTTGCAACCCATCCCGGCAAGGTACTTGCGCGGTCCTGAAAAAATCGTAAACACGTTCTTCCTGCACTTGATTCATCCATGGCGCGCCGCTGTGGCACATCAACGCATGGCTGCGCAACGCGCGAGCGGCGGCAGCTCTGCCGGGGGCACCGTTCAGCCTCCCAAGCGCTCCCGGTGCTGGGCAATGTCGAGCCCGGTCTGCTCGCTTTGCTCGTCCACGCGCAGGCCCACGGCCAGGTTGGTGATCCACAGCAGCACGGCGGTGGCGGCCAGGCTGTAAACCATCACCGCGCCCACACCAATGGCCTGGGTGAACAGGCTGCCCGATGCACCCCCCACGGTGCGGCTGGCCAGCACGCCCGTGAGCAGCGAGCCCACGATGCCGCCAATGCCATGCACCCCGAACACATCGAGCGAATCATCGGCGCGCAGCAGGCGCTTGAGCCCGGTCGCACCCCAGTAGCACGCCAGCCCGGCCACCAGGCCGATCACCACCGCCGAGCGCAGCGTGACAAACCCCGCCGCTGGCGTGATGGCCACCAACCCCGCCACCAGGCCAGAGCACAGCCCCAGCAGGGACGGCCGCCCGCGCACCAACCATTCGCCCAGCATCCACGACAAGGCTCCGGCCGCAGCGGCCAGGTGCGTTACCGCCATGGCCAGCCCGGCGCGCCCGTCGGCGGCCACGGCAGAGCCCGCATTGAAGCCAAACCAGCCCACCCACAGCAGGCCCGCCCCCGCCATGGTGAGCCCCAGGTTGTAGGGCTCGAACGGCTCGCGCCCATAGCCGGTGCGCCGTCCCAGGAACCATGCGCACACCAGCCCGGCCACGCCCGCATTCACGTGCACCACCGAGCCCCCGGCAAAGTCCAGCGCGCCCATCCGGGCCAGCCAGCCCCCGGGCTCCCACACCCAGTGCGCCACCGGGGCATAGACCAGCAAGGTCCACAGGCCGATGAAGATCAGCATGGCGGAAAACCGCATGCGCTCGACAAACGCTCCCACCAGCAGCGCGGCGGTGATGATGGCGAACGTGAGCTGGAACATCGCGTAAACCGACTCGGGAATGTGGGGTGCCACATGGCTCACGGCCAGCTTGCCGCCAGCAAGTTGGAAGTCCAGGCCTGCAAAGCCGATCCGATCCCAACCCCCCAGCCAGGGACTGCCGGGAGTGAAGGCCAGCGAGTAGCCCGCCGCGAACCACAGCAGGCTGACCAGTGCGGCAATGGCCACCACACCGGCCATGGTGTTGAGCACGTTCTTCTTGCGCACCATGCCCGCGTAGAACAGGGCAATGCCCGGCAGCGTCATCAGCAGCACCAGCGCTGTGGAGGTCATCATCCACGCGGTATCGGCAGCATTGATCGTGGACTGCGCCACCAGCCCGGGGCGTGCGAGGGGCACGGAAGGCGCGACCCCTGCCACCTCGGGCGCCGTCTGCGCGAGCGCACTGGCGCACAGGCCCAGGCACAGCGACGCGACCCCAACGAACCGGTGGTTGATTGCCCGCATGGCGGCTCCCTTTCGTAATGGTTCCTAGTCCAACTGCACGAGCCGTGCCAAGCCCAATCCCTGATTCCGGGCGGTAACAGCATGTTTCCCGCCCCAGAACGGGGGCGGGAAACCCCCAATGCACCAGCGGAGTGCACTCGCTACAGTTGCGGCACTCGAAAGCGCGCTTCGGTGTGCCAAGCGAGGGGCCGAGGAGACAACCTTTCTACCAACAACCCAATTCCAAAGCATCCAACGAGGTGCATTCTTTCCAGGCGCTGGCAACCCCAGCGCCTTTTTTCTTGCCGCTTCGCGCCGACGCGCTTTCTTGAAACCGCTCGAACGATCTTCAGGGCCTCTCCCGCAAGTCCTGAATCGATAGCAGCCAAGCTGCGAAAATCCAGCGATGGAATGGATTTTTATTACCCTCGCCTCGCTGCTGGCAGGCTTTGTGGATGCGATTGTGGGCGGTGGTGGTCTGGTGATGGTCCCGGCATTGTTTGCGGCTTTTCCCGGTGCGCCACCAGCGACGCTGCTGGGAACCAACAAGGCGGCCTCGGTGTGGGGCACGGCCATGGCCACCTGGCAGTACAGCCGCAAGGTGCAGGTGCGCTGGTCGGCCATGCTGCCGGCGGCAGGGGCCGGGTTTGCGGGGTCGTTCGCGGGCGCCTGGGCCGTCACGGTGATGTCGGCCGACTTCCTGCGCAAGCTGCTGCCACTGGTGCTGCTGGGCGTGCTGGCCTATACGCTGGTCAAGAAGGAGCTGGGGCGCCACCACACGCCGCGCTTCACTGGCCAGGCCGAGGTGCTGGCGGCCAGCCTCATTGGCCTGCTCATCGGCTTCTACGACGGCTTTTTCGGCCCAGGCACGGGCAGCTTCTTTGTCTTCCTGTTCGTACGGTTGCTGGGCTACGACTTCCTGAACGCCTCGGCGTCGGCCAAGCTGCTCAACTGCGCCACCAATATCGCCGCCATCGCGCTGTTTGCCGCCAAGGGCCACGTGTGGTGGCACTTCGCGGTGACCCTGGCCATCGCCAACGTGGTGGGCAGCCTGCTGGGCACGCACCTAGCGCTCAAGCACGGTACGGGTTTCGTGCGCGGGATCTTCATCGTGGTGGTGAGCTCGCTGATTTTGAAGACCGGCTACGACGCCTTCCTGCGCTGAGGCCCTGGTGGCACCATGTTTGCTTGGGATGGCCTGCATAACCCTCGCGAGTCGGCGGTAGTGCGGATCGGGATGGGCCGCAAGGCGCCTTTTCTTGCCAATAGCCCAGCTATTGGCAAGAAAAGCAACGCAGCGGACCGCCCGAGGCCGCGCTAGCGCCGACCGCAGGGAGTTATGCAGGCCATCCCTTGCCCGCTTACCACCAGTGCACATCCCGGTCATCCGGGTTGCCCTGCATGGTTCGCAGGCGAACGCCCGTCCTATAATTTCTGCGCGTTTCCGTTTGATGACGAGGCCCGTCGCCGTTGGCGATGCCTGCATTCACCCGCTCCGGCTTGCCTACCCGCATGCCGGATTTTTTGTACCTGAACCACCCCCACAGGAACCTGCCATGAAGTTTTTCAAGTCTGCCGTTGTCACCGCCGTGGCGCTGTGCGCTGCCCTTGCCGTCCAGGCCCGCACGCTGGATGAGATCAAGAAGGACGGCAAGATCATCGTGGCCACCGAAGGCCAGTTTGCCCCGTTCAACTTCTTCGAAGGCACCAAGCTCACAGGTTTTGAGGTGGAAGTGGCGGAGTTGGTGGTCAAGAAGATGGGACTGAAGCTCGAATGGAAGACCCTGGGTTTCGACGCGCTGCTGACCGGCCTGGGCCAGAACCGCTGGGACGCGGTGATCGCATCGCACGGCGTGACCGACGAGCGCTCCAAGGCCGTGACCTTTGCCAACCCCCATTACTGCTCGGGCGGCATCATCGTGGCCATGGATGAAAAAATCCGCAACGCCAAGGACCTGACTGGCAAGGTCGTGGCCGTGCAAACCGGCACCAGCTACCTGGAGCAGGTCAAGAAGGTCAGCGGCGTGAAGGAAGTGAAGAACTTCCCGCAGGACACCGACGCCCAGCGCGCTTTGATCTCCAAGCGGGTGGACGCCTGGGTAAGCGACAAGTTTGTGGCCAAGGAAGCCGCGGCCAAGAACGCCAAGGCCGGCTTCAAGCTCGGCGACATGCTGTTCATCGAGCGCATCGCCCCCGCCATGGCCAAGGGCAACACGGGCCTGGCCGATGCCTGGAACAAGGCCTTCGCCGAAGTGCTGGCCGACGGCAGCTACGCCGCTGTCTCCAAGAAGTATTTCAACGAAGACGTGCGCTGCAACTGACCTGCTATAAAACGGACCCACGGGGTGCGCGAGGGCGAAGGCCGGATGCGCACCCTTTGCCGTTTCTGGTGGCGGCGGATGCCGGTCCTGCCGCCGAGCCGATTTCCCAACAAGACCTTCCGGTCGTCTGATCCATGCTTCTCGCTCTTTGGCCACAAGGCTGGTCCCGACAGCAGCGCAGCAATGCCACGCTGGTCGCTGCGCTGGTGCTGATGGTGCTGGCCCTCTCCCTGCTGGGCCACCTGCTGTCGTTCTTCCCGGACCCGATTGGCCCCAACGCCCAGGCGTTTTCCGAGGGAGCGCGCACCACGCTGTGGCTCACGCTGGTGAGCGGGGCCGTGGGCCTGGTGCTGGGCACGGCGGCGGCGTTGGCCCGCACGTCGCGCTGGGCCGCGGTGCGCTGGGTGGCCAGCGTGTACATCTGGGCCATCCGCGGCACGCCGCTGCTGGTGCAGATCCTGTTTGTGTACTTCGCCTTGCCGGTGCTGGTGCCGGGGCTGAACCTACCCGACTTTGCAGCGGCCGTGGTGGCCCTGGGGCTGAACGTGGGCGCCTACAACGCCGAGGCCCTGCGCGCAGGCCTGCTGGCCGTGCCGCGCGGGCAGACCGAGGCCGCCAAGGCGCTGGGCCTGGGCCGCATGCACGTGTTCCTGGACGTGGTGTTTCCGCAGGCGTTCAAGATCTCGCTGCCGCCGCTGGTGAGCAACTTTGTGGCGCTGCTCAAGGACTCTTCGCTGGCCTACGCGATCGGCGTTGTGGAGCTGACCAACGTGGGCAACCGCATCCAGTCGGCCACGTTCCAGCCCATTGCCACGCTGACGACGGTGGCCGTCACCTACCTGCTGCTGACCACGCTGGTCACGCAGATCTCGAACGCTGTCGAGTACCGCTTCGACGTGGAGGGCCGCAACCGATGAACCCCAACGTCCAGCCCAAGCCCTACATCGTGGCCGAGCGCGTGTGCAAGTCATTCGGCTCGCACCAGGTGCTCAAGGATGTCTCCACCGTGTTCCATACCGGCGAGGTGACGGTGATCATCGGCGCCTCGGGCTCGGGCAAGAGCACGCTGCTGCGCGCCATCAACCGCCTGGAACCGCACGACAGCGGGCGCATCACCATCGACGGCGTGGAGGTGTGCGACGACCTGACCACACTGCAGCGCCAGCGCTGCGAAGTGGGCATGGTGTTCCAGCAGTTCAACCTGTTCGGCCACATGAGCGTGTTGGACAACGTGACGCTGGCGCCGCGCCGCATCCGCCACACGCCGCGCCCGCAGGCCAATGACGAGGCCATGCAACTGCTGCGCCGCGTGGGCATGCAGGACCACGCGCACAAGTACCCGTGGCAGCTCTCGGGCGGGCAGCAGCAGCGGGTGGCCATTGCGCGGGCGCTGGCCATGCAGCCCAAAGTGATGCTGTTCGACGAGCCCACCTCGGCGCTGGACCCGGAGATGGTCAAGGAAGTGCTGGACGTGATGCGCAGCCTCGCACGCGGCGGCATGACCATGATCGTGGTCACCCACGAAATGGGCTTTGCGCGCGAGGTGGCCGACCGGGTGATGTTCTTCGACCAGGGGCGCATCGCCCACGACGCGCCACCGCAGGAGTTCTTCGGCAACCCGGCCAACGACCGCATCCGGGCGTTCCTGGGCCAGGTCAGCCACTGAAGCTGCGCGCAGGGCACGGCACCGCAGAGGCCGCCGGGCAACCGGCGGCCCTTTTTCTTTTTGGGAGAATTTCCGATGCGTACTGAACGCTGGGGCCTGGCAGCCCTGTTGGCCGTCACGGTGGTGTGGGGCACCACCTTCCCCGCCATGAAGCTGCTCTCGGCCCACCTCGACGCACTGCAGATCATCTGGCTGCGCTTCGTGATTGCGCTGGTGGTGCTCGCGCCACTGTGGCGCGGCATGCTGCGCCACGAGCGGCGCTGGGGCTGCGCCCTGGGCCTGCTGCTGTTCCTGGCGTTCTGGCTGCAGATTGAAGGGCTGGCGCGCACCAGCAGCAACCGCAACGCCTTCGTCACCGGGCTCAATGTGCTGGTGGTGCCGCTGATCGCCATGGCCTTCCTCGGCCGGCGCTACGGCTGGCGGCTGTGGGCGGCCTGCGCCATGGCCTGCGCGGGCATGGCGCTGATGTTCCACGAGAACGAGCCCTGGAACCTGGGCGATACGCTGACGCTGGCGAGCACGGTGTTCTATGCGCTGTACATCCTGGCGCTGGAGGAATGCGCGCGCCGCACGGTCGCGCAGCCGCTGCGCGCCACGCGCATGGCCGCCGCGCAGGCCACGGTGATGGCGCTGGCCTCCACCGCGCTGCTGCTGGCGCAAGGTGGCGGCATGGACTGGCTGCAGTCCGTGGCCGACCTGCCCCTGGACGCCCTGCTGGCGCTGCTCTACCTGGGCCTGCTGGCCAGCGTGGTCGTCGTGACGCTGCAGGCCTGGGGCCAGCAGCGCGTGGATGCCATGCGCAGCGCCATCGTGTTCGGACTGGAGCCGGTGTTCGCAGCCCTCACGGCCTGGGTGCTGCTGGGCGAAAGCCTGGGCTGGGCGGGCGTCAGTGGCGCCGCCCTGATCGTGGCCGCGCTGGTGTTCAGCCAGATTCAGCCGGCGGCGCACACGGGCCGGACGCAACGGGCCTGACGCAACGCGCGAGACACGCGGACACCAGGGGGATACTTCTTGAGCCGGCACCTTGGACGCCGGCATGCCCGTTCGGGCTGTACTTGTTGAAGCCTTGCGCGGCGCTTTCACAAGCCGCTTCCGAGCCGTTCCTGAGCTTGGCAGGGAGCGTCTGCAAAAGCACGCCCTGGCTTCGACAAGCTCAGCCTGAACGGCCCAGGGCCTGTCCGAGGCAGGCAGTCAATGCATTCAAATCGGCTCTAGCGCTTATCCATCAAGCGCAAACAGCTATTCTTTATATAGCAATCTACGGTGCAGCCAACGGCACGTCCGCCGCCTTGCGCGGCTTGCCGATGGGTGCCGAGGCCAGGCCCTTCTGCACGGCGGCCAGGTCTTCCTCGCTCGGGTAGTCGCCCAGCAGCCAGTAGTCGAACACCCGGCGCGCAATGGGCGCCGCATGCGCGGCGCCAAAGCCGGCGTTCTCCACGATGGCGGCGATCACGATCGTCGGGTTTTCGGCGGGCGCGAAGGCGGCGTAAAGCGAATGGTCGCGCTGATGCTCTTCGAGCGCCTTGGCGTTGTACTTCACGTTCTGGCCCAGGCTCACGGCCTGCGCCGTGCCGGTCTTGCCGCCCGACGTGTAGGGCGCCCCGGCAAACACGCGCGTGCCGGTGCCGCCCTTGTTCACCGCCACCATGGCATTGCGCACGATGTCCACGTTCTTGGGCAGAAAACCCAGGTTTTCGCCAGGGGGCTGCGTGATTTCGGTGATGGCGCCCGTGACCGCGTTCTTCACCGCCTTGGCCATGTGCGGCCGGTATCGGATGCCGCCATTGGCCAGCGTGGCCTGTGCCAGCGCCAGCTGCAGCATCGTGAAGTTGTTGTAGCCCTGGCCAATGCCGAGCGACACGGTCTCCCCAGGGAACCAGCGCTTCATCTCCGGGCGCTTGTAGGCATTGCGCTTCCACTCGGTGCTGGGCAAGGTGCCGCGCACTTCGCCGTTGAGGTCGATGCCCGTGGACTGGCCAAAGCCCAGCGGCTTCATGAAGTCGTGGATGGTGTCCACGCCCATCTCCACCGCCAGCGAGTAGAAGTAGGTGTTGCTCGACTGCTGGATCGCGCGGTGCATGTCCACGCCGCCCAGGCCGCCTTCGTGGCTGCGGAAGGTGTGGCCGCCAAAGGTGTAGAAGCCCGGGTCATTGATCACCAGGCTGGGCGAGCGCTTGCCCAGCTGCAGCGCGGCCAGGGCCATGAAAGGCTTGTAGGTGGAGCCGGGCGGGTAGGTTCCGCGCAGGGCCCGGTTCAGCAGGGGCTTGTCGATGGACTCGTTGAGCGCCGTCCAGTTCTCCACATCGATGCCTTCGACAAAGAGGTTCGGGTCGAACGTGGGTTTGCTGACCAGTGCCAGGATCTCGCCATTGCGCGGGTCGATGGCTACCAGCGCGCCGCGGCGGGTGCCGTACATGTCCTCGATGAGCTTTTGCAGCTTGATGTCGATGGACAGCATCACGCTGTCGCCCGGCGTGGCCGCGTGGCTGGAGAGCTTGCGCACCGCGCGCCCGCCGGCCGAGGTTTCCATCTGCTCGAAGCCCGTGGTGCCATGCAGCGCGGATTCAAAACTCTGCTCGATGCCCAGCTTGCCGATGTATTCGGTGCCGCGGTAATTGGCCTCGTCCTCGGAGTCCTGGATGCGCGCCTTCTCGGTCTGGTTGATGCGCCCGATGTAGCCGATGGCGTGGCTGGCCACCTCTCCCAGCGGGTAGTTGCGGAACAGCCGCGCCTTGATGTCCACGCCCGGAAACCGGTAGCGCTGGGCCGTGAAGCGCGCCACTTCCTGGTCGGTCAGCCGCGTGCGGATGGGCAGGGATTCGAAGTTGCGCGACTCTTCCATCAGCCGCTTGAAGCGGCGGCGGTCGCGGCTGTGGATCTCCACCACCTGGGAAAGCTCGTCGATGGTGTCGTCCAGCACCCCGGCGCGCGAAGGCGTGATCTCCAGCGTGTAGGCCGAATAGTTGGTGGCCAGGACCACGCCGTTGCGGTCTAGGATGAGCCCCCGATTGGGAACGATGGGCACCACCGCCGTGCGGTTGCTCTCGGCCTGGGCCGCCAGGTCTTCGTGCCGCACCACTTGCAGGTAGACCAGCCGCGCGGCCACGAGGCAGAACGCCAGCAGTACGACGGCGCCGATGACCAGCGCCCGCACGCGAAAGCGCGAGGCGTCGGCCTCGCTGCTGCGCAGCTCAGTCATTCGGGCACCTCATCACCTCGCGTTCGCCTGTCATCGGCGATACCGGCACGCGCCCAGCAACGGCAGCCGCGCCAGGGCCGCCAAGCCGCGCAGGCGGCGCTTCGCTCGCGTGCGCTGGCTGCGTCCCCCTTCCCGGCGAAGCCGAGCGAAGGGGAAAGGCTCGAAGCGACTCAGGGGCAAGCATGCTAGAGCGGCCGGTTCTGGTCGCTGTCGGGCGGCCGGCGCTGCGGTGCCAGCAGCACCCAGCTGGCCAGAGGCCACAGCAGCGCTTCGATCAGCGGCGCGAGGAAGCTCCAAAGCCCCGGAAAGATGCCTCCAGAGACCATGCGCAGCAGGAGCTCGGTCGCGTGGGCCAGCGCAAACAGCGGCAGCACCTGCAGGGCCTGCGACGGCACGCTGAACCACAGCAGGCGGCGGTGGATTGCAATGGCACCGAACGACAGCACGGTGTACGCCAGCGCATGCTGGCCCAGCAGCGCCGACTGGCTTACATCCATGCACAGGCCCAGCAGGAACGCAACGCCCATGCCGATGCGCAGGGGCTGGTGCACGCCCCAGAAAACCAGCAGCACCATCAGCACATCCGGCATCCAGACCACGCGGCCCAGCGGCAGGAGGTTGATGGCCAGGCCCGCCGCCAGGCTGGCGACGATGAACACCGGATTGACCGGCAGCAGCAGCGGCTCGCCGCGCGGCATGATCATCGCGGGCCTCCTTTCGGGCGCTGCCAGCCGCAGCCCGCCATGTGCTTCGTCAGCAGGGGCATCATCCCTTGCGCCCTCCGCGTTTGACCGGCACGGGGTGGGCCGGCTCGGGCCGGGGCAGCGACGCGTTTTCAGGCAGGGGCTGGAGCACCACCACGTGGCGCGCGCCCTGCACCTGCGCCAGCGGCTTGCAATACACCCGCGCGAACGCCGAGTCGGCGCGGCGCTCCACCCGCACCACACGGGCCACGGGCAGGCCGGAGGGGTAGAGCCCGTCCACGCCACTGGTGGTGAGGAGGTCGTCCTCGCGCACGTCGGCATTGGCTGGCATGAAGCGGAGTTCCATGCCGCCGTCATGCCCGGCCACGGGATCGCCATAGGCGACGCCCCGCGCGCCAGTACGCACGTTCAGCACCGGGATGGCTTGGTCGCGGTCCACCAGCAGCGTGACCTCGCTCACCAGCGGGAACACGCGCGTGACCTGGCCCAGCACGCCCGCTTCGTCCATCACGGGTGCACCCAGCACCACGCCGCCCATCTGCCCCCGGTCCACCACCACGCGGCGCGTGTAGGGGTCGGCCGTGTCGTAGATCACCTCCGCCGCCTGGGCCGGGGTTTCCAGGCGATCGCGCAGCGCCAGCAGCTGGCGCAGGCGGCCGTTCTCCAGGGCCAGCTGCTCCGCCTGGTTGGCCCGCTGGCCCATCTCGGTCATCTTTTTGCGGGCGGTGTCCAGGTCATCCTGCGCCGCTTTCAACGACTGAAAGTAGCCCGCGCCATGGCTGGCAAATTCCACGGGTTGAAGCATCAGCCATTGCACGGGGTACAGCACGGTACCCACCGCCTGGCGCACCGGCCCGGTCAGCTTGAAGCGTGCATCGGCCACCATGAGGAACAGCGCCAGCGCGCTGTAGACGGCCAAACGCGACAGGGCCGAAGGGCCCTGTTTGAAGAAAGGAGGAGCGCTGCGCTCCAGCGTACCCAGCGGCATGTCAGTGATTCAAGCGCTTCGCGCTACCCGCTGCTAAAAAACTGGCGCGGCCCAGACCAGGGCACCCGTGGGACTGGCTCTGCCAGGCCACCGGGTGCGTCCCATCGCCCGCAGCGTGCAACGCCGCGAGAGCGGGGGGAAGCCGCGAAGCGGCTCAGGGGGGTGACACATCACTCGCTGGTAAAGATGCTGCCCAGGCGGTCCATGCGCTCCAGCGCAATGCCGCAGCCACGCACCACACAGGTCAGCGGGTCTTCGGCCACCAGCACGGGCAGGCCGGTTTCTTCGGCCAGCAGGCGGTCCAGGTCGCGCAGCAGCGCGCCGCCGCCCGTCAGCATCATGCCGCGGTCGGCGATGTCGGCGCCCAGCTCAGGAGGGGTTTGTTCCAGCGCGTTCTTCACGGCCGAGACGATCTGGTTGAGCGGGTCGGTCAGGGCTTCCAGCACTTCGTTGCTGGAGATGGTGAAGCTGCGCGGCACGCCTTCGCTGAGGTTGCGGCCCTTGACTTCCATCTCGCGCACTTCGGAGCCGGGGAAGGCCGAGCCGATGTTCTTCTTGATGGCTTCGGCCGTGGGCTCGCCGATCAGCATGCCGTAGTTGCGGCGGATGTAGCTGATGATGGCTTCGTCGAACTTGTCGCCGCCCACGCGCACGCTGCCCTTGTAGACCATGCCGCCCAGCGAGATCACGCCCACTTCGGTGGTGCCGCCGCCGATGTCCACGACCATGGAGCCCGAGGCTTCCGAGACGGGCAGACCAGCGCCGATGCCAGCAGCCATGGGTTCTTCGATCAGGTACACCGCCGTGGCGCCCGCGGCCTCGGCCGCATCCTTGATGGCGCGGCGCTCCACCTGGGTGGAGCCGCAGGGCACGCAGATGATGATGCGCGGGCTGGGGGTGAACAGCGTGCGCGGATGCACCATCTTGATGAACTGCTTGATCATCTGCTCGGTGATCACGAAGTCGGCGATCACGCCGTCCTTCATCGGGCGGATGGCTTCGATGTTGCCGGGCACCTTGCCCAGCATGGCCTTGGCCTCGTGGCCTACGGCCTGGATGACTTTCTTGCCGTGAGGGCCGCCTTCGTGGCGGATGGCGACGACGGAAGGTTCGTCGAGGACGATGCCTTTGTCGCGGGCGAAAATGAGGGTGTTGGCTGTGCCAAGGTCAATGGCAAGGTCGGTGGAGAAGTACCGACGGAAAGCTCCGAACATTCAAAAGTCCTCTCAGGCACGGCATGCACGTCGGCCTGCCATCGCCGGGTATTCAGGGGTGTTTATTGGCTTTTTTCACGCAATTGACTCCCATTTCGAGAGCCTTGCGGCAAAGCCGGGATAATACCCCATCCCCTGTGAATAACTCCCCCCGGCGCGGGCCGGATCGCAGCTTTACTTCTGGTTTCTCTAGATTTTCCTCCCTATGGCACTGACCCCCCAGGACATCGGCCGCATTGCCAACTTGGCGCGGCTTGAACTGACCGCAACAGAAAGTGAGCGCATGCTCACTCAACTCAACGGTTTCTTTGACATCGTGGAAAAGATGCGGGCTGTGGATACCTCGGGCGTCACGCCCCTGGCCCACCCCGTGGCCGCCATCCAGGACGTGGCCCTGCGGCTGCGCGAGGACGTGGCCAGCGAGCCCAACCAGCGCGAGGCCAACCAGCAAAGCGCCCCCGCTGTCGAACGAGGTTTGTTCCTCGTGCCCAAAGTGATCGAGTAAGTAAGAACTGACTTCCGCCGCATGACTTCCACCGCATTGCACGACCTGGGCGTGGCCCAACTGGCCGCCGAACTGCGCGAGCGCCGCGTCTCGGCCGTCGAGGCCGCCCAGCATTTCCTGGGCCGCGCCCAAGCCCATCAGCACCTGGGCGCCTACGTGGCCGTGAACCCCGAGATCACCCTGGCGCAGGCCCGCGCGCAGGACGCCGCCATCGCCGCCGGCACCGCCGGCCCGCTCGCGGGCGTGCCCATTGCCCACAAGGACATCTTCGTCACCCAAGGCTTTCCCAGCACGGCGGGATCGAAGATGCTGGCGGGCTACCAGTCGCCCTTTGACGCCACCGTGGTCACCAAGCTGGCCGAGGCCGGGGCCGTGACGCTGGGCAAGCTCAACTGCGACGAGTTCGCGATGGGCTCGTCCAACGAAAACTCCGCCGTGGCCCCGGTGGGCTTTGACGCCCCCGCCCCCGTGCGCAACCCCTGGGACACGGGCCGCATCCCCGGCGGCTCATCGGGCGGCAGCGCCGTGGCCGTGGCCGCGCGCCTGGCCCCCGCCGTCACCGGCACGGACACGGGTGGCTCCATCCGCCAGCCCGCGTCGTTCTGCGGCGTGACCGGCATCAAGCCCACCTACGGCCGCGCCAGCCGCTACGGCATGATCGCGTTCGCCTCCAGCCTGGACCAGGCCGGCCCCATGGCCCGCAGCGCCGAAGACTGCGCGCTGCTGCTGTCCGCCATGTGCGGCCCCGACCCCGACGGCGATTCGACATCGCTCGACGTGCCTGCAGAAGATTTCAGCGCCAAGCTGAACGACAGCATCGACGGCCTGCGCATCGGCGTCCCCGCCGAGTTCTTTGGCGAAGGCCTGGCGCCCGATGTGCGCGCGGCCGTGGAGGGCGCGCTCAAGGAATACGAAAAGCTCGGCGCCAAGCTCGTGCCCATCAGCCTGCCGCGCACGGAGCTGTCCATTCCGGTGTACTACATCATTGCGCCCGCCGAGGCGTCGTCCAACCTCAGCCGCTTCGATGGCGTGAAGTTCGGCCACCGCGCCAAGGACTACGCCGACTTGATTGACATGTACAAGAAGACCCGCGCCGAAGGCTTTGGCGACGAGGTCAAGCGCCGCATCATGATTGGCGCCTACGTGCTGAGTCACGGCTACTACGACGCCTACTACCTGCAGGCCCAGAAGATCCGCCGCATGATTGCCGACGACTTCCAGAACGCCTTCAAGGATTGCGACCTGATCGCCGGCCCCGTGGCCCCCACCGTGGCCTGGAAGCTAGGCGACCACGGCAACGACCCACTGGCCGACTACCTGGCCGACATCTTCACCCTGCCCGGCTCGCTGGCCGGCCTGCCCGGCATGAGCGTGCCCGCGGGCTTTGGCGAAGGCGGCATGCCCGTGGGCCTGCAGCTGCTTGGCAACTACTTCCAGGAAAGCCGGTTGCTGAACGCCGCACACCGCCTGCAGCAGGCCACCGACTTCCACCTGCGGTCTCCGCTCTGAAAAACATAGCTGCCAGCGCTTGATTCCAAAGGGTTTCAGGCCAAAATCATCTGAAACACCCGCCTGACAAGCGCTAGCAGCTCCTTATTTGATAGCCAAGGACAGATCCATGTCTGCCAAACTCATTCACGGCTACGAAGTCGTCATCGGTTTCGAGACCCACGCCCAGCTCGCCACCAAGAGCAAAATCTTCAGCCGCGCCAGCACCGCGTTTGGCGCCGAGCCCAACACGCAAGCCTGCGCCGTGGACCTGGCCCTGCCCGGTACGCTGCCCGTGATGAACCGCGAAGCCGTGGCCTGCGCCATTCGCCTCGGCCTGGCACTGGGCTCGCACGTCGCGCCGCGCAGCATCTTTGCGCGCAAGAACTACTTCTACCCCGACCTGCCCAAGGGCTACCAGATCAGCCAGTTCGAGATCCCGGTGGTGCAGGGCGGCGAGGTGTCGTTCTACCTGGGCGACGAGAAGAAGACCGTGCGCCTGGTGCGCGCCCACCTCGAGGAAGACGCAGGTAAATCGCTGCACGAGGACTTCATCGGCCAGTCCGGCATCGACCTGAACCGCGCCGGCACGCCCCTCTTGGAGATCGTGACCGAGCCCGACATCCGCAGCAGCGAAGAAGCCGTGGCCTACGCCAAGGAACTGCACAAGATCGTGACCTGGATCGGCATCTGCGACGGCAACATGCAGGAGGGCAGCTTCCGCTGCGACGCCAACGTGTCCGTGCGCAAGCCCGGCGCGCCGCTGGGCACGCGCCGCGAGATCAAGAACCTGAACTCGTTCAAGTTCATGCAGCAGGCGATCGACTACGAGATCCGCTGGCAGATCGAGCAGATCGAGGACGGCCACGCCATCCAGCAGGCCACCGTGCTGTTTGACCCGGACACCGGCGAGACGCGCGCCATGCGCACCAAGGAAGACGCGGCCGACTACCGCTATTTCCCCGATCCCGATCTGCCGCCGCTGGTGATCGCGCCCGACTGGATCGAGCGCGAGCGCTCCCAGATGCCCGAGCTGCCCCGCGCCATGGCCGCGCGCTTCGTGGCCGACTACGGCCTGCCCGAGTACGACGCCACCACGCTCACGCAGAGCAAGGCGATGGCGGCTTACTTTGAGGCCGCCGCCAAAGCCTGCAGCCAGCCCAAGCTGGCCAGCAACTGGATCATGGGCGAGGTCTCGCGCCGCCTGAACACGGCGGAGATCGGCGTCGAGCAAGCCCCCGTATCCTCGGCCCAACTGGCTGCGCTCATCGGCCGGATTGCCGATGGCACGATCTCCAACAACGCTGCCAAGCAAGTGTTCGACGCGTTGTGGACCGGTGAAGGCACTGAGGTGGATGCCATCATCGAAGCCAAGGGCCTCAAGCAGATGAACGACTCCGGCGCGCTGGAAAAGATCATCGACGAGGTCATTACCGCCAACCCCGACAACGTGGCCCAGTTCAAGGCCGGCAAGGACAAGGCGTTCAACGCGCTGGTGGGGCAGATCATGAAGGCCAGCAAGGGCAAGGCCAATCCGCAGCAGGTCAACGATCTGCTGCGCGCCAAGCTCGCAGGTTGATCACACAGCGACGATCACCAGGCGCTGGTTGCGCCATGAAACACAAAGGGGCCGAAAGGCCCCTTTGTGTTTCATGGATCAAATCGATCCGCCTCAGTAGCGCGGGCCGCCCGGGCCGGCAGCATTCCCGGCGCTAGCCGCCGAGGCGGCCGGCGTCACCGCTGGCACCCGCTGCGCATCCCATAGCTTGCGCAGCTGCGCCAGCTCGGTATCGAACCGCGCGTGCACGCGGCGCTTTTCCTGGTCCTGCCCGGCAATGAAGCGCTGCTGTTCGGCCAGGCTGTCGTCCACTTCGCCGATCTTGCGGCGCAGGGTCATCGGCGCCTTGTTGGGGTCCTTCTTGTAGAACTCCATCTCCACGTCCAGCTTCTTGCGCTCCGCCTTCAGTTCGGTGATGCGCTTTTCCGCCGTGGCCGTGACGTCGTCCACCAGCTGGATCGCGGCGGCGCGCTCCACGTCGTGGGCAGCCTTGTTGGGGTAGCGGGCCACCAGCACACGCTCGCGGCGGCGCTCCTCCACAATGCGGGCCTGTTCCTCGACCTCCTTGCGCTTCTGGGCCTCCAGGGCGGCACGCTCCAGCTCCGTGAGCGACGGGCCGATCTGGCGGCGCGTCATGCCCGAAGGGCTGAGCTCACGCTGCTCGCGGTCCAGGCATTCGGGAATGGGGCGGTCGGCGGTGAGTCGCCGACCATTGCGGTCCACGCAGGTGTAGATCCCGCCCACCGGGCCCTGCTGCTGCTGTGCCAAGGCCAAGTCTGCGCCCCAGGAAAGCAGCACCACACCACCCATGAACCACGCGGACTTGCTCAAACCATCTACCCTTCGTTGACGCCATACCGCTGGCGGTAGGCCAGCACCTTTTCGTGATGCGAGCGCATCTCCTCTTCCCCGTTTTGCGAGAGATACAGCAATAAGTCTGCCAGCCGGGCGATGGCGCACACCTGCATGCCCAGCTGCTGGCGCACGTACTGCACCGCGCTGTGATCCACGTCCTGCCCATTCTCGATGGCTTTTTCCTGGCGGTCCAGCGCGATGGCCACGGCGTGGGGCGTGGCGCCAGCGGCCCGGATGATGGCGATGGATTCCCGCGCGGCGGTGCCCGCGGACATGACGTCGTCCACGATCAGCACCCGGCCCTTGAGGGGCGCGCCCACCAGGGTGCCGCCCTCGCCGTGGTCCTTGGCTTCCTTGCGGTTGTAGGCAAAGGGCACATTGCGCCCCAGGCGCGCCAGCTCCACCGCCACGGTGGCGGCCAGCGGAATGCCCTTGTAGGCCGGGCCGAACACCATGTCGAATTCGATGCCGCTGGCGAGGAGGGCTTTTGCATAGAATTCCGCCAGCCGGCCCAACTTGCGACCATCGTCAAACAGCCCGGCGTTGAAAAAATACGGACTCAGGCGCCCGGCCTTGGTCTTGAATTCACCAAAGCGCAACACGCCGGATTCGACGGCAAAACGTACGAAATCCTGCGCCAGCTGGCCCTGCTCGGGGGTTTGCGCGCCAACATCCACCATGGGGAATCCTTCTTGTTCAAGTTAACCAGCCTCAATCTCAATGGCATTCGCTCGGCCACGGCCAAGGGCGTGGAAAGCTGGATGGTCACCACGCGGCCGGATTGTATTTGCGTGCAGGAAGTCAAGGCGCAGGCGGCGGACGTGGCCAACCGCTTCGAGCGCATGGCGGGCCTGCAGGGCCACTTTCACTTTGCCCAGAAAAAGGGCTACTCGGGAGTGGGCATCTACACGCGGCATGAGCCCTCCGATGTAGTCATTGGCTATGGATCTGCAGAGTTTGATAGCGAAGGACGATACGTGGAGCTGCGCTTTGACACCCCGGCACGCAAGCTCTCGATCATCAGCGCCTACTTTCCAAGCGGTTCTTCGGGCGAAGAACGCCAGCTGGCGAAGTTCCGCTTCCTGGCCGAGTTCCATCCGCACCTCATGCGCCTGAAGGCCGAGCGCGATTTCATCCTGTGCGGCGACATCAACATTGCGCACCAGCAAATCGACCTTAAAAACTGGCGCAGCAACCAGAAGAACAGTGGTTTTTTACCCGAAGAACGCGCCTGGATGACAAAGTTGTTGCACACAACTGAAGAAGGCGGCGGCATCATAGACGTTTACCGTCAGTTACAACCTACCGCGACCGACACCGCCTACACCTGGTGGAGCAACCGCGGGCAGGCCTATGCCAACAACGTGGGTTGGCGGCTGGACTACCACCTGGCCACCCCCGCGCTCGCGGCACTGGCGCGCACGGAATCCATCTACAAGGGCGAGAAGTTCTCCGACCACGCACCCATCACCGTGGAGTACGACCTGACCTTGTAGCCACGTTTTTGATTGTTCATGACCGACGCTGCAGCCACCTCTTTCCCCACCCCGCCCGCGCCCAGCGTCCGGCCCATCAATGCAGATTCCCTGTGGAAGGCGCTGTCCACGCCCCACCCGACCGTGGGCAGGGCCCGTCACCTGGGGGAGGCACTCATCCAGGCAGGCTTGCTGTCTCCCTCGGCACTGGAAGCCGGTCTTCGCACGCAGCGCGAGGAGCGCAATGACGGGCTGCACCGCCTGATCGGGCAAATCCTGGTGGAAGGCGGCGCGCTGACGCAAGAGCAGCTGCGCCAGGTGATCGCCACGTGGCTGGGCGAGTACACCGTGCACCCGGGAGACATCGCGCCCGAATCGGCCGCCCTGGCCCTCGTGCCCCGCGCGGTGGCAGAGCGCGAATCCGTGCTCCCCTTGATGGCCCGCGACGATGCGCTGGTGGTGCTGATGGCCGATCCTTCCGACCGCGTGCTGCTCGACGAGTTGCGCTTCCTCACGCAGCGCCGGGTCATTGCGCTGCAGGCCGCGCCGGGCTCGCTGATGCCGGCCATCCACCGCGCCTACCGTCCGCCAACGCCAGCGGGCGGGGCGTCCGCGCCGCCATCGGCCGGGCGCGCCACGGCCCGCGAACTGGCGGCCAACCTGGGAAGCGCTGCGCCTGAAGGCGACGCAGAACAGGCCGACGTGATCAGCGAATCGGACAACACGCTGGTGCGGCTCATCAACTCGGTGATCGACGAGGCCATCCACCACCGCGCTTCCGACATCCACATCGAAACCGAACCCGCCCCGCGCAACGTGCGCGTGCGCTTGCGCATCGATGGCGACCTCACCCCCTACCTGGAGCTGCCCGCGCGCTACCGCTTTGCGATGGTCGCACGCATCAAGATCATGGCGGGCATGGACATTTCCGAGCACCGCAAGCCCCAGGACGGCAAGATCGACTTTGCCCGTTTTGGCGGCCCCCCGGTGGAGTTGCGCGTGGTCACGGTGCCCACCTCGCATGGGCTGGAGGACGTGGTGCTGCGCCTGCTGGCGGGCGCCAAGCCACTGCCGCTGGAGAACATCGGCCTGAGCCAGCCCAATCTGCAGGCCCTGCGCCGCGTGGTGCAAATGAGCTATGGCCTCGTGCTGGTGTGCGGCCCCACGGGTTGCGGCAAGACGACCACGCTGCACTCGGTGGTGCGCGACATCAACACCGCGGGCCGCAAGATCTGGACGGCCGAGGACCCCATCGAGATCACGCAGGAGGGATTGCGCCAGGTGCAGGTGAACCCGCGCATCGGCTGGACCTTTGCCGCCGCGATGCGCACATTCCTGCGCGCCGACCCCGACGTGATCATGATCGGCGAGATGCGCGACGAGGAGACCGCGCGCATCGCCATCGAGGCCTCGCTCACCGGGCACCTGGTCCTGTCCACCCTGCACACCAACTCCGCGCCCGAGAGCATTGCGCGGCTGCTCGAGATCGGCCTGGATCCGTTCAACTTCTCCGATTCGCTGCTGGCGATCCTGGCGCAGCGGCTGGTGCGCCGCCTGTGCACGGCCTGCCGCGAGCCGCGCGTGGCCGACGACGAGACGCTGCAGGGCCTGGCCTCGCAGTACCTGGACAGCGGCACCGTCAACACGCCCGAAGCGCGCCAGGCCCAGGTGGCAAGCTGGCGCAAGGACTACGGCGGCGCGCAGGGCGAGCTGCGCCTGTGGCGCCATGTGGGCTGCACCCACTGCGACGGCCACGGATACCACGGGCGGCTGGGCATCCACGAACTCATGCTGAGCGACGACACCATCCGCCAGCACATCCGCCGCCGGGCACCGGCCTCGGACATTCGCCACTCGGCGCTGACGGCCGGCATGCGCACACTGCGGCAGGACGGCATCGAGAAGGTGCTGCAAGGGCTGACCGACATGGCCGAAGTGGTGGCGGCGACCAACCTGTGAGGCGGGCCCAACGCAGGTGATGCCGGCCGCCGATTTTTAGCCAAATCGGGTTTTAGCGCTTATCTGACAAGCGCTAGCAGCTATCAATAAATGAGTTCTTCCAAAAAGAGGAAACTGCCCACCGGCTTGCGCGCACCGCCGCCTCAGCGATCCAATTCGTAGTGAAACACCTTGGCAATGATCTGCCAGCGCCCGTCCACATGGATCAGGGTCAGCAGGTCGGTGAAGTGTTTGGGCAGGATGACGCATTCCACCTTGGCCAGGGCCGTCACCGGCCCGGCAAACTCGATGGATAGGATGCGCTCCTGCACCGTTTCGCCCCGGCTGGCGGGTGAGGGGCGCTGGTCCACGATGGGGAAATATTCCTCCATTCGCAGGATCACCGCAGGCTCGGCCGTGGCGCAGGCATAGACCGCCTGCGGGTGGAACACGCGGCGCAGGCGCTGTGTATCGCTGTGGCACAGGCCGTCGAAATATTCCTGCAGCGCGGCGGCGACTGCGTCGAAGCGCGGGTCACTCATGGCGCGCTCCCGTCGGCGGCGGCGCGAGCGCGCTGGCGGCGCGCGGTGACCGTCTCGCCGGCCACGCCCCAGTTGTCGGTATCGACCTCGTCGATCACGACAAAGGTGGTGGCGGGCTCCTTGTTCAGAACGCGCACCAGCAAATCGGTGGCGCCTTGGATCAGCGCCGCTTTTTGCGCACCTGTGACACCTTCACGGGTCACTTTGATGTTGATGTAAGGCATGGCTATTCCTTGGGATGAAGCAATGGCCTCTCAGCCCAGCAACCCTTCGGCCCGCATCGCGGCCTGCACGGCAGGGCGTGCGGCCACACGGCGCAGGAAAGCCTGCAGATGGGCCAGGTCGCTGATATCCAGCTTTACGAACTTGGCCCAGCCCAGCACCACAAAAAGGTAGGCATCGGCCGCCGTGAAGTGCTCGCCCGTCAGGTAGGGGCCGTGCTGCAGCTGCGCGTCCAGCCAGTCCATCTTCTTGCGCAGCAGAGCGGCCAGCGTGGCCTTGGCGTTGTCGTCCAGCCCGGCGTGGAACAAGGGCGTGAAGGACTTGTGCAGCTCGGTGCTCACGTAGTTCTGCCACTCCATCACCCGGTAGCGCGCCAGCGTACCGGCTGCGGGCATGAGCTGCGTGGCCTGGGCTTGGTCGGCGATGTACTGCGCAATGACCGGGCCTTCGGTGAGGCGGGAGCCGTCCGCCAGCTCCAGCACGGGCACCTGGCCTTTGGGGTTGATGGCATAAAAATCGCGCCCGTCTGCCGTGCGGTGGCGCTCGGTATCGACCTTCTCCAATTCGAAAGTGAGGCCACATTCGCGCAACAGGATGTGGGGCGATAGGGAGCAGGCGGCGGGAGAAAAGTACAGCTTCATGGGTTTGCCTCTGGGGCGTGGTGGAAAGATGAAGCGATGGTATTGATGCCGCCAACAGCAATAAACTAGACGCCAGGAATTTCACTGATTACATGAAGTAATAAACAGAACATGGCCCGCCAATTTGACGACCTGAAGCTGGGCAGTATTGAATTGTTCTGCCTGACCGCACAGTGGCAAAGCTTCACGGCCGCCGCCCAGGCGGCCGGGCTGACGGCGGCGGCGGTGAGCCGATCGGTGGCGCGCATGGAGGCGCGCCTGGGCGTGCGGCTGTTCCAGCGCACCACGCGCCAAGTGCGGCTGACCGAAGCAGGCAAGCGCTACTACGAGCAATGCCGTCAGGCACTGGGCCAGCTGGCCGAGGCAGAACGCGAGCTGTCGGGCCAGCAGCAAAGCCCGGCAGGCCTCGTTCGCTTCAGCCTGCCCACCTCCTACGGGCACTGCCGCATCCTGCCCCTGCTGCCCGCATTTGCGCAGGCCTACCCCGACGTGGAGCTGGAGCTGCAATTGAGCAACCGCAACGTGGACTTCACCGAAGAAGGCTTTGACCTGGCCGTGCGCGGTCGAGCCCCTACCGACTCGGGGCTGGTGGCGCGCAAGCTGGAGGACGCCGCCCTGGTGGTGGTCGCCGCCCCGACTTACCTGGCGCGTTGCGGCACACCGCATGCCATCGCCGACCTGGCGGCGCACGAATGCATCCAGTTCGTGCTGCCCAGCAACGGCCAAGCGGTGCCATGGATGCTGCGCGACGCCGCCGGGCGCGATGTGGAGGTGCCCACCCAAGGCCACCTGCGCTGCGCCGACGACATCCTGGGTCCCGTGACCCTGGCGCGTGCAGGCGCAGGGCTGCTGCAGACCTACCGTTTCATTGTGGAAGCCGATCTGCACAGCGGCGCCTTGCAGGAGGTGCTGCCCGCTCATGCCGGTGCCTCCCGCCCGTTTTCGCTGCTGTACCCCGCCAACCGGCACATGCCGCTTCGCGTGCGCGTGCTGGTGGATTTCATCGTCGATCGGCTGGCACGGGCTTGAGCCTCTCCCGGCCGCCGGGCGCCACGGCCTGCAAAATACACACCACCACCTCACCCACCATGCTCCACTACCTCACCATCCCCGTCACCGCCTTCCAGCAAAACTGTTCCATCGTCTGGTGCGACGCCACGCGGCAAGCCGCCGTGATCGACCCCGGCGGTGACCTGGAGGTGCTGCTGGCCGAGATCGAGCGCCTGGGCCTCACGCTTTCGCAGATCTGGCTCACCCACGCCCACATCGACCACGCAGGCGGCACGGGCGAGCTGGCCGCGCGGCTGGCCCTGCCCATCGTGGGGCCGCACCCTGGGGACCAGTTCTGGATTGACGGGCTGCCGCAGCAAAGCGCGATGTTCGGGTTTCCGCCCGCGCAGCACTTCACACCCACGCGCTGGCTGCACGATGGCGACACGGTGCAGATCGGTCACGAAACCTTGAACGTGCGGCATTGCCCGGGCCACACGCCCGGCCATGTGGTGTTCCACGCGCCGCAGATCGACCGGGCCTTTGTGGGCGATGTGCTGTTTGCCGGCAGCATCGGGCGCACGGATTTCCCGCAGGGCAACCACCAGCAACTCATCAACAGCATCACAGAGCGGCTGTGGCCGATGGGGGATCAGACGGTGTTCATCCCCGGCCACGGGCCGGAGAGCACTTTCGGGCGCGAGCGCAAAAGCAACCCGTATGTGGGCGGCACCTGAGATCCCCACCAGCTTTTGCGAGCAGCCTGGGACCGCTTGAAGGCCGGGATTGCGCAGGTCCTGCCGCCCTGTTCACGCCGTTGGCGGGCGGACAGGTTTCTAGAATGTGTCAATCTGTAATGCCTGCCCGTGCTGGCGCCTGCGCCGGGGCCTACCGCCATGGAGCCTTCCGCCTCCGCGCATTCCTCCGCAGCCACCCCGGTGACTGTGGAAACGCCGACCGTGCCCCAACGGCCACGGCGCGTGCCCCGCGCCTTCGCGCTGGTGCCCCGGGGCTCCAGCCTGGCGGGCAAGGCCTACTGGGCCATGGTGCGGCGAGTGGCGCTCACGGCGGCGGCCATCGACGCGGGCTACATCGCGCTGTTCTGGTGGCTGGGCTCATGGCCGCTCACGGTGGTCAACGCCATCAGCATCGCGATGTACCTGGGCGCGCACCAGCTCATCGCGCGGCGGCACAACAAGGCGGGGCTGCTGCTGATCTGGGCCGAGGTGATCGGCCACTCGGCGCTGGGTTCGCTGCTGATCGGATGGAACAGCGGCTTCCACTACTACCTGCTCATGTTCATCCCGGCCATCGTGATCGCCAACACGCGTGGCATGGCCGCGCCCATGGTGCTGGCGCTGCTGGGCTACTACCTGGGCCTGCAGGCTCTGTGCGATCACCTGGGCCCCTTGGATCCGCTGCCTGCGCGGGCGGTGCAGATCGTGAACTGGGTGCACATCTGCCTGGTGTTCGCCATGTCGGCCGCGCTGTCGGCCTACTACCGGCGAACCGTGCTGCTGGCCGAAAGCCGCCTGCGCAAGCAGGCCACGCTGGATCCGCTGACGGGCCTGTCCAACCGCAGCCACTTCGAGTCGCTGACCGCGCACGCGCTGGCGCGCAGCCAGCGCGACGGCGCCCCGATGGCGCTGATGCTGTGCGACGTGGACCATTTCAAGCGCGTGAACGACCAGCACGGCCACGCCGCGGGCGATGGGGTGCTGGTGGGCGTGGCGCAACTTCTGGCCAGCAACCTGCGCGATGGCGATGTGTTGGCCCGCTGGGGCGGCGAAGAATTCCTGGCCCTGCTGCCCGCGAGCACCGTGGATGCGGCCTGCGCCACGGCCGAGCGCATCCGCGCCGCGGTGGAGGCCACGCCGCTGCGCCCAGCCGAGGGCAAGGAGCCGGCGTTGCACATCACGCTGTCCTTCGGCGTGACCTCTGTGGCTGGACAGGAGGATTTGCAGGCGGCCATCGCCCGCGCGGACCGTGCGCTGTACGCCAGCAAGCATGGCGGCCGCAACTGCGTGAGCAAGGGCTGACACACTGCTGCGGCCATAGTACATAAAACTGGCTGCAGCGCTTGTCAATCAAGCGTAATTAGCTATTATTTCAATAGCAAATGGCTTCACTAGCCACGCCGGGCCGCCTCGTACAGGCCTTGCACCTTGGGCACGTTCAACTCCAGCTCCTTGATGCGCGCGGGGCCTGAGGGATGGGTGGACAGGAATGCCAGGCCGCCCTGCTTGCTGCCGCTGGCATTGCCCATCTTCTTCCACAGGCTGACCGAGGCCGCAGGGTCGTAGCCGCCGCGCGCGGCCAGTTCCAGGCCCACCAAGTCCGCTTCGCTCTCGTCCGACCGGCTGAATTGCAGGGTGAGCAATTGCCCGCCCAGCCCCGCCGCTGCCTGGCCCAGGTCGCCCAAACCCAGCAGCTGCGATCCCAGGCGCAGGGCGAGGTTGGTCCCCTGCGTCTTGGCGATGCGCTCGCGCGCATGCTCGCGCAGCGCGTGGGCCATCTCGTGGCCCATGATCATGGCGGCCTCATCGTCGGTGAGCTTGAGCTGGTCGAGGATGCCGGTATAGAAGGCGATCTTGCCGCCAGGCATGCAGAACGCATTGATCTGCTGGCTGCCGATGAGGTTGACTTCCCAGCGCCACTGCCGGGCGCGGTCGTTCCACGGGCCGGTGAATGGAATCAGCCGCTTGGCGATGGCGTGCAGGCGCTGCAGCTGCGGGTGGTTGTCGGGGGCCAGCGCACGCTTGGCCTTGGCCTGCTGCAGCATCTGCTGGTATTGCTGGGCGGCGGAGTTCTCCAACGCCTCGGCGGGCACCAGCTTGCGCAGGCTGGAGGAAGAGCCCACATCCACCTGCGCCAGCACCGGCGCAGCGGCACTGGCGCCGGCCGCCAATAGGAACGCCCGGCGCGCGGACCAGGGCGAAGAGGGCGCAAGGGAAGGGGCGGGGCACAGAAGGCACATACCAGAATCACCTGAAGCAAAAGAAAGGACGGCCGGCCAAAGCCAGAAGGCGCCCAGCACACACCAAAGACACGCGTGGGGTGCGGCTGCGCGGAAATAATAGCCAGCGCTGATGCCCCACACCCCGGGCCCGCCGCACAGATGAAAGATGGAGGCAGGCGGGCCTGCTGCAAGGGTCTCGGCGATGATAGACAAAACCTTGACCCCCAACATGTCAGACACCTCCACCCCGGCGCCCCCGCGCACCCCCTGGCTTCAGACCCTGCGCGTGTACCTGGAGCCTGCCAGCCTGCGCATGCTCACCCTCGGCTTCTCCGCCGGGCTGCCGCTGCTCCTGGTGCTGGGCACGCTCTCGTTTCGCCTGCGAGAGGCGGGCATCGACCGCAGCACCATTGGCTACCTGAGCTGGGTGGGCCTGGCCTACGGCTTCAAGTGGGTGTGGGCACCGCTGGTAGACCGCATGCCCATCCCGCTGCTCACTCGCGCGGTGGGTCGCCGCCGCAGCTGGCTGCTGCTGTCGCAGGGCCTCATCGTGGCAGGGCTGGTGGGCATGGCGCTGGCCGACCCGCGCCTGACGCTGGGGCCCATCGTGTGGTGCGCGCTGGCCGTGGCCTTCGGCTCGGCCACGCAGGACATTGCGCTCGACGCCTTCCGCATCGAATCCGCCGACGCCGACCACCAGGCGGCGCTGGCGGCCTCGTACCAGACGGGCTACCGCCTGGCCATGATCTGGGCGGGTGCGGGCGTGCTCTGGATTGCCGCGCGCGCCGAGGTTGCGCCCACCGTTGGCCAGGCCCTCGCGCAAGGCGCGGCCGCGTACCAGAACGGCGCCTGGCAGGCGGCCTACCTGGCCATGGCCGCGTCGATGGCCGTGGGCGTGATCACCGTGCTGTTCTCGCGCGAACCCGCACCGGTGCAACTGCCCCCGGCGAGGAACGCCGCCGAGTGGATCCGGGGTGCCATGGTGGAGCCGTTCGCCGACTTCTTGCGCCGCTACGGCTGGCACGCGGTGCTGATCCTGGCGCTGATCGCCGTCTACCGCATCAGCGACGTGGTGATGGGCATCATGGCCAATCCGTTCTACGTGGACATGGGCTTCACCAAGGACGAGGTGGCCGCCGTGACCAAAATCTACGGCGTAATCATGACGCTGGCCGGCGCCTTCGTGGGCGGCGTGCTGTCGATGCGCTTTGGGGTGATGCGCATCCTGATGCTGGGCGCGATCCTGAGCGCAGCGAGCAATCTGCTGTTTGCGTGGCTGGCAGGCCACGGACACGACGTGACGGCGCTGATCGCCGTGGTGTCGGCCGACAACCTGGCCAGTGGCATTGCCTCGGCCGCCTTCATCGCCTACCTGTCGAGCCTCACCAATGTGAGTTATTCGGCCACGCAGTACGCGCTGTTCAGCTCCATGATGCTGCTGCTGCCGAAGTTCGTGGCCGGCTTCTCAGGCGACTACGTGAACGCGTTCGGCTACGCGCACTTCTTCACATCGACGGCGCTGCTGGGGCTGCCGGTGCTGGTGCTGGTGTGGCTGGCCTCCCGCGTCAAAACGCCCCCCGGAGCCCAGTAGACAAGCGCGACAAGCTATCAAAAAGATAGCTGCATCGCACCGCCACCCCGCAGCGGTTTACCGCAACTTTACGGAGGCTTCAACACGGGGAGACGCCTGCGGGCGAGCATGGAGGCACCTTTCCAAGCCTGCCACTACACTGCGCCGATGAGCTCCCAACTGCTGATGATCGAAGACGACGCCCGCCTCGCAGAGATGGTGGGTGAGTACCTGGGCCAGTCGGGCTTGCAGGTCACGCACTGCGCTGACGGCAAAAGCGGCCTGGCCCGGCTGCAAGGACCCGACGCGGGGCCCCTGCCCGACCTGGTGATCCTGGACCTCATGCTGCCCGATATGGACGGCCTGGAAGTGTGCCGTCGCATCCGATCGCTGCAGGGCAATGCGGCCCAGGTTCCGGTGCTCATGCTCACCGCCAAGGGCGACCCCATGGATCGCATCATCGGGCTGGAGCTGGGTGCCGACGACTACCTGCCCAAGCCCTTCGAACCCCGCGAGCTCCTCGCGCGCATCCGCGCCATCCTGCGCCGCCGCACCGATGGCGGTGCGGCCCCCGCCACGCAGGCGCTGCGCTTTGGCTCGCTGGAGATCGACCGGGATGCGCGCACCGTGACCGTGGGCGGCCAGGTGGCCGACCTCACCTCCTACCAGTTCGACTTGCTGGTCGCACTGGCCGAGCGCGCGGGCCGCGTGCTCACGCGCGACCAGATCATGGAGGCCGTGCGGGGTCGCGAGCTGGAGGCGTTTGACCGCTCCATCGACGTGCACATGGGGCGCATCCGCGCCGCCATCGAGGCCGATGCTAAGAACCCGCGCCGCATCCTCACCGTGCGCGGCGTGGGCTACGTGTTTGCAAAGCAACAAGACTGACCGGCGCTGCGCCGCCTTGCCGTGGCGCGCACCACCCCCTTGCTGAATGTCCTTTTCCACCCCCTTCTCCCGCCGCCTGTACCTTCGCATCTGGCTCGCCGTGGTGGGTGGCATTGCCGTGCTGACCCTGACCGTGGGCTGGGCCTGGCGCATGGCCGAGGAGCAGAAAGCGCAGAACGTGCAGCCGTTCGTGCCGCCTTCGCGCGAGATGGTGCTGCGCGATCCCAACGGCACCCAAGTGCTGCGAGGCTTCGCCACACGCCAGCCCAGCGAGCCGGGCGAGGGGGCTGAGTTCCGCATCGAAGCCGACACCGGCCAGACTTTCACACTGCAGATGGCCCCGCGCCAGCCCCGCGGCGAGCGCGCCCCCGGCCGCCCGGGCGGCCCCCGGCAGGGCGATGCCGCTTTCTGGACGCGCCCGCCCTTCGGCTTCCTGTGGCTGCTGGGCATCGTGGGCGTGGCGGTGGCACTGGGCGTGTACCCCATCATCCGCCGCCTCACGCTGCGGCTGGAGGCGCTGCAGCGCAGCGTGCAGAAGTTTGGCGAGGGCGACCTGTCGGTGCGCGTGCCCGAGGGTGGGCAGGACGAGGTGGCAGACCTGGCACGCCAGTTCAATGCCGCCGCCGCGCGCGTGGAGGCGCTGGTCAAGTCGCACAAATCGCTGCTGGCCAACGCATCGCACGAGCTGCGCTCGCCCCTCACTCGCATCCGCATGGGGCTGGAGCTGATGGGCGGGCAGCAACCCTCGCCAGCCTTCCGCGAGGAGATTCTGCGCAACATCGCCGAGCTGGACCAGCTGGTGGACGAGATCCTGCTGGCCAGCCGCCTCGATGCCCGCGAAGCGGACGTAGGCACCGTGGAGCTCGTGGACCTGATCGGCCTGGCCGCCGAAGAGTGCGCGCGCGTGGATGCTGACCTGGACGTGAGTTCGGATTCGGTGAATGTGCGCGGCGTTTCCAAGCTGCTGCGCCGCGCCATCCGCAACCTGCTCGAAAACGCCCGCCGCTACAGCGCTGGCGAGATCACGCTGGCGGTCGAGTGCCGCCAGGGCCACGCCGAGGTGCGTGTGTGCGACCGGGGGCCGGGCGTGCCCGCCACCCACCGAGAACGCA
>NZ_JALEGG010000057.1 GCF_022763525.1 Acidovorax sp.
CTGCGCGACCCCTGGGAGATCGTAAACAGGCTCTTAGAACTCCCAGGCCATTCCCACCTGGCTGAACGTGCGGCCGTTGCCACGGCCCACCGCGGCGGACGCCTTGAGCCCGTCCTGGATGGTGTAGCGCAGGCCCACGGCCTTGTCCGGGCGCGACCTTTGCTCGCCATGCACCTCGGAGGTGAGTTGCAGTTGTTCGGTGAGCGGAACTTCATAGCCCACGGCCCAGGTGGTCGTACGGTGGCGGGCGCCTTGCGATCTGACCGTTTTGTGGCCGAGGTTGAGGTGCAGCACCTGCGCATTGGCCAGCCGGTAGCTGGCCAGGCCCGTGAGGGCGGAAGCCCGCTCGGTAAAACGCTCCGGGGTGGCGTTGTCATGCACACGGGTGTGCCCCAGGTCGAACCTCGCGCCCACCGACCAGCCCAGTTCGTTCTGGACTGGCACCCACTTCACTCCCTAGCCAAGCCCGTGAAGGGTGGTGGAAGGGCTCATGGCCGTGTCTTTGCCACGCGCCAGCGACACCTCCATCTCCAGCTGGGGCATGAGCCCTGCGCCCAAGAGCAATTCGGCGCTGCGGGTCTTGCCATCGCGGCTGAAGACGCTTTCGACCTTCATGGCGCCTTGGGTCAGCGTCCCCGCGTCGTCGGTGCGCATGGGCGCTTCGGCGTGGACGTGCAAGGTGGTTGCCAGGCTGGACAGTGCGATGCACACGGGCGCAATCTGCAAGGGTTTGTTGGGTTTTGGCGCGTGTCTCATGGGGTTCTCTTTTTCGTGTCGTTGCAAGGGATTCTGGAGGGGCGGCAGATCATGAAGCAGCGCTAGCCGACAGGTCGGCCGGCCAGCGCAGTTCCACGGTGAAGCCCATGGCGCTGTCTGGCAGTGCGGCGTGGCCCCCGTGTGCTCGGGCCACCAAGTCCGCCAGCACCAGCCCCAGCCCACCCATGGCACTGCCTTCTCCGTAGGCCTGCTGCTGCAGCGACTGCTGCAACCGGGCTTTGGTTTGGGGCGAGCAGCCAACGCCGTCGTCCTGCACGCGCAAGACGGTGTCTTTGCCCTCCTGCAGCGCGGTGATCGTGACCTGATGCGCATGGAAGCGGTGGGAGTTGTCCAGCAGGTTCAGCAGGGCTGCGGCCAACAGGTCGGGGTCGGCGGTCACTGGGGCCGTCTGGCGGATGGAGATGGCCATGTCGTGAAACGCCAGCGCATCCATGATCTGGCGCAGGTCGACAGCCTGGCGCTGTGGCTCCAGGCCGCTGCGGAACATCACCAGCAACGCTTGCATGACCCTGCCGAGCCGGCCCGCAGCATCTCGCGCGCGAACCAGCCGCGGCCGGATCGAGGCGGGCGCCTCCTGCACTGCGAGGGCCAGTTGCACGTCGATGCCCGCCACGGGCGTGCGCAGCGCGTGGGCCGCGTGGGCGGTAAAAGCGCGTTCGCTGATGATCCGTTGCGCCAGCCGGTGTCCCAGGTCGCCAATGGCGTGTTCGATGGGGAGCAGCTCCTGTCTTGGCGTGGCCGTTGGAGCAGTGTCGGGACGCAAGGGGTCGTAGTGCTGCACGCCGTGGCCCAGGGCCGCCAGCGGGCGAAGCTCATGCCGAATCCGCCAGTTCATCAGCAGGGCCGACAGAAGGCCCATGGACAGGGCCGCCACCAGCGTGTACCAGACCACTTCACCGTGCACCTCGTCCCGCTCTTTGCGGCTTTGCGCCACCACCAGAAACTGCTCGGGGCGCTGGCTGAAAACCGATGTGAAGGCTCGCCATTGGCCGTCTTGCGTCCAGGCGACCGCTTCGGTGGGAGCGCCTTGCAAGGCCTGTTCAGGGGCCTTGTGCGAGCGGCTTCTCACGCGGCCCGACGAGGCGTCCACCACCTGCCAGACCAGGTGCTCCTCATAGCCAAAGTGGTGGGTGGCGCTTTGGCCATCGGTGGCCAGATCAGGCTGAACGGCCATGACGCTGTGAAAAATCTCAGCAGCCTCTCGCAGTTCCTGGTCCATGAGTTCACCCATCTCGTGGGCGATCACGTACCACACCACCACGGAAGTCAGCAGGCCGAACGTGATGGAGATCCACAGCAGCGACTTGACGAGCCGTCCCCGGATGGACGGCGGCTGGGAGGCGGCCCTGCGCAGCTCCATGGCCCTACCCTCGGGCCGTGGTCAGGGTGGCCTGCGCGCAGGGAGATGCGTCAATGCGATAGCCCATGCCCCGGACCGTCTGGATCAGGTCCTTGCCCAGCTTGCTGCGCAGATGGAAGATGTGCACCTGCAGCGCATTGCTGGCCAGTTCGCTCTCCAGCCCCAGTACCAGGGCTTCCAGGTCCGACGTGGAAACCGTGCGCCCGGCGCGCAACACCAGCGCCTCCAGCACCGCCCATTCACGCGCTGTCAGCTCCACCCGCTGGCCGTGCAGCCGTGCTTCCTTGTCGGCCAGCAGCACCTCCACCGCACCAAACGCCTTGCAGGGCGCGCCGCCGGCCATGCGGCGGAACAGCGCGCGCAGCCGGGCGCACAGCTCTTCCGGCGCAAAGGGCTTGACGAGAAAATCGTCGGCCCCGCTGTCCAGGCCGTGGATGCGGTCGCTGAGCATGTCACGCGCGGTGAGCACCAGGGCCGGTGTCTTGGCCCCCTTGGCTCGCAGGCTGCGCAGCCAGTCCAGTGCGGAGCCATCGGGCAGGTTCCAGTCCAGCAGCCAGGCGTCATAGGGCTCGGTCACCAAGCCCCGGGCTTGCGCCAGGGCGGTACACCAATCCACCAGATAGCCGTCGTGCTGCAGAAAGTCCCGCAAGCCTTCGCCCAAGGTTTGATCGTCTTCCAGCAGCAACAGTCGCATGCGGCCCAGATTTCTCAGAAGTGCTGCTTGGTGCCGGTGACCATGGCCCGCACCAGCCGCACCCGCTCCACGCGCCCCATCACGATGGCCGCCGCCGCGTGCAACCCTGCCGCAATCAAGAGCCCGTGGGCCAGCACTTCGTGCAGCTCCATGAGCCATTCCTCGCCAAAGAACGTGTCGGTGGTTTGCATCCACCCTGTCACGCCCAGGGCCAGAACGGTGGCCATCAAGGCCAGCATCATCAGCGCCCCGAGAGGGTTGTGGCCCAGGTAGACCGGATGCTCGCCATTGCGAAGCGCGCGCGCATGCGCGGCCAGTCGGCTGGGGGTGGGAAAGAAGTCACTGAACCGGGCATGCCGACTGCCCACAAACCCCCATATCAGCCGCGCCAGCACCAGGGCGCTGGCGGTGTAGCCGGCCCATTCGTGCGCTGTTTTCCCTTCCTCCAGCACAAACTGGTTGAGGACGACGCAGGTCACCAGGCCCCAGTGAAAGATGCGGACAAAAGGATCCCACACCCGCACAGCGGGCGGTGGGGTGGCCGGGGACTCGGTTTTCATGATGGGCGGCTGCTGGACAGAGGCGTCGGGAGGGGCCGCAGGCGTCACTTGCGTTCGAGTTCGGCGCCCGTGGCAGGGTCGAAATAGATCTCGACCTTCTTGCCTGCCTTGTCCAGGCCGTAGATTTCATAGCACTTGCCCTTGCTCACCTTGAACGTGCGGATCTGGTAGCCCTGCTTTTCCATGGAAGCCTTGAAGTCGGCTTCTTTCATCCATTTTTCTTCGGGCACATTGCAGGTCGGTCCGGCAAATGCGGCGCCAGACCCAAGGGCGAGAACGAGAGCGGCGAGGTGCAGTTTCATGGTGAATGCTGGTGTCAGTGGGTTGAAACATGTGGACTGACTGCCCACGAACTGCATTGGACGTGGCCCAGATTAAGTGGGGATGAAGAGCGCCGCGGCGCGCCAAAAAACCGTGGGAACGGCCAGCGAAAGCGGGGAAGGCGAGACCGCCGGGGGAGCTGGCTACCGTGGTTTGCTGCCCGTCGCGATCGCTGGGGTGGCGCTCGTTGGCGAAGCACGCTGGTCGCGGCCAAGGGCCTGGCGGTTCATGGCTGCGGCGGCCAGCAGGATGGCTGCCGCGCCCGCCCACTGGGCTGGCTGCAGCCGGTGGCCAAACGCCACGAAGTCCACGCCAATTGCCACCACCGGGTAGATGAACGACAGCGCGCCCTGCAGGTAGGTGGGCAATTTCTGCACCGCGCCATACAGAAGGATGTACATGAGCCCGGTGTGCACAACACCCAGGGTTAGCAGAATCAACCAGGTGGATGTGCCTTGCGGGGGCGTGCCGAGCTGGGCAAAGGGTGCGAGCATCAGCACCCCCACGGCCACCTGAACCAGCGCGATCAGGTGCGGCGGCGTGCCCGTGAGCCGCTTGGCGACTACTGACGCCACGGCCCAGAAGAACGCCGCGCCCAGCGCCATGGCAATGCCCACCGTGTAGTCGCTGCCGGGTGTGCCCGCGCCCGGTTTGGCTTGCACGATGAGCAGCATGCCGGCGAACGCCGTGGCCAGCCAGCCCAGCTTGGACAGCGTGACCCGCTCGCCGAACAGCAGGGCGCCGAAGACCACGAGCATGAACGGCTGCGTGTTGTAGACGGCCGTGGCGATGGAGATGGATGCATGCGAATAGGCGCCGAACAGCAGCAGCCAGTTGGTGACGATGGCCACCCCGCCGAGTGCGGCCCACAGCGCGGTGCGCCAGGTCAGCATGCCGCGCAGCAGCCCCATGGCCCAGCACACCAGGCCCAGCGCCACGGCGCCGAAAGCGCAGCGCCAAAAGACCACTTGCAGCGCAGGCAGGCCCGATTGCACGACGAACCA